>DXFY01000006.1 GCA_019114205.1 Candidatus Tidjanibacter gallistercoris | reverse complement strand
TTGTACTCGTTCACGACATAATCCCTAAAATCGTTCATTTGCTCCAGCGTGACGGTCTCCACGAAGAGGGTGAAGTCCGCCTCGCCCAGTATCTCCCGGCGGTAGTCGTGGTAGCGGGTCATCTTGCGCTCGAAACGGACGATATGCTCCTTTGTCCTCTCCGCGCCGTCAAACTTCTCCAGATACTCATGGACACGGGCGAGAAGGTTCGGGTGGTTGCGCTCGAAGGCGCGGGCAGGGTACAGCACATCCTCGATGACCTGCTTCATCCACCTGCTGTCCGCCTTGTCCGAGAAGGTCTTCTCCGCCCGCTCAATGATGGAGGCGATCTGTTCCGGCAGTCGTTTCTGCTCTACGGCAGGGACAGCCGTTGTGCGCCTGTAGCTAAGGGTATCAGAATCCCAATACCTGTCCTGTACCTCAAAGGGAGAGACCACTTTTATGTCCACACTCTTCTCCCTGACCCGGAAACAGATGTTCGAGGTCTCTGGGGAGCATTTCTTCAGATACACGGTTACTTTCATCTGCGTTGCTTTTTCGGTTATGCGGCAAAGGTATAACAAATTCCCGTAAATGTTCCCATATATCCCGAAGAAACTTGCAACAGATTAAGACAAACTAAAAAGTCATTCCCGAATCTGATACCACATAAAATACAGTATATCAATGATTATATTTGCACTTGTTTAGCTCTTTTTTTCATTTTGGTCTTTATTAGACTTCCCGAATATCATATATTGCAGTTCCACGCTTATACATCCGGGAACACAGTGGCTTCATCCATCGCTCAAATCGGTGCCGACATTGTCCGATAGTTCAAAACAAAAATGCAGCTCTGCTGCCCGTTTCCCTACCCCGAACCGTCCGGCCTGGCGCACGATTCACAAGCGCTGCCCCCACTCCTTCTCTGAAAGAAGATTCGTAATTCTTCAATTCCCCTTTACGCTACAGTATGCAGATACAAAAAAACAGTTTTCGATTTTGTCTTCTGCCGAACCGCCTTTTAAGACCTGCGAAAAAGTACCGGCAGCCGCACATGCAAAAAATGCAACATAGTCATATTATATGAAATAAATTTTATCTTTGTCACGATAATGCCTTTCGGCGGCAGCATACCGCCGCAGGACACGCACATACAACTAACCGAACAAAAAATACGATGAAAAAAATCCTTTTTGCGGTCGCCTGTACCGCCGTGCTGACTTCCTGTTACAACACGCGGGTAACCGTGGGAAACGTCGAAAAACACGAACCGCTCATCGAAGTGAGCAGGGAATGGAACCACCACCTGATTTGCGGGCTCGTACCGCTCGACAACGCGCACATGAACGCCAGAGAATACACAGGCGCATACAGCAACTATGTCATCAGAACCTACCAGAGTTTCCTGAACGGACTGGTTGGTGCGATAACCTGCGGGATATACACCCCCACTTCCACGGTATATTACGTTCCGCTGAAAGAAGTCGTACCGAACGACAAGGCCGTCCTGTCGGCTAACAGCCCTCTCGACCTTCTGGAAGAATAACAGACCGTACACCGGGTCGTCCCTGCTGCGTCCTGTGATGGGCGTCTCGGCTGGTCGGCAATATGCTGCCGGCTAACAAATCGGAAGAATCGGAGCCTTTCACGTAATAATTCTTACGTCCGTCCTTTGTTACGGAGAAATATTGATATATCTTTGTTGCGACAGCCCGGACGCATCCGGGCTGTAATAACGACGGACAAAACCATAAAACACACGATATGGAAATGGACATACGTTCAAACACGATGCAGGCCCTCATAGGAAAACCGGCCGCAGAATTCACGCTCGCCGACATCACCGCGTTTGTCAGGGACAACGGCATCGGCATGGTCAATTTCATGTATCCGGCCGCCGACGGCAGGCTGAAAACGCTGAACTTCGTCATCACGAATGAAGAATACCTCCGCTCCATCCTCACCTCCGGGGAACGTGTGGACGGCTCCAGCCTCTTCCCCTTCATCGAAGCGGGCAGCAGCGACCTGTACGTCATCCCGCGCCTGCGCACGGCATTCATCGACCCGTTCGCCGAACTCCCCACGCTGTGCTTCCTCTGCTCCTTCTTCGACAAGGACGGACAGCGTCTGGAAAGTTCTCCGGAATACACGCTCTGCAAGGCGAAGAAGGCCTTCACGGAAGCTACCGGCATGACGTACGAAGCGATGGGCGAACTCGAATATTACGTTTCGGCTCCCGAAAACGAACAGACGCAAATGTATCCGGCAGTAGACCAGAAAGGATATCATGAGTCCGCGCCGTTTGCCAAGTTCAACGGTTTCCGCACGCAGTGCATGTACTACATTGCGCTCATCGGCGGCAAAATCAAATACGGCCACTCGGAAGTGGGCAACTTCCGTCTGAATGGCCGCATTTACGAACAGAACGAAATCGAGTTCCTCCCGACCGACGTGGAAGATGCGGCAGACCAGCTCGTGCTCGCCAAATGGGTTATCCGGAACCTCGCCTACGAATACGGACTGGACACCAGCTTCGCCCCCAAGATTACCGAAGGCAAAGCCGGTTCGGGCCTCCACATCCACATGCGCATCATGAAGGACGGCAAGAACATGATGCTCGACGCCGAAGGCAAACTCTCCGAAACCGCCCGCCGCGCCATCGCCGGCATGATGACGCTCGCACCGTCGATTACCGCGTTCGGCAATGCCAATCCGACCTCTTATTTCCGCCTCGTACCGCATCAGGAAGCTCCGACGAACATCTGCTGGGGCGACCGCAACCG
This sequence comes from Candidatus Tidjanibacter gallistercoris, assembly GCA_019114205.1. GTDB lineage: Bacteria > Bacteroidota > Bacteroidia > Bacteroidales > Rikenellaceae > Tidjanibacter > Tidjanibacter gallistercoris. The sequence continues at coordinate 55,624 of DXFY01000006.1, read as the reverse complement.
TTCGGTACTCGTGCGCGTACCGCTCGGTTGGACGACAAAACGCGACATGTTCTCGCAGGTGAACCCGCAGGACAAGGAAATGCACGTGGACGCCTCCTCGAAACAGACGGTCGAGATACGTTCCGCCGACTGCTCCGCAGACATCTACCAGCTGCTTTCGGCCCTCTGCGTGGCTTGTCGCTACGGCCTCGAAATGCCCGACGGTCTGGAAGTCGCCGAAAAAACCTATGTCGACGTGAACATCCACAAGGAAGAGAACAAGAGCCGCGTAGAATCGCTCGCCCAGCTTCCCGACTCCTGCGCCGCTTCCGCCGACAAGCTGGCCGAACAGCGTGCCGCATACGAAGCCAAAGGCATCTTCAGTCCGGCGATGATAGACAGCATCATCAAGACGCTGCGGGCGTACAACGACGCCGACATCCGCCGCGAGGTGAAGAACCATCCCGAACTCATGGCCGAAATGGTCAGCAAATATTACTACTGCGGTTGATATGCCCGACGGTACGCGGCCTCGGCCGTGCATTCCACACCGCGACACGACACGCCCCGCCGATAATACGGCGGGGCGTGTCGCATTCATAACCCGGAATCGGAGCGCCGGTGCCACACTCTCGGTATGCCATGGGCTGTCCGGTCTATTGTAATATAGGCATAGGACATTCCTCCGCACCGGGCGCGACTATAGAGCCCGGCAATGAACATACAACAACGGTAAACGAGGGAATGAAAAACAAGCGCAAGGCAAACGCGGCGAAACCGGACTGCATCCGGCGCAACGTCTCCGCATCGGCGACACCCAAGCGGACATCCTACAAAACCCAACGGGATTCGATACCGACAGAAAACGATTCATGCGAAGTCCTGCAACGGAACCGCCCCCATCCGCCGCAGCACCCCACCCTGTAAACGAACACCCCTGCCGAAACAATACTATACGCCCGTTCGGTCACCCGTTTCCCATGCCTTTTAAAAATGCGTACCGTCTGCAAGCGAAGGCGGAGTACAAGTCAGGCAGGATATCGGAACACAAGGCACAGGCCGCGGGGACGACAGCTGGAACAACAAAGGGACATGTGCCTTCGCAAAGGATTCGCCGTTTCGCTAAACACTAAAGAATAAGGATGAACAGACCGATAAATGTCGGACATAGAAACAGCCGGACAGACAAATAAAGGCCATAAACTGAAACAACATCCGCGGTGGGAAAAGTCCGTTTCTTCCCGCCCCGGCCCGGCCCGTTTTCGGCCCGTTCCTTTCCGCTCCGTACTGCGGTACCGCAAAGGGACATACGCCACCGCATTTTCGTGCGAAGCACCCGAACGTCGCTCCGGCACGCGCCGCACTACACGTTCACCGGCTGCTCGACCTTTTTCCGGCTCCTTATCTTTCCGGGAGTCATACCGAACCGTTTCTTACAGAAATCGTTGAAATGCTGCACGGAACCGAAGCGGAACTCTTCGCTTATCTCTTTCAGCGACTCGCTGCCATAAACTAGCCGGTAATATATCTGTTCGCTCCGGCGCGTCATCATCCACTGGTAAGGCGACATTCCGAATACCTCCTTAAAACGCACGCCGAACCGCGACGTACTCAACCCGGCTATCGCCGCCAGTTCCGCCTTGCTGCGCACCTTGTCCCAGTTGTCCATCACGACGCGGGTAAAATCGGCATCGCCGTTCAGCAGCGAAGAAAAGAACCCGGCAAGCTGGTCGCGCGCATAATAGAACTGAAGCAAATAGATGAATTCATAGGCCTTCATGCGCATGAAACGCTGCCCCGACATGCCGTCGAAAAGATAACCGGAAACGGCCATGGCATATTCCCAAAGACGTTCGTTCATCTCCAGCGACGCCACCCGACCGGCCGAAACCCCGTTACCCCGGCCCGACGGGACATCGCCCTCCCAAAGTTCCATCAGGTTTTCTATGGCATAAGCCAGCAGATGGACATCCTCGCGGGCCGTCAGCGCATAACAGCAGTCGGCCGGAAGCATGACGACGGAACCGGCGTCCGCCGCGAGCCGCTCTCCCCCATTGACGGTGACATCCACCCTGCCGTACAGAACAAGAAGGATGACGGGGACGGGTTCCACCCCCGTCCTTATCTCCCAGGGCGTGAAACGGACATTCTCGATTAGCGTCCGTCCTCCGCCGCATTCCACGGCTGCCAGGCCCCCTCCTGTGAAAAGAGCATTTCCGTCCGTACAAAAAGTCATCATACACATCCTATTTAAAGGCTCGCATCCTATTCAACACATTACATTACACGACGATACGTACAAAAACGTGCACATAAACGACCGTATCCCACTACTAATATACACAAACATATAAAACAGAAAAAATGAACGGTACATTTTTCCTCCTATTCCATATCCCAATACATCAATGGGATAAGGCATTATCCGAATAAAACAACAAATCGTTTGCCGCAAAAACATTCACATTCCGTTTTCCCGTTTTCTTTCCGGCATCCGCACGGAATTGCACAAAAATTGTTTACGACACAGCAAACCGATAAACCGAAGACACATGAACATACGCAAGAACTTACAGGCAGGAGCGTCGCTGTGGCTGGCATGCGGCATCGCGGCGGTCGCAGCACAGGCACAGGAACGACCGGCTCGGCTGTCGTGCGCGGCGGGCGATACCCCGGCCGCAGTCGAAATCGTCAAAGAACTCTCCTATACGCCGCATACGCTCGGCGACACCTATCCCTACAAGGACACGGAACGGCGGTTCCAATGGGACAAAATCAACGAATGGCTTTCGGAACTGGAGGCCGCACAACAGGATTCGGTCGTCTGGGTCACGCTCCAGAACTACAAGGACAGAAACGGCATCGCGCCGGAAGTACAGGACCCTGAAATCAACGAATACCGCAGCGCTTCGGACCGGTACGGCGTGAGCCGCTACCAGTCCATTCCGCTGTACGGTGCCGGCGATATTAAGAAACCGGCACGCTACGGGCGCGACGGTTCGCTCTTTCTGCTGCTGAAGGACAGCGCCGATTATATCAAGGTGTGCTCGATGCTCTACGACGGCGCATGGTACGTACCGAAAGATTATGTGCAGGTGCTCTCCGCACGGAAATTCGACAAGGTCATCTTCGTTGACCGCACCGACCAGAACATCGCGACGCTGGAAAAGGGTGCCGGAAACCTATGGTACGTCCGCAGCATGAATCCCGCTACCACGGGGCTCCACAATCCGCCCTACCAGCAGGAAACGCCGCTCGGCGTATATGTGATACAGGAGCACAAGCCGAAGATGTACTACCTGCACGACGGCAGTTCCGAAATAGCGGGCTTCGCTCCGTGGGCGAGCCGTTTCACGCGCGGCGGCTACATCCACGGCGTTCCCCTCAACAATCCGAAAGCCACCGAAAAAAACTACATCGAGTTCACGTCCACGCTGGGTACGACACCGCGTTCGCACATGTGCGTGCGCAACGCCACCTCGCATGCGAAATACATCTATGACTGGGCCACGCCCCTCGAATCGCTCGTCGTGGTAATCGACTGAACGGACGCCCTCCTCAATCGTGGTAGATGACGGCCCGCACGATTTCGGCCGCCGCCTTCCCCCGGTTTTCCATCGCGACTGCCGGCGGCAGACCGGCCGTTTCCCTGTGCACGACCAGCACGTCGCCCGCCGCCATTTCGGTACGGCTGCCGTCCGCAAAAGCGAGGGAAACGCCTCCGGAGAGGAAATAGAACACCTCGCCCACGCAGCCCCATCCGGCCACGACGGGCATGAGCGCCACCTCCCTGACGGACGACGCATCAATTTCGAGGAGCTGCACGCGTCCCTCTCCCGAAGCGGTCATCAGGTTGAAATCCGTCACCCGGCCGCGGCTTGCCGTATGCCACGAACCGCAGAAATTATCCTGCCCGAACCGCTCCAGAACGGTATCGTAGTGTCCCTCGTGGTGCAGGTACAGTGTCCCGTCCAACACCATGAGGCAGCGTGCAATTCCCGGAAGCGAAGTAAATACCGATTCCTCGGCCTCCACCCGCGCCGAACTGACGCGCCATGTAAAATTCCGTTCGGCATACACCGCATCTTCCGGCCAAATGGCCAGTTCGGTAGTCGTACCGCCGCTCCACCGCGACGTCGGAAGGGCTTCCTTCCGGACAATCCGCATGCGGTCGCCGGATGCGGCGCATGCCGTGTTTTCGTTCTTATCGTTCATTTTCCGGACAATATTACTATGGAACCGACAGCTATCAGGCACCCGCCCAGCACGACGCGCCAACTGACCGGCTCCCTGAGCACCAGCCACGAAAGCAGTATCGTGAATACGACGCTCAGTTTGTCGACAGGCGCCACCTTGGATGCTTCGCCCAACTGGAGCGCCTTGAAATAGAAGAGCCACGACAATCCCGTGGCCACCCCGGACAGCACCAGGAACAGCCAGTTCGTCCGGCCGATTCCTCCTATCGCTCCCGTCTTGCCTCCGACAAGGACAATCCCCCACGTAATGCAGAGAACGACCGCCGTACGTATCGCCGTAGCCAGGTCGGAATCCATACCCCTGACGCCCGCCTTGGCAAGCACGGCCGTCAGTGCGGCGAACACCGCAGACAAAATCGCGTAATACTGCCACATTCCACGCTTCGTTTTCATTCCGCTACACATACAAACGGCGGCATCCCCGCACGTCGGTAACGCCTCCAAAGGTAACGGAAAATCCCGTTCCTTCACGCGAAAAACAGGGCGAAAGCACCGTCTTTTTCCTGCGACGCAATAAATAAGTTCGCCGTCTCCGCCTTTTTTCATATCTTTACGATACGGACATCAAAAACAGGACACCGATGAACATTCTGGTAATTACGGGCAGCCCCCACCGCCGGGGCACCTCCATGCTGCTGGCCGACGAGTTCGCGGCAGGCGCGGAAGCAGCGGGACACCGCGTCATTCGTTTCGACGCCGCATCCAGCAGAATCGAGCCGTGCAGGGCGTGCGACTACTGCCGCAGCCACGACACGGAGTGCATTCAGAAAGACGACATGGCCTACCTGCGCGACGACCTGCGCGGCGCCGACATGATAGTCTTCGCCACGCCGCTTTACTATTTCGGAATGTCGGCCCACCTGAAAAGGGTAATCGACCGTTTCTACGCGCTGAACGAACTGCTGCGCTCGCCGCGCAAAGCGGTACTGCTCGCCACCTGCGGCGATACGGAAGCGCAGGCGATGGATGCGCTGCAGGCCCATTACGATGCCCTGTGCCGCTACCTGAAGTGGCAGGACTGCGGGCGGGTGCTGGCCATCGGGGCCTATACGCGCAGCGATATCGAGGCGAGCGACTACCCGGCACGAGCCCGCTGCCTCGGCGAATCGTTCTCCTGAATACGCCCTCCGCGACATCTCCTCCGAAACGATACGGCAATTTATAACGGGATAAGGCGCGAAGACAAGCAGCGGGCTTACCGTCGTTCGGGAGACAAACGCCGCGCCAAGGAAGAACAGGGTTTTCCCCGCAAGCCGGTCGTATATGCCGATATGGGGGACGGAGTGGGTGTACTAACAATCAATTCGTTCTGGGGGAAGCGGTGGAGCCACATGCTGTTGTTCGGCAAGGACTGGCGTTACAAACGGCTGCTGCGGCAGGCCATGCGCCGCATCGACCGAGACGGAATCGACCGGTTGGTCATCGACGTGAGCCTCAATACGGGCGGCATGGCGGAGAATGTCTTCTATACGCTCGATTACCTGACGGACAATCCGATAGACATAACATACACTTATCTTATCACGGACGAATGCCGTGAAACGGCGAAAATCAATATCGACCGCAGTCCGCACTTGTGCGAAGCCGACCGGGAATATATGATGCACTACATCGACAGCGTACCGGACGGCACCCGTTTCCGCACCGATACGGTGTGTCGGATGCGGTATGTCCCGCAGCGCCCGAAACACGGCTACGACGGCGAGGTCTATGTACTTACGAGCCATCAGACCTATTCGGCGGCGCAAATGTTCGCATGCTATTGTCAGGTTCTCGGCATCGGGCAAGTAGCCGGGCAGCATTGCGGCGGTTACAATGCCGTTACGGGCAATGCCGCACGGGTGGAACTGCCCGTTTCGCGTTGGATGCAGTTTCAGGTACCTTTCCGCGAAGAGGTCATCTCGCTCGACGATGAACCCTACGAATATCCGAAGGTAGACATTCCGATAGAGCATCCGTTCGAGGAGTGGTTGTACCGCGAAAACCGCAGCTTAGACCGGCTGCTGCAAACGATAACGGCAACGGACCGGCAGACCGGCGGCCGGCATGAAGGGATACGACAGAACGCACATCCGTAAAAAACGCGAGGGGAAACGGTATTTCCGTTTCCCCTCGCGCTGTCGTGGAGCTGGAGGGAGTCGAACCCTCGTCCAAACAGGGAACCCGAAGGCTTTCTACATGCTTATCCGTCGTTTCATCCTCCTCTCCGTACCCGGCATACGGCAGCCCAATACGAAGCCCAGTCCATTGAATTTCGCCGCAAACGTCCGGACAGGCGCCGCAGCTATCTTCTCATTGTCGATACCCCGGTGCCGGCGGAACAAGAAGCGGGTCCCTCCGGCGGGGTACTCGTCCCCGCACCTCCTCGGGCACAGGGATTAAGGTAATGTTACTTCGTAAGATTACGCAGCGAGTGCATAGCTATTATTGCCATTTGTTGTTGTGAACGTTGAGATTAACGAGCCATCCGTACAATGCTCGGCATGCTTACTTTCCGACTCTGCCTGCTGTCAAAACCGGTCAGCCCCGAAAACCGCCCCTCCGCGCAGGAGGAACGGATTGCAAATCTACGAAAAATATTCCGATTACCGAAATAAGAACGATATTCCCGCCCGGAACGTATGCGAACCGGCCCGAAAGCGCCGCAGCATGCCGGTTCCGGCCGGACAGGACATACGGCAAACCGTACCGGCACAGCGACACGCCCCCGCACTCGGCGGGATACGGCCCCTCGGTCGCTCCTGTACGGGTCGGACGGGGCCCCTGCCCCGTGCGGCGTGTTTTCCCGCGCCTGCAATCAGCCGAACAGCATGGCTGCCAGCAACGCCGCCGCCAAGCCGATACGTTTCATCAGATGTGCATTTTTCATTTTCCGCCGGTCGTTTCGGTTCGCATCATGCACGCATCCGCCGTACCCGCTTCGGGGTACCGGCATGCGTCCGGCAAATATAACCTGCCGTCAGCCCGTATGCAACAATATAATTCATTCGTGCAGAATGTGCGCGTTCAGGCACTTCACCAAAGGGGCATACTCCGGCACGACGGTTACTTCGATACCCGCCTCGCGCAGCAGGCGCGTTCCCTCGCACCGCACGAAACAGTCCGGTTCGGCATAGGCATAGACCACCCGTGCCGCCCCCGCGCGGATTATCAATTCGGTACAGCTCACCGGCTTCGATGCCCGCACCGAACAAGGCTCTAAAGAGGTATACACGCAGGCGCCGCGCAGGTCGGCCCCGTCGGCACGCGCCTTACTCAGCGCCTCCTCTTCGGCGTGGCTGCGGCAGTCCGTCTCATGCGTATAGCCCTCGTACTCCCGTCCGTCGCGCACGGCCACCACGCACCCCACTCGGTAAGCCGTCGTACAGGGTTCGCTCCGTCCGCTCAGTTCCACAGCCCGCAGCAGTCGGCGTCGGTCGGTCAGCGTCAGACGTCCCGGAGCCGGATGCAGGTCGTATTCGTACACTTCCATATCGCCCACGCTCCGGACGACCTTCGCTGCGCGCCCCTCGAACGGCAGCTGCCCGAAACCGGGAAAACGCGGGGCACGCGCATCGCCCACCACGGCAGGCGAAACGGCGAGCCGCAGCGAATCCACGGCATCCTCGCCGAGAAACATGCCGATGGTACGGGCCCCGCCTTCGACCATCAAGGTACGCACGCCGAGCCCCTCCAACGCCTCCACGATGCCGCGGGCCGTTATCTCCGCAAGCGGGACGACGCGTACCCCGGCAGGCAGACGCCCGGCCAGTACGCGGCAGGCTTCGGGCCCTGCGACGACGATTTTTTCCGCCTGCTGGCCTTCGGTAAAGAACCGCGCACCGGGGTCGATGCCGCCGCCGGCCGTGACCGTCACTTTGGCAAGGTCGGGCTTCATGCCCAGACATTCGCGCCATGCACGCAGGCCTGCGTCGCGCACCACCAATGCGGGATTGTCGCGCCGCACGGTCTCCGCCCCCACGAGGATGGCATCGCACACGGCCCGAAGCCCGTAAACCTCCGCCCAGTCCTCCGCACACGACAGCACCAGCCTGCGAGGGGTGCAGTCGTCCATATATCCGTCACGCGACACTGCCGCCGATACGATTACTTCCATCGCTTCTTCTCAATACGAACAAGGTTATTTCCGGACGGGCGCCCAGACGCACGGGTATCATGGCATACCCTATCCCGTCATTGACATACAACATCCGCTCCCCGTCGGTATAGGGCCCGCTCCACTCATCATAGAACCATGCGGCGGGCGACCACTGCCACCTGCCCAGACGCAGTTTCATTTGCAGGCTGTGGACGTGGCCGGACAGGGTCAGGTCGCCCCGTCCGGCGGCCGTTATGCGGCGCCAGGCCTGCGGCGCGTGCGACAGGGTGATGTTGAACTGTTCCCGCGGCAGCCCCGAATAAGCCTCCGACAGGTCGAGCTCCCCCTCGATGCGTTCGTGGCTCCGGTGTACGAGCTCCTCCGGGAACGAGAGTCCCGTGAGCGATATGGAATCGCCGCCGCGCACGAGCACCGCGGAACTGTCTCTCAGCACCGTCCAGCCCATTCCGCGCTGTGCCTCCGCCACGCGCCTCATGCTTTCGGCCGGCGGTATGGCGACCGTATCGCGGATATAAATACCCAGGTCGTGGTTGCCGAGCACGGCATACACCCCGCAGCGGCTCCGAATACCGGAAAGGATTTCCAGCACGCGGCCGTCAAGTTCCCGGTAATCGGTATTCACGATATCGCCGCAGTTAATCACCACGTCGGCGTCGAGTGCATCGAGCGTCTCCACCATGTTGCGGAGTGTCCGGTCGCGGCCGGGCAGCACCCCGGTATGCACATCCGAGAACAGCGCCACGCGAAACCCGTCGAACCCGGCCGGGAGACGGGGCGAGACCACCTCCACCCGCTCCACCCGGATACGGCTCCCGCCGAAAGTCATGCTGCCGAGCAGCACGGCTGCCCACGCTGCGGAGCAGACCGTCGCCGCAATCCCCATCGCCCTGCCGTGCCCCGTGCGCCGCCCGATATAACCGAACAGGACGAAAATCATTTTCGCGAAAGCGTCGCACGCGAACAGCACGAGCACGACGCCGAACGCCCGCATGAACCAGGCGGCCGTATCGCCGCCGGCCAGCATATACCCCATGCCGGCCACCAGAGCACACCACGGCAGGGCGCTCAACACGATGTACGTCCGCCCGCCCGGACTCCGCCGCCACGCACGCCCCATGTGCCTCAGGAGCGCATATTCGCAATAGAGCGCCAGCGCCACGAACAATAAAAAACCAACGAGTATCATAAAAACGAATCTGTTTCGGTAGTATCCCCTTACGTCCGGTTCCCCGGTGCCGCCGCAGTCCGGTGCTGCGCCGTGCCCGACCGCTGCACGCACGGCTGCTCCGTCCGCCCGGTACCGGCAACTGGACGCATCCGACACGCTCCGCACCCGCGCACCTTTCCCGCCGGCCGCACGCAAGGCTCCGTCGTTCCATCCCGGCACGGTTCCGCATGGGAGCGAACAGGCAACGTGCTCCGACGGGCCGACGGATTCCCCCCTCCTCCTGCGACCGGCAACCCGCAGCGAGCCACAGCCCGTCTGAGAACAGACGAACCGAAAAGAGTCATCGCTGCCGATGCCCCCGCAGGCACATCGCCGAAAGCCGAACCGCTCGGCGCGGGACGTTCGCCCCGCCTGCATCCGTGTCGGCAGCCCTCCCTGATGCGGCGGCGAACCGTTGCAAAGATACCGTTTTTCGCGCATTTCGGCACCGGGACAGCCGCAGGCGAAACCAGCGCATACGCTTTTTACGCGGCTGCCGTTAGGTTTTCTTGGCAAAATTGAGTATCTTTGTTTGATTTTTTCAATTAGGTCTGCGATGGACAGGAATCCTGTAATAGAACTGAGGAACGTGGCCGTATTCCATTCGGCGAAACCGGGCTCGTCCAACCCGAAGAAACGGGGCGAGATGGTGGTTTCGGGCGTGAACCTCACCGTATGCGAAGGCGAAATGGTCTATTTCATCGGCAAGGTGGGCAGCGGCAAAAGCTCGCTCATCAAGACGCTCTATGCGGAAGTGCCCCTCGTCGAGGGCGAAGGACGCATCGTGGGATTCGACCTGCGCCGCATGAAGCGCCGCGACATCTCGCGTCTGCGCCGCAGCATCGGCATCGTGTTCCAGGACTACCAGCTCCTTTCGGACAGGGACGTGTTCGGCAACCTGCATTACGTCATGAAGGCCACGGGCTGGAAGAACGAAACCGACATGCGCAGGCGCATCGAAGAGGTGCTCTCCATCGTGGGGCTGGAGAACAAGGCATTCAAAATGCCGTTCGAGCTCTCCGGCGGACAGCAGCAAAGGCTGGCCGTGGCGCGCGCACTGGTCAATAACCCGCGCGTGATACTGGCCGACGAACCGACGGGCAACCTCGACCCGTGGGCGGCGGAAGACATCATGGAAGTGTTCCGGCGCATCGTCGAGGGGGGATGCTCCATCGTCATGTCTACGCACAACATCGCCAACATCGAACAATTTCCCTCGCGGACAATACGTTTCAATAAAGGGAAAGTAGAAGAAATAGACATCGGCTCCGTTCTGGGCGCCTGACATGCGGACTAAAAACAGGGAATCTAATCAGGAGAAACATATATGAGCGAATTGGAAAACGGCAAACCGGCAAACCACGAAGAGTATTCCGCATCGAGCATCCAGGTGCTCGAAGGGCTGGAGGCGGTGCGCAAGCGCCCGGCCATGTACATCGGCGACATAGGCGTACGGGGACTGCACCATCTCGTATACGAAATCGTGGACAACTCGATAGACGAGGCGCTGGCCGGTTACTGCACCGACATAGAGGTCACAATCAACGAGAACGGGTCCGTCACCGTCGAGGACAACGGCCGCGGCATCCCGGTCGATTTCCACGAAAAGGAAGGGAAATCGGCACTGGAAGTGGTGCTGACCGTGCTCCACGCCGGCGGTAAATTTTCCAAAGACAGCTACAAGGTGTCGGGCGGTCTGCACGGCGTGGGCATGTCGTGCGTGAACGCCCTTTCCACCCAGTTCGAGGTGGAAGTGCGCCGCGACGGCAAGATACACCGTCAGACGTACAGCATCGGCGCCCCGACTTCCGAAATCGAAATAGTGGGTACCTGCGGCGACACGGGGACGAAAATCACCTTCCTGCCCGACGCATCCATCTTCACCACCACGGAATACAGTTACGACGTGCTTGCGGCGCGTCTGCGCGAACTGGCCTACCTCAACAAGGGCATCCGCCTGAGCATCACCGACCGGCGCGAGCGGGACGACAACGGCAGCTTCCGCGGCGAAGTATTCTACTCGGTCGACGGGCTCAAGGAGTTCGTCAAATACCTCGACGAGAACCGGGGCACGCCGCTGACCGAGGACATCATCTACATCGACACCGAAAAGGACGGCATCCCCGTGGAGGTGGCCATGCAGTACAACGACAGCTTTTCGGAGAACGTCCACTCGTACGTGAACAACATCAACACCATCGAGGGCGGCACGCACCTGACCGGTTTCCGCCGGGCGCTGACACGCACGCTCAAGAAATACGCCGATGATTCGGGACTGCTCTCCAAGCTGAAGTTCGACATCAACGGCGACGACTTCCGCGAGGGACTCACCGCGGTGGTTTCCGTAAAGGTCTCTGAACCGCAGTTCGAAGGTCAGACGAAAACCAAGCTGGGCAACAGCGAAGTAGCCGGAGCGGTGGACCAAGCCATTTCCCAGGCGCTCAACAACTACCTCGAAGAGAATCCGAAAGATGCCCGTGCCATCGTAAACAAGGTGATACTGGCCGCCACAGCCCGCAATGCCGCGCGCCATGCCCGCGAGCTGGTGCAGCGCAAAACGGTGCTTTCCGGTTCCGGACTGCCGGGCAAACTTGCCGACTGCTCCTCGCGCGACCGCGAAAAGACGGAGATTTTCTTCGTGGAGGGAGACTCGGCAGGCGGTACGGCCAAACAGGGCCGCGACCGGCTTTTCCAGGCCATCATGCCGCTCCGGGGCAAAATCCTGAACATCGAGAAGGCGCAGGAGCACAAAATGTGGGAGAACAAGGAAATCAAAAACATGTTCACCGCCCTCGGCGTATCCATAGGCACCGAAGAGGACAGCAAGGCGCTGAACCTCGAAAAGCTCCGTTACGGCAAAATCATCATCATGACCGATGCCGATGTGGACGGAAGCCACATCGCCACGCTGATGCTCACTTTCTTCTTCCGCAAGATGAAAGACCTCATCGAACTCGGCCACATCTACATCGCCACTCCCCCGCTCTATCAGGTACGCAAGGGGACGCAGAAACGCTATTGCTGGACGGAAGAGGAACGCGAACAGGCCATCAACGACTTCGGTGTCAAAGGCGTTCATACGCAGCGGTACAAAGGTCTGGGCGAAATGAACGAAGAACAGCTTTGGGAAACCACCATGAATCCCGAAACACGCATCCTGCGTCAAGTAACGATAGAGAACGCCGCCGAAGCCGACCGGATATTTTCGATGCTGATGGGCGACGATGTTCCGCCCCGCCGCGAATTCATCGAGAAAAACGCCCGCTATGCCAAGATAGACGCATAGTTACGGAACACGCGCCCGGCCGGAGCCTTCGCGAGCATCGGCCTGTCCGCATATTGGAGGTTTCGCGTATCGGTGCAACAGAAACACCCGGTGTCCTGTTTCGGAAAATACGCAGACCTTTGCGCAACGACGGAGCAGCGGCGCTGCCGGCAATGACAGGCAGGCTGAGACCGACAGACAGGACACACGGCAACGAAAACACACAGGCCCCTCGCGCAACGATGGAACAGCGGCGCTGCCGGCAATGACGGGCTGGCTGACCGACAGGACGCACAGCAACGAAAACACACAGGCCCCTCGTACAACGGCAGGAACACCTACACTACCGGCAATGACGGGCTGGCTGACCGACAGGACGCACAGTAACGAAAACACACAAGCCCCTCGCGCAACGGCGGAACACCAGCACTGCCGGCAGACGGGCTGGCTGACAGGACACTCGGTGCCGGAATATGAATTCAGACAAGTCCAATAGGGACGACCGTTGCGGAATTGCAAATTCCGGAAGCTCGCGGAATATCCGGGAAAAAGAAACCGTATCAGTGCGGCCAGCGGAAACGCGGCAACCGAACGTGCGCGCCCCGGAACTTAGAAAGGCCGGGGATACGACAACGAACACTCCGTAATCGGAGCACGGAACATGAACTCCGAATGCAGCGAACGATACATTAAAATAAAAAGGCACAGGAGCAGACAAACAAAAACCGCTGCGAAAAAATCCTGTTCCGTCGCCGGAACCGCGGCACACGCAGTCTTCCCCGACTCCCCGAACGACTTGCAGGAGGCCGCAAAAGTAGGTGGCATAACGAAAACAATACCATTACGACTAAATCCTGTTCCGTCGCCGCGACACACGCAGTCTTCCCCAACTCCCCGAACGACTTGCAGGAGGCCGCAAAAGTAGGGAGCATAACGAAAACAATACCGCTGCGACAAAGTCCTATTTCATCGCCGGCGCCGCAGTACTCGCAACCCGACACACAAAACGATACTTGCAGGAGTCCTAAAAAGTACGAGGCATAACGCACTACGAATAAGTCCTGTTCCGTCACCGGCCCCACGGTACACGCAGTCTCCTCGATATTCCGAACGACACCCTTGTTATAAGGTACGGGACAAACGAGCATCAAAACCGACGACGACAAAAAGCTGCAAGCGCACCAACGCACGGAAGACCGGGATGTGCTCCCGGCCTTCATCCTGTTCCCGGCTCATCATCCGACACTTCACGCCCCGATTACTCGTGCATCGGCCGTCGGCCGCCTCTGCCGACACCGCATGCCTGCCGGCAAGCCGGCCCCACGTTTCGGGGTACGCCGCGCTGCGGCGACCGCGACCGGCACACGCCTCCCCTTGTTACCATGCAGCATACCCGGTCGACAGTTCCTCCCGAAAGGCGAAACAAGAAAATTCAAAAAGCATGGGAATGGCACCTCCTGCTTCGATGCAAAACGATACTGCGGAGGCCTTCATGTCCGGCCCGTCTTACCGATGAAATACTCCATGATGGTCAATACCTGCTCCCGAACGTCGGAACGCGACAATACCAGGTCATGCAGCCCGTCGGGTATCTCTTCGAGCGTCACGTTGTCGCCGAGTCGCGCACCGTACTTCATGATGTGTTTCACGTTCAGAATGGTATCCGAAACGAGCGCATCTTCGTGCCACCGCCTGTGGTATGTCGATTTGTCGGAGAACATCACCAGCACGGGTATGGGCAGTCCGAGCCCCCGGTGTACCTTCCGCTGGGCCAGCCGGACGGCGCGGAGCCAGGCAAGATAAAGCGGCGGCGCCTGCGCAGGCTTCCACCGCGTATCGAAATTCCACTCCCCGTGACTGGAAGCATGAATCGACTTAAAATAATTGGGCGACAAAACATTCCGTACCTTCGCATAAGGGAATACGATGCTGAGCGCACCTGCGGCAGGAATGAATACCCTGCGCACGAACCACCCGGTATTGAATTCGAGGAAAGGCGAATTGAGCACCAACCGGTTGATTAGTCCGCAGCGGCTGCCTTCGGCGCAATAGAGTGCAGCGAGCAGGCCGCCGGTCGAATGGCCCAACAAGGTAATGTCGGTATTTCCGTCGGCTACGATGCCGTCGATTGCCGCATCTATTTCGGGAAAATACTCCTCCATCCGCCGGCAATAATTGAAATGCTGATGGGGCATCCACGACCGACCGTATTTACGCAGGTCGAGCGCATAGAAATTTCTGCCGTGTTCCGCGAACCAGGCCCCCATGTGGTACTGAAAGTAATAGTCCAAATAACCGTGTATATAAAGCACGGCCGAAGCGGAAGGGCGCTCCGCACGACGGTAAACCACCGTCGCGCGCACTGCGCCTTCGTAATCGTCGGGCAGCTCCAGCACCCGCAATTCATGTCCGTAACCCTCCATGACAACCGTTTTTACTGTATCCTGAAAAATACCCTGTCGAGCGAATAACGCATGCCGCCGCCGATGACGAGCATGATATAAATGCCCATATAGACGAACGACAGTTCATGCGCTGCGAACGGTTCTCCGGGCACTGCAAGGAACGACGCCACGAACATGCCCATGGCGAGTACCAACGCCGCAGGACGCACGAACAAACCGACGATGAGCAGCAGCGAACATACGGTCTCCGCACCGATTATCAGCACGAGGGAAGCCGCGCTTCCGATGCCCAGCGGGTCGGGAAAGGTCGCGAACAGCATCTCGTAGTTATTAATCTTTCCGATGCCGTGCACGAGCATCATGATTCCAACGAAGATACGCATGAAAAAAACCGCCGAATCGGTCCACCGTTCGGTCGATAGGAATTTGTAAATCCTTGTTTTGGCATTCATATACGGTACGGTCTTGATGTATCGGCCGGCAGGCCGGCCGACAGCGCTGTTCAGAAACATTACCAATAACTGTACCAATCCATTGACAAGGCCCGAAAAGCCGGTTTCGGCTGCCACGCACCGTAAGAATGACAGCCGAAACAAGACAAAAAAGACGGACGGCATGCAAGAACAGCCATCCGCCCATGATACATGCACAACCCCCATCATGCACATATCCTTATCCGACAATATCAGTCGCAGTGGTCTGCATCCACCGTATGGGGTGTTATCCCGATGCAAAGAAAAACAAAAAACAGGGCATGCCAAACAAAAACAGTACGAAATAATGCTTACAAATACTGAAATCGCGGCATAGCACGGAATTTGCATATCTACAAATACCGATAAAGCCCCCTGTACTTATGGGAACCTGCGATTCGTCCCCGGAAAACAGAATGAGCGTGAACCGGCTGCTCACGGCGATATTTCTCTATTCGTCGGTATTTTTCGCCGCTGGCCTCATTTACGACATCGTACTGTACCTGCTCGCCGGGACATGGTATCTGTGTATCGCCAACGCCGTCTCCCTGCTGCTGATGGGCGGCGTACTTGCGCTCTACCTTTCCAAACGGATGAATCCCGACATCTCGCTTTTCACCGACATGCTCGTCATAACCCTGAACATCTCCTTCTCCATCATTTACGAAAGTATCGCGAGCGGTCCGGACGCCTCGTTCCGCGTACTGCTCGGCATGTGCATCTGCACGCTGCCCATCATCATGGCATCGCTGACAGGCATCCGGTCGGGCCCGCTCATCATCACCCTGCTCATCATCTGTTCCTATTCGGTAGCCGCCATCTTCATCGGAGACGCAAAGCTGTTTCTTTGCATGCCCATTCTGATGCTCATCTACATCGGAGCCCCCATCGCCCTGAAAGGCATCATCATCCTCTCCCGCCGCCTCGAACGGGAAAGGATAGCGATTGCTGAAGAGAAAAGCGAATTCCTCCGCATCATGAATATCGAGGCGGAACGGTTCGACCTGCTGGGAGCGAAGGATACGAAGGAAGCCGCCAGGCTGCTGGACGAACTCGACGTCAAGATACGCGAAACGCTCGTCGCACAGGTGAAGCACGTCATCACCTCCGAAGAATGTATCCGGCGGGCCATCCGGGAACATCATCCGGGACTGACCGATGCGGAAATGGAAATCTGCGTACTTATCGTCTCCGGAAAGACCGTATCGGAGATATGCGAAATACGCCACGTATCGCCTTCTACGGTGACCTCCATCCGCAGCCGGCTCCGAAAGAAAATCGGACTTGCACCGGGCGACAGCCTGAAAAGCTACCTGAAATCCATAGCGAACCTTCAAGCGGCCAACCCGGAATGACCGGACAAACCGATACGTACCGAGCGGACGGGAACACGGCAAAGCGGTACCTCACGCCGGCAGCCCATGCCCGTTCTTCCGAAGCACTTCGTTCCTGTCCGACCGGAAATCGGACGCGACGGCCCGACGGGTGCAATGCCCGGCAAACCGAATATCCGTCCCCCGGCCGGGCGCTGCAAGTACTATATTTATCCGGTCCGGCAAATCGTGCGGAAGCATCGTACCTGGCCGGCACGTACCGAAATCCGCCCCGCAAGACCGAAAACACAGGAAATCGCCGGTATAGAAAACGGCAGTCTTTCGGGCATTCCTTCACAAAAAGTCATCGGTAAAACAAGGCACCTTGCCGTCCATCGCGAAAAAACAGAGTTTCTGAATGCTGCGAGTGGCAGACGAAATGCGGCGCGGCACCTGTACGGGAAGTTTCTTCCCACCGCGCCGGGCTGCTCCCGAAACAGCCATGTCTCCCGGATGCTCCTATCCGTACAGGCCCCGGCCAATAACGAGAATGTACACAAGCCGCATCGGAGCCCCCTATATGCCGAACCGTTGTCGCTTCCATCATGTTGCCGGGCCGAAATCCTTCCGCTACGATACATGCGCGATACCCGCACGTCCGGTCGCTGCAAAACAGGAAAGCGCAGACGTGCGGCGTCTGCGCTTTCCCGTTCCCCGTCGGGAAACGGTGCGGAACCCGTGCTGCTCCTATTCGGCGGCGGGCGCCCCGGCTGCTTCCTCCTCGGAATCCGTCCCGTTCTCCGCTTCGCCTTTATCCAGACGGAAATCGGTCATTCCTGCTCCGACAAGAATATTGTACCATGCCACGACCTTTTTCATATCGGATACGTGCACCCGGTCGCGGTCATAATCCGGAACCACCTCCCCGAAGGTCTTTTTCAGAAGCGCGGTATCCGACTTGGCGTCTATCGCGGGCCGGCCGCCGGTATGAGCATAGAATTTCTCGAACACCTGCCAGAGGGGCAGCTCTTCCGATTCGGTATAAATGGCGATTTCGGCCAGTGCGCTTATCCTGGCAGTACCCGAAGAATTCATCCTCCTGCCGTCCGCCAGCGACTCCACGATAACGCCGTTGCTGCTGCGCGCCACATAACGAAAAAGTCCCGGCTGTCCGGAAATCGCAAGAATATCTTTCAGTTCCATATTTTTCTTGTTTTTAGCATGACTTTTTGGCTTGACAAATATATAGAAATTACCCGATTTACATTCTTTACTCCACCTAAATTTCCATATTAGCAGATATTTAGTTGTTCTTTGTAAACTATATTTCCAAATATCGAAAACATCCGCTATCTTCGGTATAAGAAACTAAGAATAGAAAACGGACATGTTTGATTTTAGATTCAAAACATTAACTCCATTAATTAAGACATTTTCTAATTCATGAAATTTTAGTATAGACTTGTATGTAAGTACCTTCGGAAATTGTTTCCGTCGTCGATATATCCGCTTCAAAATGATAAAGCCATGGTTATTCGTAAAATTATCGGTCTGCTGTTCGCAGTCCTTCCGGTGCAAATCGGAATCGCCCAGGAAAACCCGTATGACAATGCAATCGGAGAAGCTATCTCCCGGAGCGACTGGTTCGAAACGAGAGCCCGTTATGAGCGGACCGCCGACAGCCTGAGCGATTACATGCGGCTGTTCTCTGGGGCGCTGCTCGACCATAATTTCAACAATCCGGCGGGCGCCGTCGAGAAAATCCAGCGCATGTACGATGAGTACAATGCCCAAATGGGCGGCAACTTTTTCTCATTGTTCTGGATGATGTCCGACAATCTGGCGAAACTCGGACACTTCAAGGCTGCCCATGACATTTGCACGAGCCTGCTCGCCCAAGGCCGGGACTATATGGACGAGGGAACGCGGACTGCTTTCGAGACCAATGCCGTCCTTTTCGGTCTGAAATCCCAGTGGCCCCGTATGGGCATATCGGATACCGAAGCGAATTACGACATACCGTTCGACGTCGAAGACGAACAAATCAAGTTCGCTGCCGTCCGCGGCATACAGCGAATCGGAGCGATGCTCGACTCCGGAGGACAAATGACGATTATTGACAAACAGCTGGCACTCCGGTTGGGACTGCCCTTGTCGGCGGATTCAATCCGTTTCAACGAAACGCGGTGCCCTCTCGCATTGCTCGACACCCTGCGATTGGGAAAAGCCGTGTTCGTCCATGTTCCGTGCGTGGTTCTGCCGCTCGGAGATACGGGCGTTACGGATTGCAGCCTTATCCTCGGAAACGACGTGTTGCAACTCTTCCCCGAAATCGAACTGGACTACGAACTTCGGAAATTGCATTTGAGGGCCCGGACGTCCCCATTGCCCGATGCTCCCCGGAACCTGATGCTCAACAAAGTGCCTTACATTCGGGTCGAACTGGACGGAATTCCCGCAACGATGGTTTGGGATACGGGAGCCACGAAATCGTCCGTCGAACCGGAATTCCATGAAGCGCATCGCGACCGGCTTCCGCCGTTGCAGGCACACGGACGCAAACGCGGGAAAACCGCGACCGGATACAGCCCGGTACTCGAATACGCCATACTGCCGCAAATGGAACTGACAATCGGGGATAAAACGGGTGTGATGACTAACCTGTATGTGATCGAAGATATGCCCCATTCCCAGTTGATGGGAATACCCTTCGACGGAACATTGGGTGTACTGCCTCCCGCTGAATTCAAACAATTGACGATCAACTTTCAGGAAATGTATTTTGTCGTAAATTGATATACGGGGTGGGCTCCCGTATATTAAAGCTATAATTTTTTATAACTAAAAATTTAAGGAGCCTTAATAGTTCAGACAGTATTCAAATAAACTAAAACTTAAACTGCTATGAAAAAGAAATTCAATTTATCGCTACAAGATCAGCAGAACCTTTTTGATCGAATTTCAAGAAGGGAAAGCGGGGAGATTTCAGGCGGTAATATCGATCAACAGCAAAGCACCATCGTCAACAAACCGCCGGAAGGAAATTATTCATTCAATTATGATCCTCCTCCCAACAATTTTAATAATAGGATAAGCCCGGGGACGGTGGGTCATACTCACAGATTCTAATTTCCCAAAATGCAATTCATCCCCGCCAAAAATACTTTTGACGGGGATGATTTCATAAAACAATCGGGTTCGAAACATGGGCTGTCTCAGCAGATGAAGACGGGTCGTATCAGGTAGCGTCCCGCAATGTCTTGTCCGCATGGAGAATACGTTCAGGGTGAACTACGACCGTATCAAGGCCGAAGCCGTGAAGATCGCAGCGAAGGAACTCCGACGTCTGCGCGACGCCCCGTGCCGTGCAAGCTGCTGCCACTGGAATCGCTCCGAAAGTGCAACCCTTTTTCATGGAAAGTCAGTCCCGTCGGATGCGGAAGCGAGGCTGCCGTATAAACCCATCTTTTTTGCATAGGAATTGCATTATACATCGTGCAATTTTGTTATCTTTGTGCAAAACGGACAAAGCAAGTAAGTATGGATACTTTGATAAGAACCTTCCGGACGCGGCTTCAGAACACGCCGACCGAATATGTGCGCGACATTCACGACAAGATTTTGTGGGAGAGCCGCCTTGTGGCTATCCTCGGAGCGCGGGGCGTCGGCAAATCGACCCTCGTATTGCAGCACATCAAGCTGCACGAAGATGCGGCGGCCACGCTTTACGTGTCGGCCGACGACCTCTATTTCTCGACGCATACGCTCGTGGAGCTGGCCGGACAGTTCTATCGGGAGGGTGGCAAGGCGCTCTATATCGACGAGATACACAAATATAAGAACTGGTCCACCGAGATCAAGAACATCTACGACACCTATGCGACGCTGCGCGTGGGCTATACGGGTTCGTCCATCCTCGATCTGGAGAAGGGCGGGGCCGACCTGAGCCGCCGCAAGCTGGAATACCGCCTGCCGGGGCTCTCGTTCCGGGAATACCTGGCTATCGGCAAGGGCATCCGTATTCCCGCCCATACGCTCGAACAGGTCGTACAGAACAAGATCGACTTCCCCTATGCGGAACACCGTCCCGTGGCGCTGTTCAAGGAGTACCTGAAGGAGGGCTACTATCCCTATTTTCAGGAGAGCGGTTACTACCTCCGGTTGCTAAGCGTCATCAATCAGGTAGTAGATAACGACATTCCCGCGTTTGCCGAGATGACGACCTCCACGGCTCAGAAGCTCAAAAAGCTGCTTTATATCGTCGCGCAGAGCGTTCCTTTCAAGCCCAATTACTCGAAGCTGGCCCGCGACCTGAACATCAACCGCAACATGGTGGCCGATCTGATGGTTTATCTGGAAAAGGCGCAACTTATCAATATTTTGCGCGACGACACGCATGGGATCAGCGCGCTGGGCAAGGTGGACAAGATATACCTGAACAACACCAACCTCGCCTACGCCCTCTCGGACACGACGCCCGACGTGGGCAACGTCCGCGAAACGGTATTCCTTTCGTTGTTGGCTCCGGCGCAGACCATAACTTCTTCTTCGGTGGCCGACTTCCGGATCGGCGGGCTCACGTTCGAGGTGGGCGGCCGCAACAAGACGCAGAAGCAGATCCGCGACATCGGGAACGCCTACCTCGTGAAGGATGACATCGAGTACGGGCACCGCAACACGATACCCCTCTGGGCATTCGGACTGACCTACTGACCCTATACGCAGGGAATTGCGGTTACGACCGATCCGGATAACAGTCAGGGCAAAATTTTCCGGGACGAAGTCGGGTCGGCATATACTATACGACGAAGCGCAGCGCGAGAGATATATGCACGGATGCGGGTTTCGATGCCAGCGTCCCCTACCGCTGTATCGACAGAAACGGTCTGCCCTGCCGCAATGCGATAGCGGCCGATTCCGCACTCGTGCCGTTCCGGAACGGGCATCCGACGTGCGGGTATGCTTACCGGAGATGCTGCCGACAGAGCAGGCCGCACCCCTGCCCGGCGGCAGACGAAGATGCTCCCCGCAATCGTCTCCTACTACGAACATCTGAACTATTTCAAGGCATACAGGCTACCGATCAAGTAGTTCTGAAAATCGCTGCAGAAAAAGTACTTATCCGATGGAAACAACGAGGATAATACGCGGCTCTACCCAAGAACTCCAGACTATTTACAGGATGAAAAATGAACCGATCATATCAACCGGAGGCTCCAGCATCCCGAATCCCCAACCGAAGACGACGGAGCGATACCGCGAGGTCGTCGAACTCTATCGCTCGACCCGCCTCTCCTGCTGTGAAATCAGCCGGACGTGCAGCGTGAGTCTTTCCGGGCTGAAGGGACATATCTGCAAATACCACCGCACCTGATGCTGGCACGATACGATATTTCATGCGACAAGGAGGAGGCCGGAACTATCCGGCTCGGCCAGCTTCGAGGGCAGCAGCCTGCCACCCGTGCCGAATACAAGGAGGCGGTCGAGGCGTGCAGCAGCATGGATTACATCGAATACAACGTCTCGCAGATCGCCCGCCGCTTTGGGCTGGACGGCACGAGGAAGCACAGAAGCGGCGCAGGCGGGTACGAATCTGAAGCCGGCTTTCGGGCCTGAGAAAAACAAGGCAGCCATACCTTGCTTTACACTCCGTCGGTTTTCCGAGTCGCTGCACACGACCGGCTGCCGGAGCGTTCGCGGCAGAGCCGCGTTTACAGATCGGAGCCCCCCCCCAAAAAAAACCGCCTTGACGGAGGCTTCGGACAAGACCCGCTTCGGCAGTCGGGTTTCGGAGGTACGGCGGTGTAAGGCGGGATATAGTTGCCAAAAACAGATATAAAAGGCAGGCAGCGTACACAGATTCCGTACCGATCCCTTGCGGACGACGGCTCCGCAGCCAATGGCAGCGGGGATCGTTCCTGTATGTCCATACCATAGAAAGCCTTCGAGCGTATGTTCCGGAGGCTTTTTCGGTTCGCAGGGTGGCGGCGCTTCCGGAGCGCGGAGGGTTGCCGGAAGGAGCGGATTTCGGAGTGCGGACAGCCATTGCGGAGTTTTCCGTACCGGCCGTCCGAATAATTGCCGTTGCAATTCATCGCCGCATGCGACCTCCGTTCGTCCGACGAGGCGGGCGGATATGCGGGCGAGGCCGTTGATATGCCACCGCCACACGGCAGGCCGGGAGTGGCATGCTTCAATTTCCCCAGCAGGAGGGCTTCGATGCGTTTACGCATCGAAGCCCTCCTGCGTTTTTACCCGCCGGAACGAAGAACACCCGCGATACCTGCCGCGCGGCGATCTGTGCCATGCACCAGTAACGGAAGCACTACGAATCATTACGAATCAAAAAATCAGAGATCATGTTACTGGAAAAAGAATATTTCGATATATGGATGCGCCGCATCATGGAGCGGCTCGAAGCAATAGAACAACGCCAGAAGCCGCCCAAAGCGCAGGAGTATCCGACGCTGGAGAACGGCGAGAAACTCTTCGACAACTACGACCTGTGCCGGATGTTGCACGTAAGCAAGCGCACGCTGCAACGCTACCGCTCGAAGTGCGGCCTAAAGTACCGGATGCTGAACCAGAAGGCTTTCTACAAGGAATCGGACGTGCAGGAGTTCATCCGCGACAATTTCGCTATGTTCGCCCGGCGCCGTGAAGACCAGCGTCCGTAGCGACTGAAAACCCCCACGCCGGATGAGCTGTGCTCATCCGGAAACAAAAACCCCCTGAGGGGTCGCCGGACTTCCGGCGGCCCCTTTTCGATGCGAGGCTATTTCCGGCGCGAGGGATGTGTCTTCCGAATTTGCGGTCTGCGCCGCGACTGCCGCAGCCGTTCGGGTTCCGCGTTCCGGCCGGCGGCGAACCGTTCATGCAGCGCATTGGCCGAGAACTCCTTGCCCAGCCGCGAGCCGTTGAGTACGCAGCGGGTTTCGTGGTCGATGAAGGTGACGCCCGTGATCCGTCCCGTGTCGTTGCGCCGCAGGTAGAGGTCGATATGCCGCTCCCGAAGCCGTTCGCGCAGCTCCGTTTCGTCCGTCGCATCCAGCAGGGCTTCCCCGACGCGGTGCCGTGTCAGAGCGAGCAGTTCCTTTCCTGCGATCTGTTCCCCGGAAGAGGCCATGACACGTTCGATCTTCGCCAGCGAGGCGTCGTCACCCAGTCGGGAGGCTTTCAGCGGCGCAGCCTGCGTCCTCTCACCATTCTCGTCCAGCACCGTATAGAGCACTCCCCGGTACGACCGTCCGCCCCGCGTACCCCCGACCTCCTCCACGCCGATACGATACAGCGCGAGCAGAGCCCGCAGTTCGCCGAGGGTCTGAAAGCGGTACATCGAGAGGGCGGGCTTCACCACCGAGGCGATCTGCCGCTTCAGGTCGCCTTTTTCAGGTTCCACGGGCGCGAGCCGCCACAGTTCGCCCCGCTTCCGCCCTTTGGCGCGGTGCAGGCCGTATTTACGTTCGATCCTCTCCGTTTCGGCCACACTCCGCTCGTTGCGCCGGTTGTCGCCGATCTTGCGTCCGGAACTATCCACCTGCACCGTGACGATATGGATGTGTGGGCGGTCGATGTCGGTATGTTTATAGACGACGTAGGGCTGGCAGCCCCAGCCCATACCCTCCATATATTCGGCGGCGATGTCGGTCAGTTCATCGTCCGAAAGCCGGTCTTCGGGGTCGGGGTTGAGCGAGATATGGACGACCGGTTTCTCGGTGCGAACGTGCGAGGGCATCCAGCGGAGCAGCTCGTCGGCGAGGGCCGCGACGCCGAAGCGTCCGTCGGCAGGTTCGCGGATATTACTCGTCGCAAGCACCGCCCCTTTGCCCCGATCGACCTTATGCTGATTGTAGGCGAGCGCGCCGTAGATGTCCTTTCCGGTGGTGATATTGGCTACCATCGCTGTCGAAATTCGTCGGCCAGAGCCGCTATTTTCGCTCCCACAGCGACCAGCTCGCGCGTTTCGCTCTCCAATTTATAGAGCAGAGCGAGCGCCTTTTTGGGCGAAAAATGCGCGTGCAATTCCTTTACGATCTGGTTGTAATTCACGCCTATTTTTCTGAATTGGGCGTTGAAAGCGGTCAGCCGCGCGGCGAATTCCATCGTCCCCCGGTCGGATCGTATGACCCGAAACTCGTCGCCGAAGACCCGTGCTTTGACGAAAGCGGCCTTCGAGAGCGTGCCCGACTGCTCGAACAACGCGAGGAACCGGGCATATTCCCCGTCCGTGAAGCGCACCATCACGCAATTTTTCGCCGTGTCCGTTTTGGGCGGCCTGCCGCCCCTGCCCCGGACGGGGGCTTCGGTTTTTTCCATGCCTTTCGATTTTTACCGAAGGCCGCAAGGCCCCCGGTGCGGTAAAAATTCCGTTCCGGCGCACGGCGGCGCCCCGTAAAAAGCGACGACTTCGGAGGAGCTTTCTCCCCCTTGCGGGCAAGCTGTTTTCCGTTACCGAAATCGTTTCGGGTAACGGAAAACACAGCTTGCTGTGTCCCGAACATGAAATGTTCTCCGGACACAAGGGACTGCCCTTTGCGGAGGCAGTCCCGCCACGGTCGCCGGCCAGCACGAAGAGGCGTAACCGTAAAGACCGGAATCGGTTCACGGGACAAAGATACCGGCCTATGCAATCCGTTGTATGCCAGCAGGCAGCGCAGACCTATGCCAAACCTGCGCCAAACGGTGCCACGAATGTTCGCGGCCGCACGCTCCGGGTGCCGGAGGGTGTTTCTTTGCCGTTGCGGACAATCGGCAATGATACGCTGCGACGATTCATTACCGACGTACGGAAAGCGTATCGGCGCGTATGTGCAGACACACGACACCTATAGCCGATCCATATATCCATATCGAAAGATATACGGACAATCCATAGCGGTTCATGCACGGACGTATGGACGGACGATACCGATGCAGGCATTGCCGTACGGACATGCAGGAATACAGACATGGAGGTATGCAGGTATGAAGACATGGAGGCATACGGCCGCATTTCCGCAAAGCGCCGTTCCCGTACAGAAACGGGGCGTCGCAGCCATAAAGGAACGAACCCGCAAGGGTTTACATACACGGTCAAACACTTTAATATTTCAATGCTTATGGAAAAAGAACCTGTTTATCTGGCCTTTTCCACCCAGAAGGGCGGAGCGGGCAAAACCACGCTCACGGTGCTGGTCGCCTCGTACCTGCACTACGTGAAGGGCTACGACGTGGCGGTCGTGGACTGCGACTACCCGCAGCACTCCATCGCAGGGATGCGGCAGCGCGACCTGAAGCTGGCCATGGAAGACAACCATTACAAGGCGCTGGCCTACGAACAGTTCACGCGCCTCGGCAAGAAAGCCTATCCGGTCGTGGAGAGCAGCACGGAACGGGCCATAGACGATGCCGAGCGCATCACGGGGCAGGCCGCGTTCGACCTCGTATTCTTCGACCTGCCCGGCACGGTCAACAATCCGTCGGTGATCCGCGCCCTCTCCAACATGGATTACATCATCGCCCCGATCAGTGCCGACCGCGTGGTGCTGGAGAGCACGCTGCGCTACATGACGGTCGTGAACGACGTGATCCGCAAAACGGGGGTTTCGAACATCAAGGGAACCTATCTGGTGTGGAACATGGTGGACGGGCGCGAGAAGTCGGAGCTGTACGAAGTGTACGAGCAGGTGATCGCCGAGCTGGGCCTGCATGTGCTGAAGACCTTCATTCCCGACAGCAAGCGTTTCCGGCGCGAGTTGTCCGCAGGCCACCGCCCGCTGTTCCGCTCGACGCTGTTCCCGGCCGACCGTTCGCTGCTCAGAGGAAGCAACATCGAGGCGCTGACGGACGAGGTACTGACCCTGCTCAACCTCCGCGACAATGGCTAAGCGCATGAAAGCCGGGCCGCTGGACGAATCGCTCATCATCCAGTCCTTCAAGGATGCCGACCTGCTGGCCGATCCCGCAAATGCCGTGTTGCAGGAGGCCGGAGAGCGTCCGGCGGCATCCCGCAGGGACGGAGAGGAGCAGACGGCATCGCGCAAGGACAGAGCAGAACCGGCGGCATTCCGCAGGGACGGAGAGGAGCCTGTGGCGGACGAGGCCGCCGTACCGGCCGACGGCACCGCGAAGGGCAAGTCCCGCCGCCGCAAGGGAAGCTACGACGAGGTATATCTCAAACGCCGGGAACTCAAGACGCGGCAGCCCGTTTACATCAGTCAGGAGATACACCGCTCCGTCATCAAGCTGGTACACCTGCTGGCGCTCGCGGGCAAGGAGATCAGCGTAGGGGGATATATCGACAACGTACTGGCCGAGCATCTGCGCCAGCACAAGGACGAGATCGCCGAGCTGTACCGCAGCGGAATAGACGATATACTGCAAACCGATCATTAAAACCTTTTCAGTTATGACACACTACACGACGACGGCCTGCATCCTGCTGGCCGCAGCGGCCGCAGCCGCGGCCCTCTTTATCCGCCGTGCGGCGATTCACCGCCGGCGTTCGCACCGGGCGGGAACCGCTCCGCAGCCGCAGCCCCGCCCCGATACGGCGCAGGACGACGGCTACCGGAGACGTTATGTCCTGAACCGGCGGGACGGCGCTTTCCGTTCCGGCAAGACGGTACGCATCCGTCCGGAGCATTACGAACGACTGCGGCAGATCACGGCCCGGAGCGGAGCGGTGTCGATGATAGCCTATGTGGACAACGTGCTGCATGCCCACTTCGAAGACTACACAGAGAGCATCGACCGCTACTGCCGCAGTCGCAAACCCTCACGAGGCCGAAAGCAATGGACGCGCTGAGAACCGCCGTACCGGTCGCCCTCGCGCTCTTCGCCGCAGGCTACGCGCTATGGGTCGCCCGCTGGTTCCTGCGCGGGCAGCGGACAGCGGGCACGAAGCAGGCGTCGCCCTCGAAAGCGGAGGCGCGGCCCGCGATCATCGGCAAAAGCCGCTTTACGATGCCACATCGAAGCCAAGCGACGCCAACCGCTGCCACAGGTTCGGAAAACGTAAAAGAGGCCGAAAAAGCCGGTATATTTGCCGGAGCAAGTGTGCATGAACACCCCCGGCAGATTCCGCCGGAGAAATTGGACGAAGTGTTCGGCGTCCCGCCCGCAGGCGAGAACAACGATCCGGAACCCTACGAGGCCCCGCTCTACGAAGAAGAACCTTTCCCGGACTTCGAAGCGGAGATAGAGAGGGAGATGGACGAGGAGGAACACGACGATACGCAGCCCCCTGCGGGCCGTTCGTTAGCCAAGGGTGTACGTTTCGAGCAGATCAGCGAAGCCTACCGCACCGTAGCACACGACAATCCCCTTACAGACGAGCAGCAGCAGGAGACAGGACGCACCCTGCTGGGGCTGAAACAGACCGATATGTTCGAGGCCATCGTTTCGGCCGCTCCCGACGGGAACGACAAAGTGAGTCGTCTGATCGACGCCTACCTCACGGCATTCCAACGGAGGATCGCCACGGAGGATGCGGGAGGCCCATCCCCGCAGGCGCCGGTTCCCGAAGGGTTCGATGTCCGCGATTTCGCATGAACCGACACCAAGACAATATGAAAGAGAGAGATTACGGATAGGTACGCCCTGTCCTCCGAGCCACTGAAACATCCATGTCGAACCCCGGCGCAGGGGCTTATCCGCCCCCTGCGCCACAAAACAAAAAAGCTATCCGAAGTCTATGAGAAACAAGAAAGTTCTGCTGTCGGCAGCCCTCGTCGTGTCTGCCGTTTCCTCGGCTCTGGCCCAAGGCAACGGCCTTGCCGGCATCAACGACGCGACCAACATGGTCACCTCCTATTTCGATCCGGGCACGAAGCTCATCTACGCCATCGGAGCCGTGGTCGGGCTGATCGGCGGAATCAAGGTCTATAACAAATTTTCGTCGGGCGACCCGGACACCAGCAAGACCGCCGCGAGCTGGTTCGGGGCGTGCATCTTCCTGATCGTAAGCGCCACGGTGCTGCGTTCATTCTTCCTGTAAGCGTGTCCGCCATGAAGTACACGATCAATAAGGGCATCGGGCGCAGCGTGGAGTTCAAAGGGCTCAAGGCGCAGTACCTCTTCCTCTTCGCAGGAGGACTGCTCGCCGTATTCGTGCTGCTGGTCATCTTCTACACGGCAGGCGTCGATCAGTGGGCGTGCATCGGCTTCGGCGCAGGGGCCGCCTCGGCGCTGGTGTTCTACACCTTCCGTATGAACGCCAAGTACGGCGAGCACGGACTGATGAAACTCGCCGCCGCACGCCGCCGTCCCCGCTACCTGATAAACCGCAAAGGCGCATGCCGCTTCCTAAACCGCAGGAAGGAGGTGCGTCATGCGTAACGTGATGAAAGCCTCCACCATAGAGAGTAAGTTCCCGCTGCTGGCGGTCGAGGGCGGCTGTATTATCAGCAAGGACGCCGACATCACGGCTGCCTTCCGCGTCGAGCTGCCCGAACTCTTCACCGTGACGGGTGCCGAGTACGAGGCGATGCACGCGGCCTGGTGCAAGGCCGTGAAGGTGCTGCCCGAGTACAGCGTTGTGCTGAAGCAGGATTGGTTCATCCGCGAGCGATACCGTCCGGAGGTGACGAACGAAGCAGAAGCAGGCGCATCCGGCTCCGTCCGGCAAGAAGGAAGAAGGAGCAGCCAAATCGGCGGCGAGCAGGCGAGCTTCCTTTCGCGCAGCTACGAGCGCCACTTCAACGAGCGCCCTTTTCTGAACCACGCATGTTTCCTCTACCTGACCAAGACGACCAAGGAGCGGGCCCGCATGCAGTCCGACTTCTCGACCCTCTGCCGGGGCAACATCATTCCCAAAGAGGTAAATCCGGACACGGCCCGCGCGTTCCTCGAATCGGTGGATCAGTTCGAGCGCATTATCAACGATTCGGGACTGGTGACCCTCACACGCCTGACGGACGAGGAGATCACCGGCACACCCGACAGTCCGGGGCTGATCGAGAAATACTTCTCCCTCTCGCTCGACGATACGACCGTGTTGCAGGATATGGAACTGAAAGCCGAAGGGTTCCGCGTGGGCAACAAGCACGTCTGCCTGCACACGCTCTCCGACACGGACGACCTGCCGGGGCGCGTGAGTACGGAGAGCCGCTACGAACGTCTCTCGACAGACCGTTCGGACTGCCTGCTCTCGTTCGCGGCACCGGTGGGCCTGCTGCTCGCGTGCGACCATATCTACAACCAGTGGCTCTTTCTGGACGACAGCGCCGAGAACCTGCGCCGCTTCGAGAAGAGCGCCCGCAACATGCACTCGCTCGCACGCTACTCGCGCTCGAACCAGATCAACAAGGAGTGGATCGACCGATATCTGAACGAGGCGCACTCGTTCGGGCTGACCTCGATCCGGGCGCACTTCGACGTCATGGCGTGGAGCGACGACGCGGAGGAGCTGCGCCGCATCCGCAACGACGCGGGCAGCCAGCTCGCCAAGATGGAGTGCCGCCCCCGCCACAACACCGTGGACGCCGCGACGCTCTACTGGGCGGCCATGCCGGGCAACGCAGGGGATTTCCCCGCCGAGGAGTCGTTCTACACCTTTATCGAGCCGGCCCTGTGCTTCTTTACGGGCGAGACGAACTACCGCTCGTCGAGCAGCCCCTTCGGGATCAAGATGTGCGACCGCATAAGCGGCAAGCCGCTGCATCTGGACATCTCGGACGAGCCGATGCGCCGGGGCTGGATCACCAACCGCAACAAATTCGTACTGGGGCCTTCGGGGTCGGGCAAATCGTTCTTTATGAACCACCTCGTGCGCCAATACTACGAACAGGGAACGCATATCGTACTCGTGGATACGGGCAATTCGTATCAAGGTTTGTGCGAGCTGATACACAACAAGACCAAGGGCGGCGACGGGATTTACTTCACCTACACCGAAGAGCATCCGATCAGCTTCAACCCTTTCTACACGGACGACTACGTGTTCGAGACGGAAAAGCTGGACAGCATAGCCACGCTGCTTTTGACCCTGTGGAAGAGCGCCGACGAGAAAGTGTCGAAAACCGAGCTGACGGAGATCGGCAACGCCGTATCAGGCTACATCGGCCGCATCAGGGCCGACCGTTCGATACGCCCCTCGTTCGACACCTTCTACCAGTACCTCAAGGGGGAGTTCCGCGAAGAGCTCGAAAGCCGCGAGATCGAGGTGCGGCGCGAGGAGTTCGACATCCGCAACCTGCTGACCACGCTGCGGCCCTACTACCGGGGCGGGCGCTACGACTTCCTGCTGAACTCGCCCAGCGAGATCGACCTGCTCTCCAAACGTTTCATCGTCTTCGAGATCGACGCCATCAAGGACAACAAGGAGCTGTTCCCGATCGTGACGATCGTGCTGATGGAGGTCTTCATCAACAAGATGCGGCGACTCAAAGGCATCCGCAAGATGCTGATTATCGAGGAGGCATGGAAGGCGCTGGCATCCAACAATATGGCTTCATACGTCCAATATTTGTACAAGACCGTCCGCAAGCACTTCGGCGAGGTGGTGACGGTCACGCAGGAGGTGCAGGACATCATCTCGTCGCCCATCGTGAAGGAGGCGATCATCAACAACAGCGATTGCAAGATTTTATTGGATCAGCGCAAATTCATGAACCGCTTCGACGCCATCCAAACCCTGTTGGGTCTTACGGACAAGGAGAAGGCGCAGATACTTTCGATCAATATGTCGAATCATCCGGGCCGCAAGTACAAGGAGGTCTGGATCGGGCTGGGCGGCGTGCAGAGCGCCGTCTATGCCACCGAGGTCAGTAAACAGGAGTACCTCGCCTACACGACCGAGGAGAGCGAGAAGATCGAGGTGCAGCGCCGGGCCGAATCTCTGGGCGGCGACATAGAGCTGGCGATCAAACAGCTCGCCGAAAAATAGTCATCAACCGGGGCCGACGCCCCGCAAACACCGAAAACATCATGTCGAAAATCATAAGTTGCGAACAACTCCGCCGTCTGGCCCGTCACCACGCGGGTATCGGCGAGATACTGACCGAAACGCTCCTGTCCCCCGATCATCGGGAACCGATGCCAGAGACGATCTTCGGCGAGATACGCGAACTCTGCGACCCTCCGGCCTGCGGACTTTCCGCCTGCGGACACGAGGCATCCGACCCCGCACCGGCTCCTTTCGAGGAACCCGCCGTAACGTCCGGCTGGCGCGAAGAGGAACTCCGACGCAGGGAGCGGGAGATGGGCCGCCTGTGCGGCAGGTGGATGTCCGCGCCGAACCGCTGCGACATCGAGATCGTCCGCGCGGGGGAGCACTTCGTCCTCAGATACCTTAAACGCAACGGCCGTCCGACCGGCGAGCGTTATGTGCTGGTCTGGCTCGACGGGGATATTCTCTATTACGGCTCCGGCGACCGGATTACGATTCTGGCGCTCGACACGCAGACCGATACGCTGATGGTATCGCCGGGAGAGGATTACACCCGCCAGCGGGAAAACGAAAGATAGGGAGGCGGCCATGTGCAGGAGAAATAACGAATACCCCATACCGGCCTCGCACCTCTACTTCAGGATGTCGGAGATCGCGGGCCGCTGGTGCAGCCGCGAAGGGTCGCCGGAGGTACGGATATACCACAACGAAGCACGCCGGGCCGGCGGCTACCACGTGGCCTTCGCCTACGATGCGAAGACCGTGCTGCGGCGTCCGCTGCGGCAGATGTGGGGCCTCTGTTACTTCGACCTGTGGGGCCGCATCGGTCTTTCCTACGACCACGAACGCGACGTACTGACCCTCGCGGGATACGGCGACTACTACCGCGCGGAGGAATAAAATCCCGCGAATGTAAAACCCATAAAACAACGAAAGAAAATGAAACGATGGATATGGCTCATGTGCCTCGTTCCGGCCTGCTTCACCCAGCGGGCCGCGGCGCAGTGGACGGTCATCGACCCGTCCAACCTCGTACAGAACATCAAGAGTGCCGTGCAGAGTTCCACGACGGCATCCAACATGATTAAGTCCCTGCAAGAGAGCGTAAAGATTTATAACCAAAGCAAGGCGTATTACGACGCCCTGAAATCGGTGCACAACATCATCAAGGACGCCCGCAAGGTGAAGCTCACGATCGAGATGGTCAGCGAGATCACGGATATTTACATGTCGGGATTCAACCGTATGGTCACAGACCGCAACTTCACCCCCGGCGAGCTGGCGGCCATCTCGGCCGGTTACGCCCGGCTGCTGGAGGAAGGCGGGGCGCTGGTCACGGAGCTGAAGAACATCGTGACCTCCGGCAATGGCCTCTCGCTCTCGGACAAGGAGCGCATGGACGTAGTGGATCAGATCTATACCCGGATGCTGCGCTACCGTAACCTCACGCGCTATTATACCGACAAGGCGATCTCCGTTTCGTTCCTGCGCAGCCAGTCCAAAGGCGATGCCGCCCGCGTGCAGGCGCTCTACGGCAAACCCTCCGAAAGATATTGGTAGCCATGACACCGCTCGCAACAAATTTCGACAACCTGCACCAAGTGCTGCGCAATCTCTATCAGGAGATGCTGCCCCTGTGCGGGGATATGGTCGGCATCGCCAAAGGCGTGGCCGGTCTGGGAGCGCTTTTTTACGTGGCCTATCGGGTATGGAAGGCGCTGGCCTCGGCCGAGCCTATCGACGTGTTCCCGCTGCTGCGCCCCTTCGCCATCGGGCTGTGTATCATTATGTTTCCGACCGTCGTGCTGGGGACGGTGAACGCCGTGCTTTCGCCCGTGGTGCAGGGCACGCACGCCATCCTCGAAGGGCAGACGACGGACATCGCCGCCTACCAGAAGCAGCGGGACGATCTCGAATACGAGGCCCGCGTGCGCGAAGGCAAGGCGTGGCTGGTGGACGACGAGGTGTACGACCAACAGCTCGCCGAACTGGGCATTACGGATCTGGGCGAAATAATCAGTATGTGGTGGGAGCGGACGTGGCACGGAATCAAGATGTGGTTCCGAGAGCTGGTGCGCGACTTCTTCGAGCTGCTGTTCAACGCCGCAGGACTCACGGTGGACACGCTGCGGACGTTCTTTCTGGTCGTGCTCTCCATTCTCGGCCCGCTGTCGTTCGCGCTCTCCGTTTACGACGGTTTTCAGGGAACGCTCACGCACTGGCTCTCAAAATACATCTGCGTCTATCTGTGGCTGCCCGTAGCCGACCTCTTCTCGGCCGTGCTGGCCAAGATACAGGTGTTGATGCTTCAGGCCGACATTGCGGCGCTGCAAGACCCCAGCTACATCCCGGACGGCTCGAACGGCGTCTATATCATCTTCCTGATTATCGGGATCATCGGCTATTTCACCGTGCCGACCGTAGCCGAGTGGATCGTGCAGGCGGGCGGCGGTTCGGGACTGGGCGGCGTCAACCGCGCTTCGTCGTTCGCTGCCGGTGTCGCGGGCGGCGTGACCGGAGCTTTGATCGGCAAAGCCTTTGGGCGCGGCGGCAAATCGAAATACGGCGAGAGCGACGACAGCGGCCCCCAAGGCGATAACCTCGCCACGAAGGATGGCGGAGGGTCGTCCGGCGGCCATTGATGGAATGCAGCCGATCGCTTTTGTAGCGATTGAACCGCATGTCAGCCGCACCTTTTTCTGTGCGGCTCAATAGAAGAGATAAACCCGATAAAACGACAAAAAATGGAATTCAAATCGTTGAAAAACATCGAAACGAGCTTCCGGCAGATACGGCTCTTCACGCTCGTCTTCCTCGGACTGTGCGCCGTGGTGGCCGTGTTCAGCGTCGTGAAGAGCTACCAGTTCGCCCAGCGCCAGCGCGAGAAGATCTATGTGCTCGATCAGGGCAAGTCGCTGATGCTGGCCCTCTCGCAAGACCTCAGCCAGAACCGGCCCGTCGAGGCGCGGGAGCACGTCCGCCGCTTCCACGAGCTCTTCTTCACGCTGGCGCCCGACCGGGCGGCCATCGAGAGCAACATCAACCGCGCCCTGTTCCTATGCGACAAGAGCGCCTACCACTACTCGCAGGATCTTCAGGAGAAGGGCTACTACAACCGCGTGGTGGCGGGCAACATCAATCAGCAGGTGCAGGTCGATTCGGTGGTCTGCGACTTCAATACCTATCCGTACCGCGTAACGACCTATGCACGGCAGATGATTATACGCGAGAGCAACGTTACCGAACGCTCGCTCATCACGCGCTGCAACCTCATCAACTCGGTGCGCTCGGACAACAACCCGCAGGGTTTTACAATGGAGCGCTTCGAGATTGTCGAAAACCGCGATCTGCGGGTCATAGCACGATAAATTATGATACGGAAATGGATAAAACGCGCCGGAGAGCGGATCGAGGATCGGCTGCGGCGCGTGTGCGGGGCGATCAGTCCCGACAAGAGGGTTATTGCGATCATTACGCTCTTCGTGCTCTTCGCCGCACTGTCGCTGTATAGCACCGTTTCGGCGATATACTCTCTGGGGCGCAACGACGGGGAGCGGATACGGATCGAACACCTGCGACGGCTTGCACCGCAGCCGGAGCAGAGGCTCAAGCCGGAATCCTTCGGAAATTCAGATCCAAAGCCGCAGCAGGAAGCAGCCTTTCCCGCTGAAACAGAACGAACACAGTCCGGGGCGGACAGCTCCGAACGATTAAACACGACCGATTATGAAAGAGAACGAGAAACACGGCAGTAACGAACAGCCTGCGCCGGAGAAGCCCGCGAAGGAGCTTACCGAGCAGCAAATACAGCAGCGGCGCAAGATGATCGTCTTCCCGCTGATGCTGCTGGTCTTCGCCGCGATCATGTGGCTCATTTTCGCCCCTTCGGGCGGTGAGGAGGCCACCGAACAGGCGGGGCTCAATACCAGCCTGCCCACGCCGGAGCAGAGCGGCATTGTCGCCGACAAACGCGACGCCTATGTGCAGCAGGAGATGAAGGCCAAACAGGAGGCCAAGATGCGCTCGCTGGAAGATTTCGCCTTCTCGCTGGGCGAGGAACCCGAGAGCGAGGAGGAACGGACCGCACGCGAGGAAAGGGAGATGCGCATGGCCCCCAAACCCGTAGAATACTACGAGAACCCCTCGCGCTTCGAGAGCGGAACCCTGCACTCATCGGTGGGTGCGTACCACGACCTGAACCGTCAGATAGGCAGCTTCTATGAAGAGACGCAGAACGAGGCCGAAAGCGACAGAGAGAAGGAGTTGCAGGAACGCATCGACCGGCTCGAAGCGCAGTTGGAGGACGAACAGGCCCGGCAGAGCGCCGAGGAGCAACAACTGGCACTGATCGAGAAATCCTACCAACTGGCCTCGAAATACATGAACGGAGGGCAAAATGCGGGCGGTGCGGCGGAAGCCGTCCAGACCACCCCGACGGGCGGTGCATCCCGCAGCGGCAGGAGCACCGTGCAACCCGTCGCCCAAGTGCGCCGAGAGGTCGTATCGCGCCTCGCGGCCCCGATGCCCGATTCGGTATTCGTCGCGGAGTTCACGAAGCCTCGCAACTGGGGATTCAATACTGCGGCGGGTAACGAGAACCCCGTACAGAAAAACAGCATCGGAGCCTGTATTTATCGCACGACGACCGTGACGGACGGCAAGGAGGTACCCCTGCGCCTTACTGAGTCGATGAGGGCCGGCGGCGTGCTGATCCCCGCGAACACCGTACTTACGGGCACGGCCCGCATCGACGGAGAGCGCATGATGATCACGGTCAGCGCCGTGCAATATCGGGGCAGCGTGATACCGGTCGAGTTGCTGGTTTATGACATGGACGGAGGCGAGGGCATCAGCGTCCCCGCATCCGACGAGATCAGCGCCGTGAAGGAGATCGCCGCCAATGCGGGTTCAGGATTGGGAAGCAGTATCACCATTACGGACGATGCGGGGACGCAACTGCTCTCCGATCTGGGGCGCAGCGTCATACAAGGCACGGCGCAGTACGTCGGGCAGAAGATGCGGCAGGTCAAGGTGACGCTCAAAGCAGGGTACCGTGTCCTGCTGCTGCCCCCGCTGGAATAACACGCAAGCCACTGAATATCCATAAACCGAACACATTAAAGAAAGACGAGTTATGAACCGAAAGAAAATCGAGAGCACAGTCCGCTCGCAAAACCTTTGCTCGCCGGCAGCGAAAGAAAACAAGCCGGGCGCAGTTAAAAAAATCCTTTTATCGTTCGCACTTTTAGGATGCGTAACGGGCGCTTCGGCGCAGGAGATAGCCGAAACCGCAGCGCCGGACATACCGGCTGCCGCGACACCTTCGACGGGCGACTACTTCGGCGGGCTGACCCGTCCGCTGACCTTCGACCGCATGATCCCGCCTTACGCGCTGGAGGTGACCTTCAACAAGACCACGCACGTTATTTTCCCCTCGGCCATCCGCTACGTCGATCTGGGCTCGGCAGACCTTTTGGCCGCCAAAGCCGACGGCACGGAGAATGTTTTGCGCGTCAAGGCAGCCCTGCGCGACTTCTCGCGCGAGAGCAACCTCTCGGTGATAACGGAAGACGGCGCCTATTACACCTTCAATGTCAAGTATGCCGACGAGCCTGTGAAACTGTCGGTCGAGATGACCGACTTCCTGCACGACGGCGAGGCGGTGAATCGCCCCAACAACGCGCTGGAGATCTACATGGAGGAGCTGGGGAGCGAATCGCCGCTGCTGGTGAAGCTCATTATGAAGTCGATCTACAAGAACGACCGCCGCGAGGTAAAGCATATCGGCTGCAAGCGTTTCGGCATCCAGTATCTACTCAAAGGCATCTATTCGCACAACGGGCTGCTCTATTTCCACCTGCAACTGAAGAACTCCTCGAACGTGCCTTTCGAGGTCGATCACCTCACCTTCAAGATCGCGGATAAGAAGGTCGCCAAGCGCACGGCCATTCAGGAGCAGGTCATCCGGCCCCTGCGTGCCCACAACAACGTGCAGGTGATTCGGGGCAAGAGCAGCGAGCGCATGGTCTTCACGCTTCCGAAGTTCACCATTCCCGACGACAAGCACCTCGTGGTGGAACTCTACGAGAAAGAAGGCGGACGCCACCAGACCTTTACGGTCGAAAACGCCGATCTGGTGCGTGCCGAGGTCATCAACGAATTAAAGGTCAAATAGCATGAAACGGTTGGCATTGCTGCTATCGCTGGCCCTCGGTCTGGCTTTGGCTCCGGAGGCCCATGCCCAGCGTACCCTGCCCGGAATGCGGGGGCTGGAGGTACGCGCGGGCATGGCGGACGGCTGGTACTCCGCCTCCGGGCGCAGCACCACGGGGTACTACTTCGGAGCGGCCATGAACCGTTATGCGGGCCGTGCGAACAAGTGGGTCTTCGGGGCGGAGTACCTCTGCCGCAATTACCCCTACAAAGCAGGGAGTATCCCCGTGGCGCAGTTCACGGGCGAAGGGGGCTACTACTATAAGTTTCTCGCGGACGGCTCCAAGACCTTCTTCCTCTACATCGGCGGCTCGGCCCTGTTGGGGTACGAGACGGTGAACTGGGGAGATAAAATGCTGTACGACGGCTCCACGATCCGAAGCCGCGAGGGATTCCTCTACGGAGGCGCGGTGACGCTGGAGGCCGAAGCCTATATCACCGACCGCATCGTGCTCTGCATATCGGGCCGCGAGCGTGTGCTTTGGGGCACGACGACAGGGCATTTCCACACGCAGTTCGGAATAGGACTGAAATTCATCATCGACTGACATTCATCCACCACTTTTTATTAACCGCCGCACGAAACGGCATAAAATCAATTAAATCTATGAAAAAGATGATTTTGGCAGCCACGGCTGCCCTGGCCATGCTGGCCTCCTGCAACAAGCACACCGACGAGATCGCAGACTCGGCGACGGGCAGCGTAGTGAAAATCACCCTGACGGACAAGACGCCCGAAACCCGCGCCTTCTTCGACCAGACGGCCGCGGCCGAGAGCTGGGAGAAGAAGATAGGCACGCTCACGCTGTTCGTATTCGACGGCAACGGGGACGCCGTACTGCAACGCAAGTTCACCGCTGCGGAGATTTCGGGACAGACGGCGACCATTCCCGTACCGGACGCCGCACCGGGGCAAACGTACCGTTTCTATGCCATCGCCAACGGCAGTGCCCTTTCCGGGATCGGCACACTGGACGACCTGCGAAGCCAGGCCGAGAGCGAGATCGCGGACTATAACGGTACGTTCGACGAGGTGACGACGAAGGCCAAACGCTCCGCAGGGTTCACTATGACCGGTTCGGCGACGCAGGCCATCGCTGCGGCCGGGCAGACGACCACCGTGCAGATCGCGCTCGAAAGGCTCGTGTCGAAAGTAGCCGTACAGGCCACGACCGACAGCAAGTTCGCCGCGACTTATCCGGGTCGCGTGCGGATCGCTTCGGCGACCGTTTCCCGTGCGGCATCCTCGGTCTCCTATTTCGACGTCGGCACGTCGCATTCCGGAGGAACCCAGAACCGCGAACATTCCGGGGGAACCATGCCTCTGTTCGCAGCACAGACTTTCAGCCATACGCAGGCAGCGAAAGAGCAGAGCGGGAAATATGCCAATTTGTTCTATATCTACGGCAATGAGGACAACATGGCTGCCGAGAGCGTACTGCTGACCCTCGAAGGCATTTACGATCATGACGGGGATTTCGGAACGACGGACGACCAGATGCCCGTAAGTTACGAGAGCGAACTTGCCGGGGATTCGGGTAAGGCTATCAACCGCAATACCTACCGCCGCGTAACGGTGAACATCAGCGGCCTGACGGGTGCCGACGTGGCCGTGACGATCACCCCCGCAGACTGGGAAGGGCCGTTCAATCAGGATGTTAATATCGGTATGTAGCATCAGAAGGGAAGGGACAGGGTGCAATCGTCCCTGTCTTTCCCCTTTTTCCATTTTTCATTATGAGAAACCTACTGATTTTAATTATGCCGCTGCTCGCTTTGGCGATCGGTTGTTCCAAAGAAGACATTGTTCCGGCTGCGGAGTCTGCGACCCGCTTTACGCTGCGGGTGTGTCCGGAAGAAACGCAGGCGGTTACCCGGGCCGCGGACGAACGGGCCGTCAAGGACATGAACGTTTTCCTCTTCGATCCGCAGGGCATACGCCCGTCGCAGCACTTTTACGTGCAGGGCGGCGTATTGGAGCGTTCCATTCCCGCCGGCCGGTACGATGTGTATGCCGTAGCCAATCTGCACGAAGACATGGGCCCGATGAGCCGGGAGGCGTTGTCGGACTATGAGTTCCGCGTACCCCGAAGTTACACGTCGCTGCCCATGTCCGGATATGCGGAATGTACGGTCGGGAAAGGGACGCCGGAGGCTACGGTCACCGTCCGGCGCAACGTGGCCAAAATCGTCTGCAACATCTCCTTCTACGGGGTGGACTACGACCTGAAGCTCCAATCCGTGCAGGTGGTGGATATGGCAAGTGTCACCACGCTGTTTGCGGAGGATCAGCAGGCCCGTGAGCTCACCTCTTCCGAGCTTTCGGCGATCGCATCGTATGAGAACCGCAAGGCATCGCGCACGTTCTTCTTGGCGGAGAACTGTCGGGGCGAAGTGCCGGGAATAACCTCTCAGGAGCAGAAATGTGCCGGCAACGCACCCGAAGGAGCGACTTTCCTGCGGATCAAAGCGCAGCGTGAAGGCAAACTGCTGACGTACGACGTATATCTGGGAGAGAACAATACGACCAACTTCGACGTGCGCCGCAATACGGTATATACGCTCAATATCGTCATCAAGGGCGAAAACGCGGTCGATACCCGTGTAGATGCGTTCGAAGTCGAGATTTCGGACAACTTCCCTTACGAGGGCTATCGGTTCGAGGGATATTGCCTGTACGACCCCGGCCGGCAGCTTACGATCACCGTGGACGATCCGCAAAAGGCCGGCGACCTTTCGGCGACGGTTCGCTTCGTCGCAGGAAAGAACGGGGCCTTCTTCTTCAACGGGCAGCCGCTCACCTCGTCCGTCACCTTCCCGCTCGACGCCCCTTCGGGCGTTTACACTCTCCCCGTGGACTACTTCCCCGGCGATTGCTATACCGCCGACAATCATTGCCTCGTCTATGAGGTGGCTGTAAGCAACACGGACGGGTACAGCTATACGAAAACGTTTACGCACGACTTTTATAATCTCCTGACGATATATACCTACTGGAAGCGTGGGACTACCCACCGCGGTCGGGGAAGCGTCGACAAAGAGAATATGACGGTCGTAAAATGGAGTTCCTCCTATACGTCCGAAGACAATCGCATGATGATATTGTCGTTGGACGACGGGCCGCTCGTGCCTCTCAAACCGGTGGACGGATCGAAAGTCGGAGGTTGGTATGCGGATCGCGGCCTCACGCAGTTCGTCTCAGCGGAAAACCCGTACCGCCATCCCATGAAAAGGTTTCGGGATACGCTCTACGTGGACTTCGTGCAGGAAGCCGTCTATATCTATACCCATGTCGATCTGGTCGAGATAAGTTGCGACGGCGCGTACCGGATCGATCAGGAAAAACAGGCGTTCGTTGTTCCGATAGGAAGCCGTTGCACGTTCAAGGGGATCGGAGGGAAAACGGTCGCCGTCTGGTGGAGCAACTTCATCGGCCACTATCCCCGCAAGGAGCTGTCGCGGAAGCCGGAGTATTCCTTTACCGCATGGGAAAACCGCAATGTCGTTCCCGAATTTCAGACCGATTAACCTCTCTCAACGCTCCGCCGATACCTTTTGCCGGATGCGGCGGCTACTCATTCCAACAAAATAG
Organism: Candidatus Tidjanibacter gallistercoris; assembly: GCA_019114205.1. Taxonomy (GTDB): domain Bacteria; phylum Bacteroidota; class Bacteroidia; order Bacteroidales; family Rikenellaceae; genus Tidjanibacter; species Tidjanibacter gallistercoris. The sequence continues at coordinate 13,953 of DXFY01000006.1, read as the reverse complement.
AAACACGATGAAAAGATTATTTGTACTGCTGCTGTTCGTCCTCGCGGCGAACGCAGCTTCGGCTCAATATACGGCCGTGCGCGTCAATGCGCTGGGACTGGCAACGGGAACCGTCAATGCCGGTGTGGATGTGGCCGTATCGGAAAAATGGTCTGTCGAAGCGTCGGCATACTGGAACCCGATCTCGACCGAAAGTCTGCGAACCAAAGTGCTGGGAGCCGTCGTGGGTGTGCGCCGCTGGCGCTTCGAGCCGCACGTCGGCTTCTTTTGGGGCGTGCACTCCGCCCTCGCACAGTATCGCGTCGGGAACCGGAACAAACGCTACAACGGCTGGGCTGTCGGCGTAGGTGCCAGCGCGGGCTACTCGTGGATGCTGCATAGGCGGTGGAATTTCTCGCTCGAAGGCGGCATCGGCCTGTATTACATGAACGATACGCGCTGGAATCCCGCACCGCCGCCCGGCGAAGATGTCTTTCTGCGGCATTACCGCCGTATCGCTCTGGCTCCGGCGAAGCTGGAAGCCTCTTTCTCTTATATGTTTTAGAATCCCGAGATATGAAAAAGCTCTTGTTTTTAGGATTATTGCCGCTTCTGTCCGCATCCTGCACGAAGGATAGCGGCAGCTACCCGCCCGATGGACCGCAGTCCCCCGAAGCTGTCGCTTCGCAGGTGGAAATATCTTTTACGGCTGCGGACAACGGATTTCCGACACGAAATTCGGAGGATGAAAATACCATTGCAGACGTGAACCTTTACCTGCATAACGTGCAGACGGGTTCGCTGGAACATCACTATCTGACCGCAGGGAACGCTTCGCGGACGATGACGATAGCTCACGGCCGTTACGAAGCGTATGCCATCGCCAATACGAGGGAAGATATGGGGCCGATGACACTCCTGCGATTGCAGGAAGCGATGTACGTTCTCGATGTATCGGGAGATACCGATGAGAGGTTTGCGATGAGCGGCCGGCAGTCTTTCACTGTATCGGGGGCTACCGATGTCGCGATACTCCTGCGGCGGTGTGTGGCAAAACTGACTCTGAACGTCACGACGGCCGGCGCCTTTACGGATTTCGAACTCCGATCCTGTCAGGTAACGGGCGTACCGTCCTGCGTGCCGTTCTTCGCTGGAAGCAAACCCACAACGGACAGCGAAGTGACATCCTTTCCGAAGAGCGCCCTTTCCGGACGCAGCTACTCCGTTGTTCTTTACCTTCCCGAAAACGCTCAGGGCGAAGTGCCGGGCATCACCGACCCGCGGCAGCGCAGCCGCGAAAATGCCCCGCAATACGCCACCTGTATCCATCTTGAAGGCGAGGCATCAGGCCGTAAGGTCGATTATTACATCTATCCCGGCAGCAACGTCACGACCTCTTTCGACATCCTGCGTAACTGTCATTATAACCTCGATGTGATGATTTCGGGGGCCAATGCGACGGATATGCGTCTTTCGACGCTCGGAGCGACCTTCACGGAACTACCTCGGACGTGCTGCGTGGGCGACGATATTTTTACCGAGATGAGGGTCGAGAGCACCGATCCCGACGGTCGCTACACGCTGACCGTCGAACAGGAGAAGGGCGAAGGTACGATAACATTCGACGGTGCAGCCATGACGACCGGAATTCCCGTCGCATTACCCGGCGGAGCCGGAATTAAAACAGCACGGATCGGATACTGCCCGACAGTTGCAGGCGAAGCCGTGCTGACATTCGTCCTGCGGGATGCCTATGACTATGAAATTCGCCGTACGCTGACGACCGAGGCGGTCGAAAAACCCTCTCTCGATGTTACGCTGACACCGCCTTCGGCAATCGTCGTCGGCAATCCCGCCACTTTTACGTTGGAAATCAGTGGAAGCGATGACGCCGCAATCTCTACCTTCACTTGTTCCGATCCGCAGGCCGTTTTCGTATTTCCCGCAGGGACAGGGCTCGGCGGCAACGAAGTCATGTTAGGCAATGGAACCCACGGTTTCTTGCTCGACACCCGTGTCACCGGCGACCTGACGGTTACGGTGCGGGTAAGCGACGGCAGCGGCCATAGCGTACAGCGGCAATGCACGGTAACGTCCCGTTATCCGAAATTCTCCGCAATGATACGAACCATGTCCTCGGCGGCTCTCTATTCGGACAGTCCGATGACGCTGATCATCCGTTCGACCGAATACGCGGGCGACTATACCGTAAGTTATACGACGACCTCGACGAATTGCAGGGTTTCGTATGGCGGTTCCATGTTACGCCCCGACAGCCCTGTAACCCTCGAAGCCGGACAACATATTTTTACCGCCAACTCTTCCTATGCCGAGCGAACGGAATTCGTCTTTACGATTACGGACATCTACGGGCAAAGTCAACAAGCACAAGCGTCGATTACATGGAGGTAGTCGGGCCCGTCTTCTCGGCTTATGATAAGAAAAAAGTTATAAAACAATGAAGAAGATGTTATTGCACAGCCTCGTCGTGTGCCTGCTGCTGGGCGGTTGTACCGTTACGGGCAGGCTTCAGCGCCGGGGCTTGGGCGCACGGGCGAACTATGCGCCCAAAGAACAAAAGCAGGAGCCGAAAAAGGAGTCCGCACCGCAATATGTCGAATACAAGCACCGCGACAGCCTGAAACCCATCTATTTCCTGCCTACGACTACGCTCGAAAACGGCGAGCGCGTCATGTCGTTCGAACTCGACGAGGTGGTCGTGGTGGCCAAATCGCGCACCGTCGCCGAGCGTATGGGCAAGGTCTGCATCGACTTCGTGATCGAGCTGCCGCGCCAGTTGCAGGGCAACTGCCGGAGCGTGGCCGTAACACCCATGCTCCACAAGACGGACAGCCTCGTGCCGCTTCAGCAGATCAGTATCCGGGGCGGGCTGTTCTGCCGCGTGCAGGATCGCAACTATTGGCAGTTCGACCAATACGTGCGGGTCTTCAAGCCCGATGCGGCTGCCGAGCAGCGGGCTTTCGAGCGTTTCGTCAAGCACCCCTATCCGGAGGGCGTGCGGCTGGATTCCATCGTCGAAGGCCGTGAGAAGATCAGCTATTACTACACGCAGGAAGTACCGACCAAAGGCGAAGGCAAGACGATGCACGTCACACTTGCGGGAGCGGTCGTAGGGCTGGACGGCAGCCGTTACGATATGCCGCCGCTCGATACGCTGGAATACAATATATCCTCGATGCTGACCTTTACAGACACCACGAGGCGCTACCTGATCAAAGTGATCGAGAAGTATGCCGTGGTCAAAGACCGCAACTACCTTGCCTTCGAAGTCGGCAAATCGGACATTATCGACACGCTGGAAACCAACGCCGTTCAGCTCGCCCGTATCGAATCCCTGATGGACGGACTGATAAACCAGCGGGAGTTTTATGTGGACAGTATCGTGCTGACCGCTTCGGCATCACCGGAAGGAGCGCTCGCGCTCAACGAGCGTCTGGCCCGCGAGCGTGCCCTGTCGCTCAAACGGCGTCTGGGCGAGCGTTTCGGGCGGCAGGTCGATACGCTGATCGCCGTGCGCTCCGCAGGCGAGAACTGGACGGAGCTGGGGCGCTTGATCGCCGCCTCGGACAGTCTGCCGCACCGCGAGGCGATCCTTGCGCTGCTCGGTGCGGAGAAGAATCCCGACCGGCGCGAAGCGGCCCTGCGCGGCAGGTATCCGCAGGAGTATAAACATATCCGGGAGCGGCTCTATCCGCTGCTGCGCTCGGTCGATTTCAAATACGACCTGCGGCGCGTGGGCATGGTGAAGGATACGATCCATACGACCGTACCCGATACGCTCTACGCGCGGGGCGTGAAGCTGCTCGACGAAAGGCGCTACGGCGAAGCCCTCACGATATTGGCTCCTTACCATGACCGAAATACGGCTATCGCACTGCTCTCGCTCGGCCATGACGACCGCGCTTACGAAGTGCTCTCCGCGCTGCCCGAATCGGCCGAGGCGTGCTACCTGAAAGCCATCGCCTGCTCGCGGCTGGGTCACAGGGAGGAAGGGCGCAAATGGTTCGAGCGGGCGTGCGAGCTGAAAGAGACATTCGAATACCGGGGCAGGCTCGACCCGGAAATATCCAACCTTTTAACCGATGACTGACGATGAGAAAAAGAGCGATCGCGGCCACGATGCTGCTGACAGCGGCTATGGCCTTTACCTCGTGCGCCAAACTGTATGAGGAAGAAACAACGGAAACCCTGAAACGCCCACAGACGGACATCGAGATTCCGGAGGACAACCCTTGGGACGAAGTGCCGGACAGCGATACGGGGACTGGACATTAAAGAGCGAATGCAATGCGAACGGATGTAATTTTTAATACGGATGCGGCCTCCGGCCTCGGCCGGCTGCCCGACAACTCCATCGACTGTATCGTAACCTCGCCCCCGTACTGGCAGCTCAGAGATTACGGACTCTCTCCGATACTGTTCGGCGGGCGGCAGGAGTGTGAACACGATTTCGACGATTACGCCATCTGCCGCAGTTGCGGCGGATGGCTGGGGCAGTTGGGACAGGAACCCTCCCGCGAGATGTTCTTGGAGCATCTCGTGGGCATCTTCGACGAGTGTTGCCGCGTATTGAAAAGTACGGGGACGCTATGGGTGAACCTCGGCGATTCGTACAGCAAACTCAATAAATACAACCGCACAGACGATTGGCCGCCGGGTAAAAACGCCCATTGTCTGAAAACACTGCGCGTCGATCTGTCGATACACCGAGTTCCGCACAAATCGCTGTGCAATATCCCGGGGCTGTTCGCCGAGATGATGATCCTGCGGGGGTGGATACTGCGCAACGAGATTATATGGCACAAGCCCTCGGCTGTGCCTACCCCTGTCAAAGACCGTTTTACGGTGGATTTCGAGAAGGTGTTTTTCTTCGCCAAATCCCCGAAATACGACTTCCGGCAACAGTTCGAACCTTATGCCGGGAATGAGACGAACAGAATATCCAGACAGCCGGAACATCCGACAGGTTCGAAATCCAGAAATGACCTTCAAGGCAGGAACAAACGGGCGGTCTGGCGGATTACGACCGAAATCAGCCACGAGAAGCACTACGCCCCCTATCCGCAGAAGTTGATCGAAACGCCTATCGAGGCGGGGTGTCCGCCGGGCGGCGTAGTCCTCGATCCGTTTCTGGGAAGCGGAACGACGGCCCTCGTCGCCCGCAGGCTGGGACGCCACTACATCGGCATCGAGCCGAATCCGGAATACGTCGCCATAGCCCGTTCTCGGCTGGAACGGGGACCCGAAACCTCAAAACAGTGAGGAGGCCATGCGAATCGGATTGGTGGATGTGGACGGGCGCAACTTCCCGAACCTCGTGCTGATGAAACTTTCGGCGTGGCATAAGTTCCGGGGCGATACGGTGGAATTTGCCGATCCCGTGGCGGGGCGTTACGACAAAGTGTATCTGTCGAAGGTCTTTACCCATACGCCCGACTGCCGGGATGAATACCGCTGCGAGGTGATACGCGGCGGAACGGGCTACCGCGATTATACGACGACGCTGCCGGAGGCGGTCGAACATACATGTCCGGATTACTCGCTCTACGGCGTGGGCGAAGCCTACGGCTTTCTCACGCGCGGATGCCCGAACCGATGTTCGTGGTGCGTGGTGCCGCGCAAAGAGGGCGCTATCCGGCCCCATGCCGACATCGAAGAGTTCCTTGCAGGACGCAAACGGGCCGTGCTGCTCGACAACAACGTGCTGGCCTCCGCATGGGGCCTCGCGCAGATCGAAAAGATCGTCCGCTTGGGCGTGCGGGTGGACTTCAATCAGGGGCTTGACGTGCGGCGTATCGCCCGCAACCCGGAACTCGCAGAGCTGCTCGCACGGGTCAGGTGGCTGCGCTTCCTGCGGATGGCCTACGACAGCTGTGCCGTGCAGGAGGATGTACATAACGCCGTAGAACTGCTCGTCAAATGTGGCTTGTCGCCCCGCAAACTGTTCTTCTACGTGCTGGTGCGCGACGACATCGGCGATGCGCTGGAACGTATTCGGGAGCTGAAGGCGTTGGGCTGCGTGCCCTTCGCACAGCCGTACCGGGATTTTTCGGGCGACGCCAAACCCTCGCGGGAGGCGTGGCGGCTGGCCTACTGGTGCAACAACAAACGATTGTTCAACGCGATGGACTTCGCGGATTACAAATGCAAATAAACCGAAAAGTGATGAAAAAGTTATTTTTTGCGGCGATGGCCGCACTCGGACTGCTCGCATCCTGCGACAAAGATCTGGACATTCAGCAGGCGTACAGTTTCTCGTTGGAAACGATGCCCGTACCCAAGCGTATCGGCGTAGGCGAAACCGCCGAGATACGCTGTACGCTGGTTCGTGAGGGGGAGTATGCCGACGCCCGCTACACGATCCGCTATTTCCAACCCGACGGCAAGGGAGAACTGCGGATGGACGACGGGACGGTGTTCCTGCCCAACGACCGCTATCCGCTGGAACGCTTCTCGTTCCGCCTTTATTACACCTCCCGCAGCGACGACCAGCAGACCATCGACGTCTATATCGAGGACAATATGGGACAGGTGGTGCAAAAGAGCTTCACGTTCCAGAACGACAGCGATACGGGCGGCGAAGAGCAATAGTCTCAAACGAACATCATTGCCCGGCCAAAGTCGGGCATTTTTAATTTGAAAACCTTATGACAGAACAGGAAAAACGGGATATAGCCTTGCTCGAACGGGGCGGCAGAAAGCATAATATGTTGATGACCCTTCCTTTGGAGCGGCGTACCGAGGCGGTATGCCGCCGCGCCGTCGAGATCGACGGAGAAAATATCCGATACGTTCCCCGCGATATGCGCACCGAAAAGCTGTGTTATACGGCCGTGCAAAGCTGGGATTTTGCGCTCGACTATGTGCCGGAGGAACTGAAAACGCCCTCGATGTGCAAGGCCGCCGTAGAACGTTACGGGCCGGCGCTGCTGTTCGTGCCGCAGGAGCGCCGAACAGAGGCCCTGTGCGAAGCGGCGGTGCAAAACAATGTATGGGCCCTGCCTTATGTGCCCGACCGGATCAAGACCCGGAAGATGTGCATGGATGCAGTAGCGAAAGATGGTTGGGTGTTGGAGTTCGTGCCCCAAGCGATAAAAACCCCGCAGATGTGCCGGCTGGCCCTTAACGCCCCGCTGGCCAAACTCCGCGAAAACCGGAGCGTCCTTCAATTCATTCCCTATGCCGACGTGTGTTTGGAAGGCATAAAAAAATACCGGCAGGAAGGCGCCGATATGGTAGGTTTGCTGGCAGACATCGAACCGGAGGTGATGGATGAACACATTGCCCTGTACGGGGTTCGTACCGACCCGTCGTGTCTGACGGCCCTGCCGGGGAGGTGGAAAACAAGGACGGTATGCACGGCGGCGGTACAGAGCGACGGGATCATGCTGCACGACGTACCGGAACATTTGCGCACGAAGCGTATGTGCGAGGCGGCCGTATCGTCCAGCATCCATGCACTTCCTTATGTGCCGGAGGCATTGCATACCCCCGACCTGTACCGGAAAGCGATGGTGAACGACCCTGCCGCCATTCAGTATTTCAAGCCGGAACTGCTGACGCGGGAGATGTGCCATGAGGCATTGTATTCGAGCTATGACCTGCGGGTACTTCGGTACATTCCCTACAAAGAGATCCACGAGCAGTTGTTGGAGCGTTGCGAGGGATACTCTCGAACCAAATATTTTCTGGACAGTATGAATCCGGACTATATGACCCCGAAGCTGGCGGAGATGATTTTCACCAAAGAACCCGAACTGTTCTACAATATTCCCGAAAAATTCAAGGATAAGGAGCTGTGCGAAACGGCGGTACGGTACGACGGAAGCTATCTCAAAATGGTTCCGGAAGCCCTTAAAACACCGGAGTTGTGCATGGAAGCCATACGTCGCAGTCCGTATGCCATAGAGTTTATCCCGGAAACGATGAAAAGCCCGGAGTTCTATACGGATTTGGTCAGGAAGAATCCGTTGAACCTGCGGGGAATACCCGAAGATGACCGGACTTATGAGATGTGCAAAGAGGCTTTCGACAATACTTACGGAAAGGATAAGACCGATTACAGCATCGCCGGTGCGTTGACAGAACCGTCGATAGCTCTGCAAATGGTTCGGGAGCAGGATAATCCTAAAACAATCGACTTTTTGATGACCGTAATGCGTCCCAAAGCCATTTCGGAAGAAGTAGCGTTGGAAGCCGCACGTAAAAACGGGCATATCTTGCGCTTCGTACCGAAAGAGATCATCACGCAGCAGGTTGGCGAAGCCGCCGTCAAAAATCATCCGCAGGCGATTCAATGGGTTCCCCACGACATACGCACGGCGGATATGTGCCTGTATGCCTTTAAGAGCGATTCCGAACTGGATATTTACACTCCGGGGCGGATCAGGTGCGAAGACAATGTTTATATATTCGCCCGAAAGATGGACGAGCTACTCCGCCAACCGATCACCTATGACGACAGCAAACGGCTCTACGGGGGCGAAACGATCCGCTTGCGGAACGTGGAAACGGATACCAAAATCTTCGAGAACTGCGAAGTTCGCTACGACCGTAAGAAAGAATCGCTGACCCTGCGGAACGTTACGCCCCAACAGGAGCGGGTGCAGCCCATAAAACCGCAGCGCAAATCCTCCATGAAACCGAAATTCTAAAACTACGATTGAAACCAATAGCGATGAAAACGACAGAAGAAAACAGAACGATGAACTCCGGCGACCGTCGGGAGCCGGGAGACGTTTATATGATGCTTTCACCGGAGGGAAAAACACAGGCTGTATCGGCAAACGGGAGATATTATAAAAACTTCGGTCATTTTATCAATCATTGCACGGAAATAATACTCAAAGATTGGCTGACGCCTTACCCGAACAGTTTTTTCGTACATTACCGCTTTGCCGACCCCGACCGGGTATGGAAACCTTACGAGAATATCCCGATGTTTCCGCGCAAACTGTCGGATGCCATCAAGGAGCAGGGCTTGAAACCGCTGGACACCTGCCGGCTCTATCCGGCCATATACTGCTATCAGAACGGCCTCGATCCGTTGTTGCCGGAAAATTCCGAGCAGGAATTGAAAAAAAATTCGAACTATCGGCGGGCCGTATCCCGGTATTCCGATCGAGAGCAGCTTCTCGGAATCAATACCTATACGGGCATCGAGACCGACCGGGGCGTACTGCTGTTCGATAATACGCCGGAAGGACGGAAATTGCAAAAGAGGTATAAGGATTTCCTTGCAGACAAATTTTTCGATCCCCGGCTTGACATCACGTTTTTCAGAACGATAGACGTAATACCCGATGAAGTGCAACGGGCAAGGATCAACCCCGTTATTGATCTCGACAGGCTATACAGCAGCGAGCCGGAGCCGTTCGGAGTGCTTTCGGCCGACTGTTATACGGATATGACGGAAATCGGTATCCATACCGAACGCGAACGTTACGATATGTCGGCGACAAGAGAAAATTTCGTTCGCTTCGCCAGGATGGATAAAGGATCGGATATTTTTTTGTCCGAACATACCTATAACATTGCCTGCCTGTTGCACCTTGCTTCGCCAGAGTGCACAGACCCTATGATACGGGATAAGTTCCCCAATTTCTTCTCCTATCGGGACTGGTTCGACAACTTGGCCGAACGCTTTACCAAAGCCACGACAGAGACGGAAAAACAACAGGCTATGGCTCTGATCCGGCAACGGGCCGACCATATTCTGCGGCATGACTATCCCAACCTTCGCCGACCGCCGGTTCCGGCCCCGAAAGAACAGACCGAAACCGCCGTAACATCCGTTGGAAAACCGGCAAGGCAGCTGCCCGACGTGGCGAAAAAGCTGGCCGCACATTCTAAAAAGAAAACCGGGCTGAAACCGTAGATTATCATGCGGTTCGGCAGATATGCAACATGGTGAAGGTAGATTTAGATTTGATTATTATTTAATAATAATTATCTTTGCGTAATAATATGCAACTCTATGAAACCACTGAGAAATCCCTTTATAACCAGCGGCTACGAATCCGCCGAGTATTTCTGCGACCGCGAACAAGAGAGCGAGAATCTTATTCGGGAAGTTACCAACGGCAATAATTTGGCGCTGATCTCCACGCGCCGTATGGGGAAGACAGGACTTATACAGCACTGTTTCAACAATCCGGAGATCAAAGGTAACTATTATACGTTTTTCGTCGATATTTATGCGACCAAATCGTTGCGCGACCTTGTATTTTCCTTGAGCCGGGTCATTGTCGATGGTCTGAAGCCTTTCGGCAAAAAAGCCATCGAAAGTTTCTGGAACAGCGTCAAATCCCTGCAAGGCGGCATTACGTTCGACCCGGCGGGTAATCCCAGCTTCAACCTGCAACTGGGCGACATCCGCTCGACGGAAGCGACGCTCGACGAGATATTCCGCTATCTGGAGAAAGCCTCCCGTCCGGTAATCGTCGCCATCGACGAATTTCAGCAGGTGGCCTATTACACGGAAAAGAATGTGGAAGCGTTGCTGCGCACCCACATACAACATTGTCGCAACGCCCGTTTTATCTTCGCAGGCAGCCAGCGGCACGTCATGGGCAATATGTTCGCCAACGCCTCGCGCCCCTTTTATCAAAGCGTGTCGATGATGTATCTGGAGTGTATCGGGTTGTCGGAATACGAAAACTTCGCCCGCAGGCATTTTGAAAATAGCGGCCGAAAAATCGAGCAAGGTGTCGTCGCCGACATTTACGACCGTTTCGACGGGGTGACATGGTATGTGCAGAAGATGCTCAACATGCTGTACGGCATCACTCCGGAAAGGGGAGAATGTAGGGCAGAGATGATCCCCGAAGCGTTGGGCAATATTCTCGACTCTTACAAATACACCTATCAGGAGATATTGTTCCGCCTGCCCGAAAGACAGAAAGAGCTGCTTATCGCCATAAGCAAGGAAGGCGCTGCCCGTGCCGTTACCTCCGGGGAGTTCGTTCAGAAATACAGTCTGCCTTCTCCGAGTTCGGTGCAGGCGGCGCTCAAAGGATTGCTCGAAAAGGATTTCGTTACGCACGAGCAGGGCGTTTACCGCATTTACGACAAGTTTTTCGGGATATGGCTCAATAAGAATTACTGACTGATATGCCGATACTCCTTCCGGGGCGGCGTTCCGCAAACGAAAAATCGACGGTTTGAAACCGTCGATTTTTCGTTTGCGCCGAATTTCAAGATTTAATTTCCGGCTTCTCCGATACGTTTCGATTGGTACCAACTATCCCGAAAACGGTCGCCGATAAGGTTGAAAGTCCCTGTTTCGCCGCTTTCTTCGGCGAATTTACGGGCTTGCGGGATGTCCGTAAATTCACCCAGCTTGCGAAAACCGATGAACAGTTTGTAGATACCGGGATTGGCCCGGTGTTTGGCGACCTCGCTTTGGAGCAGGGCGCACAGTTCGGCAAACTTGGCCCTTTTCTGCGCCAATTTCTTTTTGGCGCAGCGCAATTTTTCGTCTGTCGTCGGGTCGAAAAACAGATCGTTACCGCTCATGTAACTAACGTATTCCTCTATTTTACGCTCGACTTTCGTAATCTGCGCTTTAGCCGCTGCCACGCACGAGAGCAGGGAGCCGAATCCGGTTTGCAGTCCCGTCCGCTTGTCGTAGTAACAATGATAGACCTGCACGCCCTTACGGGGGTATTGGCAGACGTATTTGGCCCTACGCCACTCGACGAGCCACCGCCAGCGGTCGAGCATCCTGCGGGGCATGTCTATTTTATGCAGGACGACCCGCGAACGGTCGTCCTCGCGGTACTCGAACGTGATATATACCCAATGTTCTATTTGCAGTTCCCGTTCGGCACGGGCGAGGTCTTTGGCCATCTGCATCCAGTCGTCGATTCTCTCCCGTGCCATCGTTACGCCGTTTTGCAGGTTTCGATTTCGGTATGCCGGGCGAGCCATTCACGCACGCTCGCCATGTTGTATTCGAAGGTTACGACCGCCGTGCGGTCGCCGATTTGCGTAAAGCGGGTGCTTTCGTAGCCGTCGATCCACTCCTTCAGGGTCGATACGCCCCACGCCTGCGGATCGTCGAAGATACGGCGCTCCAGCGTGCGGATAGGCTCGCCAAAAGTTACGACAAGTGTTTCATAGTCCGGTCGGACAGATTCGGGGAGCAGGCGCAGGTACTTCAAAGAGCCGGATTCGTCGTCCTTGTCCCCATGCGCCCAACCGCTGTGCAAAATTTCGTTACCCCAGCGCTGGGGCTCGTCGTAACGCACTTTTACCTCCGCCGTATATTTCGTAACGGTTATGTCCTCGATTACTCCCGTAACCATTGTGCCGAAGCTGATGCACTCGCACCTTCTGCCTATCAATTCCTTGTTTACCTCTGTCGTTTTCATTGTTGTTCTCCATTAAATAAGTTCTACTTCCGCGTTGTCGTTATTTCCCCGAAATGCTCCGGCCGCATAGTAAGCGTATCGGTTGTGCCAATTACTCCGGCGTTTGATATAAGCCATAGCCGGGGGACGTATCTCGACGGATGTTGTGTAGATATTATATCCGATGGTTATGACTAATTCACAGTTGCGCCATATCTCGAAAGGCGTTCTGAATCCGTGCTTGCCCTCGACGAGTTCCAATGCTGTGGCGACTGCGCTACGGACTTCTCCGGTCGATTCTGCGAGGGTCTTGCGGGTTCCCTCTTTGTAGATGATTTTCATAGCGGTCGGTGTTATGGGGCGGCAGCCGCCGCCCCGATTGTTACTTATATTCTCCGAAATTGGTGATGATCCCGAACCGTCCCGTGTCGTTATACATACCGGAGCAATGCAACCTCCGGCATAGGGCGGAGAGTTGTTTTTCGGTAATGCCCGATACGACTATCGCCGTGCGGTCGTGCTCGCAGATTCTTACCCGGTATCGGGTTTCGAGTTGGGCAAGGACGGCATACGCCCTTGTCGTTTTGTCGTCGTGTTTTTGATTTTTCATAGTTTTGTCGATTTATTTTTCTTACTTGCAAGGGCGATCAGGTTATCGAAACTCTCGTTCAATACGACAGCCCTTTCTCTCCGGTAATCCTCTGCCGGATCGCACTCGCCGACGGTAAACTCCCAAACCTCCATGTATTTGGCTTTCCATTTCCGAACCACCTCTGCATCCGGTAATGATGTGTGCAGGTCGTGTCGGCTGCAAATGGCGTTCAACAGGTCGATGTAGCACATGAACAGGTCGCTTTGGGGCATCCCTGCGTGCAACAGCGTATAATCCCGCTTTACAATGTCCCGGACGGCGTTCGATATGTTGTCGATGATCCCGTCTATATAATCCCGCGTAGAATCGTTTTCGTAGATTCCTGCTCCCCATGTTCCCATAGTTTTGTCTGTTTTTGGTTGATAAAAGGTTTGAACGGCGGCTGTTGCCGCCCCGATTTTATTTCTTCGTGATATGTCCTTTGGCTACGACCTCTCCGTTTTTGACCAGTTCTATTTCCCCGTAGGTAAAGCCCATTTCTTTGATAGCGATAAATCGGATATAATCGTGATATTCCGATTTCTTTGCAAAATTTCGCCCCGTGAGGTTGTTGAAAATCATCGGAAGCGAAAACTCGCAATCCGACCGGAGTACGGTTTTTCCGTTCTGCCGGATTTCGTAGGTCGGGTTCAGTTTATTCGTGTCTGTTTTCATGGTTTCGGTGTTATGGGCGGCTTTCGCCGCCCCGATTCTAATTATTTGATAGATTTAGGATTACGCTGTCAGTCGATTTTCTATAAGGTGCATATTGTGCTGAACGAGTTTTATAATCTGCTTGTGGTACGGACTGTCCTTGTTGCATACGCCCCGGCTTTGCGCCACCTCCAATCGGGATAGCGAAACCTCGACCGTTTCGAGCCGTTGGCCGTCTATCGAGGCCGAGAGGATCAGCGAATCGTCCCGGCGGTAATATTCGTTGGTAAAGACGCAATGGTGCATGGCTTCGCC
>DXFY01000005.1 GCA_019114205.1 Candidatus Tidjanibacter gallistercoris | reverse complement strand
GCGATCGGATTGACAATCGCAATAATATTGGGATATTTTGCTTTTTGGGGATTCACGAATTTTTCAACAATATTGTCCCGCATTATCAATGTAATTATTTCGGGCGGTGGATTATGGGGATTTGGTTCATTTTTGATCAATCTATATAAATCTATCGTGAAATAATTTTCGTTTATTTTATTCTCAATTTTGTTACTCAACGCGTTTGTGCTATATTGTAGTAGATTGATATTAAAACGTATAATAATGAATAGCAATAATATCTGGCAGAATATCGTGAGCAGTTGGCAGTTGTGGCGTTACAAGGGAAAGGCATAAACGGCTGCACTGCATGCAACAGGAAGGGTGTGTAGGGCACGTTGCCGCCGCGTGTTATCCTTTCGCGTTCGTTTCCGCAGGGACGGAGACCGGGGAAGGGCGTACGGCAGGCGTGGAACGGGCGGACTTCGGAATGACTGCTGCCGGTTCGTGGCGGCGGAAGCGAGCGGTTCGTCGGGTTTTCGGTGCGGTACTGTACAGATGTCGTTTCCTGTGAGGCGCGCGTGTTCATACCCAGGTTCCGGGGCAAATAAACCGGGGGAGCGACGAAGCTCCCCCGTAATGCAACCCCTTTTTGTACTGCGGCTCAGCGGTGGCGCGTATAGTTTTTCGCCAGTCCGCCTTCCGCCGTTTCGCGGTAGAGGCTGGGCATGTCGAGGCCGGTTTCGTTCATTACCTTGACCACCTTGTCGTAGTTCACCATGTGGTTGCCGTCCGAGAGGGTAGCATAAAGGTTGGCGTCGAGGGCTCGTGCGGCTGCCACCGCATTGCGTTCGATGCACGGTATCTGAACCAGTCCGCAGACCGGGTCGCACGTCAGGCCAAGGAAGTGTTCGAGCGCCATTTCCGCGGCGTATTCGATTTGCGAAGGTGTTCCGCCGAAAAGTTGGCAGGCGGCTGCGGCGGCCATGGCGCAGGCCACGCCGACTTCGCCCTGACAGCCTACCTCCGCACCGGAAATGGAGGCGTTGGCCTTTGCGATGTTGCCGAACAGTCCGGCGGTGGCCAGCGCACGCAGGATGCGGACGGTCGGGAAGTCGCGGCTCGTCGCGATGCTGTACAGCACGGCGGGTACCACGCCGCTCGAACCGCATGTGGGGGCCGTGACGACGATGCCGCCCGATGCGTTCTCCTCGGACGTGGCAAGGGCGTAGGCGTATAGTTTGGAACGGCTGCTGAGCGAGTCGTTGAAACTTTTGGCCTTTACCATGTAGGTGCTGGCCTTGCGCCGCACCTTCAGTCCGCCCGGAAGGACGCCTTCGTTGTTCAGTCCGCGTTCGATGGTTTCGCACATGGTCGTCCATATCGTGGAGAGGAACTCCCAGATGTCGTGTCCCTCGTAGTCTTCCACATATTCCCAGAATGCTTTGCCTTCGGCCTGACACCATTTGAGGATGTCTTCGATGGTGGTGAGCGGATAGATGTCGGCCGGTTTCTTCTGGTGCGTATGCTCGTTAGCTAATGCACCGCCGCCGACGCTGAAGATGGTCCACGCTTCCGTCACCGCACCTCCCCGGAAGGCCTCGAAAAGCATTCCGTTGGGGTGGAACGGCAACACGATTTCAGGCTGCCATATCATTTCGGTAGGAGCGACGGGTTCGAGAACGGAGAGTATGGCTGCGTCGGTGAGGTGCCCCTTACCGGTTGCAGCCAGCGAGCCGTACAACGTAACGCGGAAATGCTCCGCATCGCGGTGCCGGGCAAGGAACTGTTCCGCCGCCTTTTTGGGGCCTACAGTATGGCTGCTCGACGGGCCGTTGCATATTCTGAATAATTCTCGGATAGATTCCATTGGATGCGGTTTTCAGGGTGCAAAGATAAGCGCTTTCCGTTAAGAATTTATTCCGATATTCCGTTTTCCTTCATTGGAAACGGTGTGGCGGAACGGGTGGGCACTGGGGCGGAAGTGACGGTGTCGGTCGGGAGCGGTACGCACACCTGCAGCGGCTTCGCAGCGATGCAGGTGTGGGCAGGGGAGCGTATTGCAGGATGGTCGGAAGGTAATTGGAACAGTTCGTCGTTTCGGTGTATTGCCGGGTATACAGCGGTCGGAAGAAGCGTGGGGGCAGTCGCGGCTTGCCGTTCCGTCGCACTGTGCTGCCGAACATGGAGGAGCGGGAAATGCGGAGGATGTCTGTCGCCGTTCCTTATGGTGCGGTGAGTACGGCAGTTCGGAATCTCGAGGAAATGGTTTCGGGCCAAGAGCAGGCCGACCGGGAACGGCAATGCCGGATTCACATTCGTTTCCGCAATCGGCCGGCGGCTGCCGCGAAGCCCGGAAAGCAATGGATTCCGTAACTGCGGGTCCGTTGTCCGACATTTGTACGCAACCTTCCGCAACGGGGAACAGCTCTTTTCGGAGAACATGCAAAAAAAGGTTCCCAAAACGGGAACCTTTGTAAAATATAGTATGAATATACGGTTTTGTAGTCCCACCAGGAATCGAACCTGGATTTACAGTTTAGGAAACTGTCGTTCTATCCGTTGAACTATGGAACCGTATCGTTTGTTTCTGCCGCGGCGGAAATGCTGCCGTCCGACAGTCGGACACAACGGCACTGCAAAGATAGTGTTTTTTAGTTATCCGCAAATATCCGGATGTCTTTAACGTTACGGAGGAACTTCTCCGTCTTTCTGCAAAGTCCGCTCTTGGGTTTTTCTTATGCCTATCGGAACGGTCGCATTTTACCGCAAAAGCCGCTGCACCTTGTTCGGACGGGAAATCTATCGGCAGTTCGTTCTATTTTCCGAAAAGTCCGAAAGAGGTTCCCGCTGGTTTATTTGGAGAAGTCTCCGCCGTCGTAAGCCCACTTCAGGTATATCGAACCCCAAGTGAAACCGCCGCCGAATGATGCGAGAATCAGGTTGTCGCCCTTGGCGAGCCGGCTTTCGTAGTCCCACAGGCACAACGGAATGGTGGCCGCCGTCGTATTGCCGTATTTCTCGATGATGAGCATGCACTTTTCTTTCGGCAGGCCAATGCGTTTGGCTACGGCATCGATGATGCGCAGGTTGGCCTGATGGGGAACGAGGTAACGTATATCCTTTGCCATGAGGTTGTTCCTCCTCATGATTTCGACCGTTACGTCGGACATGTTGGTCACCGCCGCCTTGAAGACGCTCTGGCCGTCCTGGTGGGCGAAGTGCCAGCGGTTGCGTACCGTTTCTTCGGTAGCGGGGTAGGCCGAACCGCCCGCCTTCATGTAGAGGTGCTTGCCGCCGTTGCCGTCGCTCCGGGTGATGGAGTCGATAAGGCCGTACCCGTCCGTGTTCGGTTCGAGAAGGACGGCTGCCGCTCCGTCGCCGAACAGGGGCAGGGTGGCGCGGTCCGTGGGGTCGATGATGGAGGACATCTTGTCGGCTCCCACGACGATGACTTTCTTGTTCCGCCCCGTTTCGATGTACTGGGCGGCCGTGACGAGGGCGAAGATGAAACCGCTGCACGCCGCGAGAATATCGAAGCCGAAGGCGTTTTTCAGTCCGCATTTGGCGGCCGTGAGGTTCGCGGTGGAGGGGAAGAACATGTCGGGCGTGACCGTGGCGCATATAATCATGTCCACGTCGAGCGGGTCCGTATTCGTCTTTTCCAGCAGGTCGTTTACGGCTTTCTCGGTCATGTAGGAAGTGCCGAGCCCTTCGCCTTTCAGGATGCGCCTCGTTTTGATGCCCACCCTCGTCATAATCCATTCGTCGGAAGTATCGACCATTTTACTGAGCTCGAAATTGTCGAGCACGTATTCCGGAAGATAGGCTCCGACGCCTGTTATTGCAGCAGTAATTTTCTTCATCAGAAATTACGAAATGTGTCCTGTAACTTGTTAACCAATCCGCTTTTGACCGTTTTCTCGGTCTGGCGGACCATGTTCTGTACGGCCAGGGCCGAAGAACGTCCGTGGCCTATGAGAACCACCGCATTGATACCCAGCACCGCGGTGCCGCCGACGCATTCGTAGTTAAGCCTGTCGATGTATTCGTCGTCGATGCCCCGCATGCGGGCCAGTTCGTAGAATCCTTCCGTTTGTTTCAGTATCGTGTTGCCCACGAAACCGTCGCATACCACCACGTCGGCCTTTTTCCCCGTGAAGATTTCGTTGGCTTCGATGTTGCCCACGAAGTTGTAGCACCCGTTGTCGGCCATCAGTTCGTAGGCCGCCTTGGTAGCGAGATTTCCCTTCTCGCTTTCTTCGCCGATGTTGAGCAGGGCCACCCGCGGGTTCGTCCTCGAAAGAACGGTTTCCGCATAGGCGCTCCCGATAAGTCCGTACTGGTCGAGCACGTCGGGTTTGCAGTCCACGTTGAGCCCCACGTCCAGCAACAGGAAGCTGCCTCCGTCCACCGTGGGGATGAGCGTCGAGATGGCCGGGCGGATGACCCCGCGTATCGTTTCCGCGGAATACATGGCTCCTACGAGCATGGCGCCTGTCGCCCCTGCGCTTGCGAAACCGTCGATACGGCCCTCTTTCAGGTACCTGTAACCGACCCGTATGCTGGAATCGGCCTTCTGGGTGTAGGCTTTGGCAGGATGGTCGTCCATGGCGATGACTTCGGTGGTGTGGACGATGTCGAAAGCGTCGGACGGGGCGCCGTGCTCCTCCAACAGTTTCCGAATCCGTCCTTCGTCGCCGAAGAGTACCAGCCGGCTCCCGCTGTCGATGTACCGGAGGGACATCAGAGCGCCTTCCACGATGACATGCGGCGCATAATCGCCTCCCATCGCATCAATACCGATTCGCAACATGGGGTAGTAGTGTAATCGAACGGATGTCCGTGCGGGTTATTCCGCCTTTTTCTCGATGGCCAGTTTGCCGCGGTAGAAACCGCATTCGGGACAAACCCTGTGGTACTGTACCGCTGCACCGCAGTTGGAACAAACTGCAACCGTCGGGATGGCGGCCGTATAATGCGTTCTTCTCTTATCGCGTCTCGTCGAGGAGACTTTGTGTTTAGGATGTGCCATTTTACGTAAATTATGATTTGGTTATCGCTTCTTTTCTTCGTTTTCCATCTCCTTCCGAAGCTGTTGCAGTTTGCCGCCTTCCTCCGTGGAGGAAAGGGTACGGGCCTCGCCGTTCATGGCGTCGAACTCTTCGGGAGTGACAATCCGGAACCGTGCGAGCATGTCTCCGTCGCAAAGCGGTTCGCCCGCGGCATCCGTTCCATGCACCTTCCGGTAGGGAAGGCTCAGCACGATGCTTTCATATATATATTGTGTCAGCGGCACCGTCTCCGCCGCGGGGTTCAGCCACAGGGTCTCCCCGTCGTAATCGTCCGCCAGGTCGGAGAACCGGACCGTCAGTACCCCGTCGTAATTCACCGGGAGCCGCAAATCGCCCAAGCACCGGTCGCACGGTACGGTCACTTCGCCCTTTATCGTCACCTCCAGCAGGAGCATGGCCGCGGATTTGTCCATCGTCACATCCGCCTGCAATGCACCGCCACGGATATCCGACTCCGCTGCTTCCCCGAAGAACCGGTCGTCGATGGCGAAGCGGAAAACATGTCTGCCGTTCGGCAGCCCTTTCCACGGGATGTCGTATGTGTCGAGGATATCCATTTCCGTTATCAGCCCGCAAATTTATACAAATATAATTGAAATGCAAAGTATCTGCGGATTCTTTGGTAGGCGGATTACGCCTGCGGTGCCGTATTCCCAAAGGCAGGAATGCTCCGTATTATCGTTGTCTCGTGTTCGTACTTCGTTGGCAGCTACCCGGTTGTGCCGTCGTCCGTTTGCATGGGAAACCGTATGTTTACGATATCCAAAGCGGATATTCTCCGCATCGGGGCGGCCGGAAGCGGTCGGTTTGCGTTCAGTTGCGGGGGCGTGCGGCGCTCAGGACGAGGTCGGCGAGGGCTATGGCCAGCACGGCTTCCGCTGCCACGGCACCGCGGAGGGCGATGCATGCGTCGTGGCGTCCGCCGATGGTCAGCGGTACGATGCGTCCCGCCGAGAAGTCGAAGGTCTCCTGGGACAGCGCGATGCTGGGCGTCGGTTTGAAGGCCGCACGCAGGACGATGTCGTTCCCGTTGGCGATGCCGCCGTTGATGCCGCCGTCGTTGTTCGTGGCGGTCGTGCCGCAACTGTCCGTTATCGGGTCGTTGTTGCGGCTGCCTCGGCTGCGTGCCGCGGCGAAACCGGCTCCGAATTCCACGCCTTTGACGCCCGGTACGGAAAAGAGCAGATGGGCGGCGGTGCTTTCCACCGAGTCGAAGAACGGTTCGCCCGTACCTGCCGTCACGCCGTGTGCCCTGACCTCGACGATGCCGCCCGCCGAATCGCCTGCGGCGCGCAGTTCGTCCAGCAGTGCGGGGAATCGTTCCGGGTCGGCGACGCCGCCTATCTCGACGATGCGGGTGGCGAACGTTACGCCGGGCAGCAGCTTTTTCGCGGCTGCTCCCGCCGCAACGAGGGCGACCGTCATCCTGCCGGAAAACATGCCTCCTCCTCCGGGATTGTTGTATCCGCCGTATTTGCGGGCGGCCGTCAGGTCGGCGTGCGACGGCCGCGGATGGTGGACGAAGGCGGCATAGTCGTCCGACCGGGTATTCGTATTTCTGAAAAGGAGGGTCAGCGGCGTGCCGTCCGTCCGTCCGGCGTAGAGGCCGGAGACGATTTCCGGCAGGTCGGGTTCGCGGCGCGGCGTGGTACCGGCTGCAGCGGTGCTGCGGCGGCGTGCGAGGTCGGCGGCGAGGTCTTCTTCCGAGAAGGGAATGCCGGCCGGCATGCCGTCTATCGTGACGCCGACGACCGGGCCGTGCGACTCGCCGAAGAGGGTGATTCTGAAAGAGCGGCCGAAACTGTTCATGGCTTGTCGGAGAGGAGCGATTCGAGGTCTTCCCAGAAGCGCGGATAGGATTTGGTGACTGCCTGGGCGTTGGTGACGGTTACCGGCCCGGAGGCGTTCAGACCGGCCACGGCTGCGGCCATGGCGATGCGGTGGTCGTTGCGGCTGTCTACCGTGCCGCCGGAAAGCCGGCCGCCGCGCACGGTCATGACGTCGTCGTCCAATTCCACGTCCATGCCGAGTTTGGTGTATTCCGAGAGGATGGCCTCGGCCCGGTTGCTCTCCTTGTGCAGCAGCCTGCCGACGCCCCGGATGCGTGTCGTTCCCTCGCAGTTCGCGCCGAGAACCGCCAGCACGGGGAAAAGGTCGGGGCGCTGCGTGGCATCGAATTCGAAGCCGGTCAGCTCCCTTTTGCGCACCGTGATTTCGTCGGGCGTGGTGATGATGACCGCTCCGGCCTTGGTGAGCGCCTGAATGATGGCCAGGTCAGCCTGTAGCGAGAGCGTGTTCATCCGTTTGGCGGTGAC
Organism: Candidatus Tidjanibacter gallistercoris; assembly: GCA_019114205.1. GTDB lineage: Bacteria > Bacteroidota > Bacteroidia > Bacteroidales > Rikenellaceae > Tidjanibacter > Tidjanibacter gallistercoris. The sequence goes on along the minus strand of DXFY01000005.1, from coordinate 4,506 downwards.
TTCGCCTGCGATGGCGCCCGCCACGAGCATGAATGCGGCGCAGCTCCAGTCGCCTTCGATATGGAGCTTCGCGGGGTGGTAGTGCTGGCCGCCCGGAATGAAAAATTCGCGGAAGCCGTTGTGCTCCATGCGTATGCGGAACTTGGAGGCGAGGTCTACCGTGACGGCGAGGTAGGGCAGGCTGTTGGGCTGTTCGACATGGAGTACGGTGTCGTTTTCGGCCAGCGGCAGCGACATGAGCAGGCCGGTTAGGAACTGCGAGCTGACCGTCGCCTCCACGTCGGTTTCCCCGCCCTTGAGCGGCCCCTGTACCGTAATGGGCAGGTAGCCGTTGGAGCGCACTTCCACGCCGAGATTGCGCAGCGGTTCTATCATCATGCCGATTGGCCGACGCAGCATGGTTCCCCTGCCGGTGATGGTCATGCGCCGGTCGCAGAGGGCGGCGACGGGGGTGAACAGCCGCGTGGCCAGTCCCGATTCCCCGGTATTGACCGTATCGGTCACGGGGGAGAGCCCCCCGCGGATGACGTATTCCGCCGGCCCGGTCTGCCGTACCGCGGCACCGAGACCGGTAATGACGTCCATTGCGTAGCGTGTATCGTCGCAGAGTTCGATGTTGCTCAGCGTGGTTTCGCCGTCGGCCAGCAGCGCTGCGGCCAGGGCGCGCTGTGCGTAGCTTTTGGAGCACGGCGGCCGGACTGTTCCCGAAACCTGCGACGGATGAATGATTTTGTCCATGGTATGTATCGGAAAACCGCGGTCGGACGGACCGTCGGTGGGTGTGATTTCGTGCATCGGGCGCTCCGACCGCTCCGACCGCGGATTATCTGAGTTTAAAGTCCTGACCGAGATAGACCTTGCGCACCTGTTCGTCGTTGGCCAGGTCTTCGGCCGTACCGGTCTTGAGCACTTTCCCCTCGAAGAGCAGGTAGGTGCGGTCGGTGATGGAGAGCGTCTCGTGGACGTTGTGGTCGGTGATGATGACGCCGATGTTCTTGTCCTTCAGGGTACGGACGATGCTCTGAATGTCTTCCACGGCGATGGGGTCCACACCGGCGAAAGGTTCGTCGAGCAGGATGAACTTGGGGTTGATGGCCACCGCGCGCGCGATTTCCGTGCGGCGGCGCTCTCCGCCCGAAAGCTGGATGCCCTTGCTCTTGCGTACCTTTTGTAGGCTGAACTCTTCGATGAGGTTTTCCACCCGTTCGCGCTGGTACTCTTTGGAGTAGTCGGTCATTTCGAGTACCGAACGGATGTTGTCCTCGACGCTGAGGTGGCGGAAAACCGACGCTTCCTGCGCCAGATAGCCCACCCCCATCTGGGCGCGTTTGTACACCGGCAGCTTGGTAATCTCCTCGGTGTGCTCCCCGTCTTCGAGGAATATCTGTCCGTCGTTCGGTTTAATCAGTCCGACAATCATGTAGAACGTCGTGGTCTTGCCGGCGCCGTTCGGCCCGAGCAACCCCACGATTTCGCCCTGATTGACGTCGATGGATACCTGATTGACGACCGTGCGCGTCTTGTACTTCTTGACCAGTCCGGTGGTGTAGAGCCTCATTATTAAAAAACTTTTCTACAAAGTTAGGCAAATATACGAAAAAAGTTATATCTTTATGTTGCGAAAGAGTGTCGGAAAAAATCGCCGGGTTTCGTTTCCGTATCCGAATCGCATCATTTCGGGGCGTTTCGACGCTGCCGGACATAGTTTCGGAAGCATGCGCTGCCGTGCGGTGGCCGGGTTCCGGTCCGGGGAAAGGCGGTCGGAGGAGCGCGAGACAACGGTTATGTTTGACTGGGAAAGCAAAGAGGGAAATGGAGAGTTCACACGACATGCTGCATGAGAAACTGAAGGAGTATTTCGGTTTTTCTGCGTTCAAGGGAAATCAGGAAGCGGTCATACGGAATGTGCTTGCGGGCAGGGATACGTTCGTGCTGATGCCCACCGGAGGGGGCAAGAGCCTCTGCTACCAGTTGCCCGCCCTGTTGATGGACGGGGTGGCCATCGTGATTTCTCCGCTCATCGCACTCATGAAAAACCAGGTGGATGCCATGCGGACTTTCAGCCAGCACGAAGGAATCGCTCATTTTCTCAACTCCTCGCTCAACAAGTCGGCCATCAGCCAGGTGAAGGAGGATGTCATGTCGGGCAAGACCAAACTGCTTTATTTCGCCCCCGAATCGCTGACCAAGGAGGAGAACGTCTCCTTCCTGCGTAAAATCAAGATATCGTTCTATGCTATCGACGAGGCGCACTGCATCTCGGAGTGGGGACACGATTTCCGGCCGGAGTACCGGCGCATACGGCCTATCATGAACGACATCGGCCGGGCACCGCTGATAGCGCTGACCGCGACGGCCACGCCCAAGGTGCAGCTCGACATACAGAAGAATCTGGGGATGCTCGATGCGGCGGTGTTCAAGTCGTCGTTCAACCGTCCGAACCTGTTTTACGAGATACGTCCGAAAAACGATGTCGCCCGTGAAATCATCAAGTACATCAAGCAGCACGAGGGCAAGTCGGGCATCATCTACTGCCTGAGCCGCAAGAAGGTAGAGGAACTTGCCGAATTGCTTGTGGCCAACGGTATCAAGGCGCTGCCGTATCATGCGGGTATGGATGCCGCCACCAGGGCGAAGAACCAGGACGCCTTCCTCATGGAGGAGGCCGACGTGATTGTGGCGACGATAGCATTCGGCATGGGCATCGACAAGCCCGACGTGCGGTTCGTCATTCATTACGACATCCCCAAGAGCCTCGAAGGTTATTATCAGGAAACGGGGCGTGCGGGCCGCGACGGGGGCGAGGGGCACTGCATTACGTTTTACAGCTACAAGGACATACAGAAACTCGAAAAGTTTATGCAGGGCAAGCCGATAGCCGAACAGGAGATAGGCAAGCTGCTGTTGCTGGAAACGGTTTCCTATGCCGAAAGTTCCATGTGCCGGCGCAAGACGCTGCTCCATTATTTCGGAGAGGAATACGGGGAGGAGAACTGCGGCAGTTGCGACAACTGCGTGCATCCGCGACCGAAGGTACGGGCGCGCGAGGAGATGCAGGTCATGCTGGAAGCGCTGAAGGCGATAGGCCCCAAGTTCAAGATGGATTATCTGGTGAACGTGCTCGTGGGCCGGACGACAGCCATGATAAAGTCCTACGGACACAACGAAAGCGAGTGGTTCGGCGCCGGTGCGCAGCACGACGACCGGTTCTGGGGCGCCGTCATCCGGCAGGCACTCATTCTCGGTCTGGTGGATAAGAATATCGAAAACTACGGACTGCTTTCGGTGAACGAAGCGGGCGAGCGTTACCTCGACAAACCGTACGACATATCCATTACTCTCGACCACGATTACGACAGCGAGGAAAACGAAGATGCTGCGTCACCTGGGGCAGGACGCGGCGGGGAAGGGGCAGCCGATGCCGAACTCTTCTCCATGCTGAAAGACCTGCGGAAGAAAGTGGCCAAACAGCACGGCCTGCCGCCGTTCGTCATCTTTCAGGACCCTTCCCTGGAAGACATGTCGATTCAGTATCCGATAACGCTTGAGGAGATGCAGAACATCACGGGCGTCGGTGCCGGCAAGGCGCGGAAGTTCGGAGCGGAGTTCGTGAAGCTGATTAAACGGTACGTGGAGGAGAAGGACATCGTCCGCCCGCAGGATATGGTCGTGAAGAGCGTGGTGAACCGCAGCGGGAACAAAGTGTTCATCATTCAGAGCATCGACCGCAAGATGGATTTCGAGGACATTGCCCGTGCGCGCGACCTCGATTTCGACGAACTGCTGACCGAGATAGAGGCCATCGTCAATTCGGGAACGAAACTCAATATCAATTATTACATAGAGCAGGCGATAGACGAGGACAAGGCCGAAGAGATTTACCTTTATTTCAAGGAGGATGCCGAGACCGACAGTATCGAAGAAGCCATTCGGGAGCTCGGCCCGGATTTCACGGAAGAAGAGGTACGCCTCGTGCGCATCAAATTCATCTGCGAACAGGGAAACTGAGGCTTCCGGCAGCGCCTGTTTTTGCAGCGTTCATTTACTGAAAACATGAATCGGCCCTTTACGGGGGCCGATTTTTTTTGGGACACCGCAGTTCCGTAGGATGACGGCAGGGAAAAGGGCCGGCTGCCGTACGCGGGGGACGGCGTGCAGCGCTGCGGTCGGGCTTCGTCGGGGTACTGCATCCTGCCCATGTTTTCAGAAAACGATATGCGGCATATCGTGTCGGAAGTGTGAAATGAAAGCAGTATCTTTGATAACAGAGAGAAGTATGGTAAATTTGTTATATGTGAAGGGTATCGTACCGGGGTAAGAATTAAAAAGGTGTATATGAAACGGAAGTTACTGTTCTTACTTTTATGTCTGGTATCCGGCGCAATTTTATGCGGCTGCGAGAAAGCAGAAGAGGAATTACCTTTGGAAAGTATCGAGTATACGTTATGGGAGGGAACGCTGACCGATAGGACGACGAATGTATCATTGGGTATTTCCATTGTGTTC
>DXFY01000004.1 GCA_019114205.1 Candidatus Tidjanibacter gallistercoris | reverse complement strand
CGTCAGGCCGATGTCATCTTCGTGTTCGGTACCATCGTGCACAAGATGGCCCCCGTGCTGAAACGTCTGTACGACCAGATGGCCGAACCGAAATACGTCGTTGCCGTGGGAAGCTGCGCCATTTGCGGCGGCCCGTTCCGCAACTCCTATCATGTGGTCAAGGGAGTGGACGAGGTGATACCGGTCGATGTCTACGTGCCGGGATGCCCTCCGCGGCCGGACGCCATCCTGTACGGGATGATGCAGCTCGAACGCAAGATAAAGGTTCAGAACTTCTTCAAACTGCCGCAGCAGCCTGCGGTGAAGGAACATGTTACACCCGTAGAGAATGAAGCCGCGTATGATGAAGGAAAAGATGAGCGATAGATTCGGCTGGTTCGCCGGGGAGGCGGCGACCGTGGCCGACGGACGCGAGGTGTTCACCGTTCCGGCCGACCGGATGCCGGAGGCGGCCGCTTTCCTGAAGGAGTGCGGTTACAATTTCCTCGTTGATATGGTCGGCATGGATTACGGCGACGCGCTCGGCGTCATCGACTATGTGGCCCGCAGCGAAAATACGGCCGACGTGGTGGTGCTCAAGACCTCCGTGACCGACCGGGAGCGGCCGGTAATTCCTTCGGTGGGAGCCGTATGGGAAGTCGCCCTGATGTACGAGCGCGAGGTGCACGACTTTTTCGGCATCCGTTTCGCGGGCAACGGCGACATGCGCCGTTTGTTCCTGCGCGAGAGCTGGAACGGCTATCCGCTGCGCAAGGACTACGACGCCTCGCCCGAAGCCAATCCCGTACCGCTTGAGAACGAATCCTTAGCCGACATGGATACCGTGCCCTCGGTGGAGGCAGGGCCCGACGGCAGGGAGCGCACGGTGCTCCGGCCGTTATACGGCGAGGAGGATTATGTCATCAACTTCGGGCCGCAACACCCTGCCATGCACGGCGTGCTGCACCTGCGCGTGGCGCTCGACGGCGAAATCGTCCGGTCGGTGGATCCGCATTTCGGATACATCCACCGCGGGGTGGAGAAACTGTGCGAGGGCTACACCTATCCCCAGATACTGCACCTGACCGACCGGCTCGATTACCTGTCGGGTACGATGAACCGGCATGCCTTCTGCCTCTGCTGCGAAAAGGCGCTGCAAATGGACGTTCCGGAGCGGGCGGTGGTCATCCGCACCATTTTCGACGAGCTGACGCGCATCGCCTCCCACCTGCTGGGGTGGGGGTCCATGTGCATGGATATGGGGGCGGTGACAGCTTTCATGTACGGCCTGCGCGACCGCGAGAAGATTATGGACATCTTCGAGGAGACGGCCGGGGGGAGGCTCATGGCGAACTACAACGTCATCGGCGGCGTGGCGTGCGACCTGCATCCCAATTTCCGGAAAAGGGTGAAGGAGTTCATTCCCTACATGCGTAAGATGCTGCGCGAGCACCACATGCTCTATACCGGCAACCCGATAGCCACGGGGCGTATGGCCGGTACCGGTTATCTTTCCCGCGAGCGGGCAATCGCCCTGGGCGTCACGGGGCCTTCGGGCCGGGCGTCGGGGTGGGCCAACGACCTGCGCCGGGCGGAACCCTATGCCGCATACGGCAGGGTGGAGTTCGAGGAGCTGCTGCGCACGGGCGGCATGACCTTCGACCGGTACATCATCCGTCTGAACGAAATAGAACAGTCGCTGCGCATCATCGAGCAGCTTATCGACAACATTCCGGAGGGCCCGTATGCGGAGAAGGTGAAGGGCGTCATCAAACTTCCGCAGGGGGATTACTTCCAGCGGGTGGAGAACGCCCGCGGGCAGTTCGGCGTACACATCGCCAGCCGCGGCGACAAGACGCCCTACCGCGTCAAGTTCCGGTCGCCGTCGATGGTACTGGTAGGGGCGTTGAAGGATGTGGCGCCGGGCGGCAAGGTGGCCGACCTCATCATGCTCGGCGGTTCGTTCGATTACGTGATACCGTGCATCGACCGGTAAGTGGATATTAATGGGTAATGGATTATGTGGAGTTTCGAAAAACTGACGCAATGGATTGACACTTCGCTGCACGGATGTATGAGCGACGGCTGGGCGCTGCTGGTGGAGTTCGTGCTGATAGGGGTGGCGGTACTCGTCGCCTATGCCCTGATTGCGCTCTTCCTGATTTATGCCGAACGCAAGATATGCGGCTTCTTCCAGTGCCGCCTCGGCCCCAACCGCGTGGGCAAGTGGGGCATCTTCCAGTCCGTGGCGGACATGATAAAGATACTGCTCAAGGAGCTGGTGCACATCGACAGGTCGGACAAGGTGCTTTTCCGGATGGCATCGTTCTTCGTGATTATCGGTTCGATTTGTACGTTCGGGGCGCTTCCCTTCGCCAAAGGGTTGCAGGCCATAGACTTCAACGTGGGCGTCTTCTACCTGCTGGCCGTTTCGTCGCTCGGCGTGGTGGGCATCCTGCTGGCCGGATGGTCGAGCAACAGCAAGTATTCGATGATAGGCGCCATGCGCAGCGGGGCGCAGCTCATCAGTTACGAAATATCGGCCGGGCTGTCGCTGATGGTCATCGTGGTCTTCTCCGGCACCATGCAGCTCTCCGAAATCGTGGCGCAGCAGGCCGACGGGTGGTTCATCTTCAAGGGACACGTTCCGGCGTGCATCGCCTTCCTGACCTACCTCATCGCGGGCCATGCCGAGACCAACCGCGGACCGTTCGACATGCCGGAGGCCGAATCGGAACTGACGGCCGGTTACCATACCGAATATTCCGGCATCCAGTTCGGCTTCTTCTATCTGGCCGAGTACCTCAACCTGTTCATCGTGGCGGCCATCGCGACGACCATGTTCCTGGGCGGGTGGCAGCCGTTGCACATCCCCGGCTGGGAGGGTTTCAACCATGCGATGGACTGCATCCCGTCGCTGCTGTGGTTCTTCGGCAAGACATGCGTTTGCATGTTCCTGGCCATGTGGGTGCGGTGGTCGTTCCCGCGTCTGCGCATCGACCAGCTGCTCAGCCTGGAGTGGAAAATCCTGATGCCCGTCTGCCTGCTCAACCTGATACTCATGTCGGTAGTCGTTATCTTGTAGCCTTATGAAAGTCGCGAATTACATAAAGAACATATTCGTCGGGATATGGCATCTGGGGCAGGGGATGTATGTCACCATGCTCAATTTCTGCCGTCCGAAGGTGACGCAGCAGTATCCGGAGAACCGCGGCCGGCGGGAGTACGGCGAGCGGTTCCGTGCACTGCTCACCATGTCGCACGACGCCGGGAACCACCACAAATGCATCGCCTGCGGCATGTGCATGAACAACTGTCCGAACGGCACGATACAGGTCGTCGCTCGGACGGAAACCGACCCCGCGACCGGCAAGCCGAAGCGGGTGCTCGACAAACACCTCTACAACCTCGGAAGCTGCATCTTCTGCGGTCTGTGCGTTTCGGTCTGCCCGACGGGAGCCATCCGGTTCACGAACGAATTCGAGCATGCCGTCTTTACGAAGGAGCGGCTGCTGCTCCAGCTCAACCGGCCGGGCTCTTCGCTGGCTCCGAAACCGGCTCCCGCTCCGAAACCGGCTGCTCCGGCACCGGGAGGAGGGGCGGCATCGCCGGAGGCCCGAACGGAATCAAAAACGGAATAAGTCATGGAAGGGATAGCTAACGTAATCATTTTCTATCTGCTGGCCGCGGCGATTATCGTATCGTCGGTGCTGGCGGTCACCTCGCGCAAGATATTCCGTGCGGCGACTTATCTGCTCCTCGTGCTGATAGGTACGGCGGGGCTTTACCTCATGCTGAATTACCACTTCCTGGCGGTCGTACAGCTGTCGGTCTATGCGGGCGGCATTCTCATCCTCTTCATCTTCGCCATCCTGCTGACGAGTTCCAAAGGCGACCGGACCGAACCGCACGACCGGCGCAGGGGGCTTTCGGGTGCCCTCACGGCTCTCGCCGGACTGGGCGTCACCACGTGGGCGACGCTGAAGCACCGTTTCCTGTACGGGGGCAATCCTACGGTGCTGGGCGACCACGAAACCGACATGAAGGCGGTCGGGCAGACCCTTATGGGGACGGACAAGTACGAATACCTGCTGTCGTTCGAGGCGCTCAGCATCCTGCTGCTCGTGTGCGCCATCGGCGGCATCCTGATAGCGCGCAAACGGTAAACGACAAAAAACGGCAAGACTATGATGATATCAATGGAGCATTACCTGATTGTCAGTTCAATCATGTTCTTCGTGGGAATCTACGGGTTCATCGCCCGCAAGAACCTGCTCGCGGTGCTCATATCCATCGAGCTCATCCTCAACTCGGTCGAAATCAATTTCAGCGTGTTCAACCGCTACCTCTATCCGGAACACATGGAGGGACTCTTTTTCAGCCTTTTCGGCATCGCCATATCGGCGGCCGAAACGGCGGTGGCCATCGCCATCATCATCAACGTGTACCGCCTGGCCAATAACATAGACGTCCGGCATATAGATAAAATGAAACATTAGGATTATGGGATATACCGTATATATTATTCTGGTCCCGATGCTGATGTTCCTCTTCCTTGGATTGGGGAGCAAGTGGCTGCGGCCCCGCGTCGCCGGTCTGTGCGGGACGCTCGGCATGGCCGTCTCGACGCTGCTGTCGTATGCGACGGCATACCGCTATTTCTTCGTGGAGGGTTTGCAGGATGGCGCATACCCCGCCCTTACGGCATGGTCGGTGCAGTGGCTGCAGTTCGGCGACACGCTGCACATCGACATGGGCGTGCTGCTGGACCCCATTTCGGTGATGATGCTCGTGGTGATAACGACCGTGTCGCTGATGGTGCATGTGTACAGTTTCGGTTACATGAAGGGGGAGCGCGGCTTCCAGCGCTACTATGCCTTCCTGTCGCTGTTCAGTTTTTCGATGCTCGGATTAGTGGTAGCCACCAACATTTTCCAGATGTACATCTTCTGGGAGCTCGTGGGGGCGTCCTCGTATTTGCTTATCGGTTTCTACTATACGAAGCCTGCTGCGATAGCCGCCTCCAAAAAGGCGTTCATCGTGACGCGGTTCGCCGACCTGGGCTTTCTAATCGGCATTCTCATCCTTTCGTACTATACGGGAACGTTCGATTTCGGGCTTCTGACGGCCGACGATGCTTCCTTGGCGGTGACTTCCATGGCGGGCGGTTCGTTTCTCGGCCTGTCGGCCGCGACGTGGGCGATGGCGCTCCTCTTCATGGGGGCGGCCGGAAAGTCGGCGATGTTCCCGCTGCACATCTGGCTCCCGGATGCCATGGAGGGGCCGACGCCGGTGTCGGCACTCATCCATGCCGCCACGATGGTGGTGGCGGGCGTCTACCTCATCGCGCGGATGTTCCCGCTCTATTATTTCGCCGCGCCCGACGTGCTGACGCTGGTTACCTACGTGGGGGCGTTTACGGCGCTTTTCGCCGCGGTCATCGCCATCACGCAGACCGATATCAAGCGGGTGCTGGCCTTTTCCACCATTTCGCAGATAGCCTACATGATGGTCGCGCTCGGCGTATCGGGTATGGGCGGCCATGCGGGCGAAGGCTATACGGCTTCCATGTTCCACCTCTTCACGCACGCCTTCTTCAAGGCGCTGCTCTTCCTCGGTGCGGGTGCGGTCATTCACGCCGTGCACAGCAACGAGATGGAAGCCATGGGCGGCCTGCGGAAATACCTGCCCGTTACCCATATCACCTTCCTGGTCGCCTGTTTCTCCATAGCGGGTATTCCGCCTTTTTCGGGCTTTTTCAGCAAAGACGAGATTCTGTCGGCTGCTTTCGGACACGACAAATTCATCTTCACCGTACTGCTGCTCGTAGCCGGACTGACGGCTTTCTACATGTTCCGGCTCTATTTCCGCATCTTCTGGGGAACGGAACGGAAGTACGAGGTGCGGCCGCACGAGGCTCCGGCTTCGATGCTCGTGCCGCTGGTATTTCTCGCACTGCTCTCGTGCGCGGTCGGCTGGCTGCCCTTCTCGCGGCTGGTCAGCAGCGACGGGATTCCGTACAGGCTCGGCATCGACTGGGCGATTGCCGCCGGCGGCATTCTGGTGAGCCTGGCGGGTATCGCCGTGGCGACGCGCTTTTACATGCGGGAGCGGGGGCTGGCCGCGCGGGTCGCGGCGAAATGGGCCGGCTTCTGGCGTGCGGCCTACCATCGCTTCTATATCGACGAGGCATGGCAGTTCGTTACCAAAAAGATTCTGTTCCGCTGCGTGAGCACTCCCGTGGCATGGTTCGACCGCCATGCGATAGACGGCGGCATCGACGCCCTGGGCACGGGAACGCAGCAGTTGTCGCGTGCCGTGCGGGGCATGCAGTCGGGGCGGGTGCAGACCTATGCCGCGGTGTTCGTCTGGTCGGTACTCGTCATCGTAGTTTGTGTATTTATCTTCTGAGGGGGCTATGAATATATTGTCTGTTTTGGTGCTTATACCGTTGCTCACCCTGCTGGCGCTTTTCGCCGGAAAGGGACAGCGGTTCGTGCGCACGGCGGTCACGGCGGGGTTCGGATTGCAGTTGGTGTGCGCGGTGGCGGTAGCGGTCGTGTTCCTGCAGCAGCGGGCGGTATCGGATGAAGCGATGCTGCTCTTCGCCGACACGGTTTGGTATGCGCCGTTCAACATCCATTACACGGTCGGCGTGGACGGCATTTCCGTCGTGATGATTCTGTTGTCGGCCGTCGTGGCGTTTGCGGGCGTCTTCTCGGCGTGGAACATGGAACGCGACTTCTTCGTGTGGTACAGCCTGCTGGCTGTCGGGGTGTTCGGCTATTTCATCTCCCTCGACCTGTTCGCCATGTTCATGTTCTACGAGATAGCGCTCATACCGATGTTCCTGTTGATAGGCGTATGGGGGAACGGGCGGAAGGTGTATGCCGCAACGAAGCTGACGCTGATGCTCATGGGCGGTTCGGCCTTCCTGCTGACGGGCATTCTCGGCATCTATTTCACCTCCGGCGCGACGACCATGAACATCATGGAGATTGCCCGGCTCGGCGTTCCGATGAGCCATCAGTACTGGATATTCTGCCTGACGTTCATCGGCTTCGGAGTGCTCGGCGCGCTCTTCCCGTTCCATACGTGGTCGCCCGACGGCCATGCCGCGGCGCCGACGTCGGTGTCGATGCTGCATGCGGGCGTGCTGATGAAGCTGGGCGGATACGGCTGCTTCCGGGTGGCGATATTCCTGATGCCCCAGGCGGCGCAGGAACTTTCCTGGATATTCCTCATCCTCACCGGTATCGGCGTGGTTTACGGCGCATACGGTGCCGTGGTGCAGACCGACCTGAAATACATGAACGCCTATTCGTCGGTGAGCCATTGCAGCCTCGTGCTCTTCGCCATCCTGATGCTCAACCGGACGGCGATGACCGGCGCGGTGCTCCAGATGCTTTCCCACGGTCTGATGACGGCCCTGTTCTTCTCGCTGATAGGCGTGATTTACGGTCGTACCCATACGCGCGATATCCGGCAGATGGGCGGCTTGATGCGTATCATGCCCTTTGCGTCGGCGTGTTACGTGATAGCCGGTTTCGCGTCGCTCGGCCTGCCGGGATTCAGCGGGTTCGTGGCCGAGATGACCGTGTTCATCGGTTCGTTCGAACATGCCGACCTGCTGCGCCGCGTGCTGACGGTGCTTGCGACCACCTCCATCGTCGTGACGGCCGTTTATATCCTGCGCACGGTGGGTAAAATCCTGTACGGGCCGGTGCAGAATCCCGAACATCTGAAGCTGGACGATGCGCACTGGTACGAACGTTTTTCGGCCGTGGCGCTCATCGCCTGCATCGTGGCGATAGGCGTGTGGCCGTCGGGCGTGCAGGGACTCATTTACGACAGTCTCGCACCGGTAGTGGAACATTTAAACCTGTTTTAGCTTATGGACCTGGGTAATTTCTTAGTGATGCGTCAGGAGCTCGGCCTGCTCGCCGTATTCGTCATCCTGCTCCTGCTGGATTTGTTCGTCAGCGAAACGCGCGCCATGAAATGGTTCCGTCCTGCGGCAATCTTTCTTTTCGCCCTGCATACGGCAGCCGGTTTTTTCCACGTGCCCGAAGGGACGGCCTTCGGCGGCATGTACGTCACGACCCCGCTGGCGGTACTGATGAAGAACATCCTGAACCTCGGCCTGCTCGTGGTCTTCATGCAGGCGGGCGAGTGGCTGCGGCAGCAGGGGACTGCCATCCGCGAAGGAGAGTATTACATCATCGCCCTGGCCACGCTGCTGGGCATGTACCTGATGGTATCGGCCGGGAATTTCATGCTGCTTTATATCGGTATCGAGATGGCTTCGCTGCCGACCGCCTGCCTCGCGGCATACAATAAATATAAGGAGAAGTCGGCCGAAGCGGGGGCCAAGTACATCCTGATGTCCACGCTCTCGTCCGGTATCATGATGTTCGGCCTCTCGTACCTGTACGGAGCGATGGGAACGATGTATTTCGCCGACATGCAGCCGCTGGTGACGGCCGATTTCATGACGGTGCTGGGATTCGTCTTCTTCTTCGCAGGACTGGCGTTCAAGATTTCGCTCGTGCCTTTCCACATGTGGGCTCCGGACGTATACGAGGGTGCCCCGACTGCCACGACTGCCTATCTTTCGGTCGTCTCCAAAGCGGCCGGCTGCTTCGTGCTGCTGCTGACGCTGCACCATGTTTTCGGGGGCATCGGGCGCATCTGGTATTACATGCTCTGGGCCATCACGGTGGCTACCATCGTGGTGGGCAACCTGTTCGCCATCCGCCAGCGGGACATCAAGCGTTTTTTCGCCTATTCCTCCATTTCGCAGGCGGGATACATCATGCTCGGTGTGCTGCACGGTACGCCGGAAGGACTTTCGGCCGTCGTCTATTATGTGCTGGTGTACCTCTTCGCCAACATGGCGGCATTCGGCGTCATCGCATCGGTGGAGAACAACAGCGGACGTACCGACTTGGACGCCTACAACGGGCTCTACAAGTCCAACCCGAAACTCGCGCTGGTGATGATGCTCGCCGTGTTCTCCCTGGCGGGCATTCCTCCGCTGGGCGGTTTCTTCAGCAAGTTCTTCATCTTCGCGGCCGCAGCCGCGAAAGGGGATTACGTGCTCGTGTTCATCGCACTCGTCAATACGGTCGTATCGCTCTACTATTACCTGCGGATTATCAAAGCCATGTTCATCGATGCGCCGGAAGGGGGCGTTACGGAACGGCTGCGTACGGACGGTTACAATAAAGCGAGTCTCGTGTTCTGTACGGTCGGCGTGCTTGCGGCGGGTATCGTGAGCAACCTGTACGGTTATATTGCCGGCATCGGTTTCTGACCGGGGTTCGGATTCGTACCGAGGGCCGCGGAACACTCCGCGGCCCTCGGCGTATCGGCGAAATGTACAGCAGAAGGGGGAGGGGAAGATGCGTGCGGAGCGGTCGGGTTGCCGATTGGCAGCGGGTGCCGTTCGTTACGGCATTCGGCCGGGGGCGGGACGGTACGACGGGCAGGCTGCCGCGGCTTTGTGCGTGCAGAGGCGCATGCGGCTTCCGGGATGTTCGGTACATCCGGGGGCGCCGTTGAGCCCGGCGCCGCCTGACGGTGTGCCGTTTCGGTATCCGAACCGTCCCGCGGGTGTATTAAAGGAGCGTGTCGCAGGACAACCGGAGTGCTATCGGCGTATCTTTGCACTGCGAAAATATGAATGGAATCATGAGGAGTTTTGCAAGCGACAACAATTCCGGCGTTCACCCGGAGGTGATGGCGGCCATCATCGAGGCCAACCGCGACCATGCCGCCGGCTACGGCGACGACCGCTGGACCGAACAGGCCGAGGAGTGCGTGAAAAAGGTATTCGGCCGCGAGGCGCATCCGTTCTTCCTGTTCAACGGGACGGGAGCCAACAGCGTGGCCCTTCAGGCCGTTACCCGTTCGTACAACAGCATTCTGTGCGCTTCCACGGCCCACATTTATGTGGACGAATGCAACGCTCCGGCCCGGATGACCGGATGCCAGCTTATTCCGGTCGATACGCCGGACGGCAAGCTGACGCCCGAATTGCTCCGGCCCCATTTGTCCCACTTCGGCGACTGCCACCATGCGCAGCCCGGTGCGGTCTATATTGCTCAGGCTACCGAACTCGGTACGCTTTATACGGTCGAGGAGGTACGCGCTCTCGCAGCGCTGGCGCACGGGCACGGCATGAAACTACACATGGACGGAGCACGTCTTGCCAATGCTTGTGCGGCCTTAGGATGTACGCTGCGCGAGGCGACCGTGGATGCCGGCGTGGATATCCTGAGCCTCGGCGGAACGAAAAACGGCATGATGATGGGGGAGGCCGTCGTAGCCTTCGACGCGGCAGTCGCCGCCGACATCAAATATTACCGCAAGCAGTCGGCGCAGCTGGCTTCCAAGATGCGCTACCTTTCGGCCCAGTTCATACCTTACCTCGACGGGCTCTGGCTTCGCAATGCGGAACATGCCAATGCCCAGGCCCGCAGGCTCGCCGACCGATTAGGACGGCTCCCGCAGTTGCGCATCACCCAGCCAGTCGAGACGAACCAGTTGTTCGTTTCGATGCCCCGGCCGATTATCGAACGACTTGCCGAACATTATTTCTTCTATGTCTGGAATGAATCCGCCGACGAGGTGCGTTTCGTGACCTCGTGGGATACTACCGACGAAGATATGGACGGTCTGGTGGAAACGCTGGGCAGCATGCTGGGCTGAGCGCCGTCTGTGTCCGGCCTGTCGGGATGGGGCGGAAGTCCGGATAAGGCGTTCCGTCGTCCGTATACCTATTTATATTATGGCATTATCTTTCCGGCGCCTGTCGGGAGTACGCATCTTCGTGCCCGGCGAATCCCGGATTTACCGGGCGTCGGCAGGGGATAAGGAGCGTGTATGTGTGCATGTCTGTCAATGCCCGGCAGCCGGTCGTGTGCATGTCGGACGTGCGCGGGGCGCATGTATCCGAAGCTCAGGTTGTAAACTAACATATTGGCGGGGAGAAATATAATGTGCCGGATGCGTTTCCGCTTTGCGGATTCGGGATGTAAATGCTAAATAATTGAATTGCGATACCGTTTCTTACCATAAAAACATTACATAAGGTCGTGTAAATAGTATTTTCGGGTGTTTGTCCGGATTGTTTTACCACCTTTTTTCAGCCGGGTACGCGGCCTCGGTGAACTTCGCTGAATACAATTCAAATTGTTTATTGAATCGTAATGTACCTTAGTTTTGTGGGAGGGACGGACGGACACTGCCTTTTGCCGATAGGATTCCCGTCCGCTCCTTTTGTCTTATTTCGTCGCTTGAAGCCTGTAAAATACCGTTTTCAGAAGACTTCCGCAGTGGCTGTCCTCGATAAGCGCTATATAATTCAAATTTTCGTACGTATTATTT
>DXFY01000003.1 GCA_019114205.1 Candidatus Tidjanibacter gallistercoris | reverse complement strand
AGGGAAAAAAAGAGGATATACTATAGTGATAAAAAAAATTTATGATAAATGTAAAAAGATAGTTGAAAAGCAATAATACCAATCCCCGGAACGGATATGTCCGTTCCGGGGATTGGTATTTTGTTTCCGGTACGCCGGAAGCCTTTCCGTTCAGTTCTTGTAGGTCAGCGCATCGCCTGCGGTGTCGATGACGATAGGCCTTTCCCTGTCCACGTCGCCGGCCAGAATCTTTTTCGAGAGGTCGTTCACGATGTAGCGCTGGATGGTTCGTTTGACCGGCCGGGCACCGTACATCGGGTCGTAGCCCTGGCGGGCCAGCCATTCCTGCGCACCGTGCGTCACCTGTAGTTCAATGCCGTTCGCGGCGAGCATCTTCGTGAGCGAACGTATTTGTATCCCGACGATTTCGTAAACGTTTTCCTTGGTGAGCGGCGTGAACATCACGATTTCGTCGATACGGTTCAGGAACTCCGGCTTGAGCGTCTGCTTCAGCATGTCGATGACGTCGCGGCGCGTGCGGTCGACGACCTCCTGCGGTATCCGCTCTCCGTTGTACCCTTTCGAGAAGTTGTCCATGATGAGGTGCGAACCCATGTTGGAGGTCATGATGATGATGGTGTTGCGGAAATCCACCGTGCGGCCCTTGTTGTCGGTCAGGCGGCCGTCGTCCAGCACCTGCAACAGGATGTTGAAGACGTCCGGGTGCGCCTTTTCGATTTCGTCGAGCAGCACGACGGAGTAGGGTTTGCGGCGGACCGCTTCTGTAAGCTGGCCGCCTTCGTCATACCCCACGTATCCGGGAGGCGCTCCGATGAGCCTCGATACGGCATGGCGTTCCTGGTATTCGCTCATGTCGATGCGGGTCATCATGTTCTCGTCGTCGAACAGGAACTCGGCCAGCGCCTTCGCGAGTTCGGTCTTGCCGACGCCCGTGGTGCCGAGGAAGATGAACGAGCCGATGGGACGCCGGGCATCCTGCAGGCCGGCCCGCGAACGGCGGACGGCGTCGGATACGGCCGCGATGGCTTCGTCCTGCCCCACGACGCGTTTGTGCAGCTCCCTTTCGAGGTGGAGCAGCTTCTCGCGTTCGCTTTCGAGCATGCGGCTGACGGGAATACCCGTCCACCGTGCCACTACCTCGGCGATGTCTTCCGCATCGACTTCCTCCTTTATCATCGACCCGTGCGAGGAGTTGGTCTTGTCGAGTTCGTCCTGAAGGACGGCTATCTGTTCCTCGGCTTCGCGGATTTTGCCGTAGCGTATCTCGGCCACCAGTCCGTAGTCGCCGTTGCGTTCGGCTTCCACGGCCTGCTGTTTGAGCTGCTCGATGCGTTCCCGGTTCTTCTGTATCTTGTCGAGCATCCCTTTCTCGGACTGCCATTTGGCTCGCATTTCGCTGCGCTGGGCGTTCAGGTCGTCGATTTCCCGCGTCAGTTCCTCGATGCGCTTTTCGTCTCCTTCCCGGCGGATGCCTTCGCGTTCGATTTCCAACTGGCGCACCTTGCGGTCGAGCGAGTCGATTTCTTCCGGTACGGAATTCATTTCGAGCCGCAGCCGGGCCGCAGCCTCATCCACGAGGTCGATGGCCTTGTCGGGCAGGAAGCGCGAGGTGATATACCGGTGCGACAGCTCCACGGCGGCCACAATCGCCTCGTCCTTGATGCGCACCTTGTGGTGGTTTTCGTACCGTTCCTTCAGTCCCCTCAGGATGGATATGGCGTCGGCCGTGGAGGGTTCGTCTATCATCACCTTCTGGAACCGCCGTTCCAGCGCCTTGTCCTGCTCGAAATACTTCTGGTATTCGTCGAAGGTCGTCGCGCCTATCGTGCGGAGTTCGCCCCTTGCCAGAGCCGGTTTGAGGATGTTGGCGGCATCCATGGCGCCTTCGCCCTTGCCGGCGCCTACGAGGGTATGTATCTCGTCGATGAACAGGAGAATTTCGCCGTCCGATGCCGTGACTTCCTGTACGACGGCCTTGAGCCGTTCCTCGAATTCGCCCTTGTATTTCGCTCCGGCCACCAGCGCACCCATGTCGAGCGAGAAGATTTGTTTGCTGCGCAGGTTCTCCGGTACGTCGCCGTCCACGATACGGCGGGCGATACCCTCGGCGATAGCCGTCTTGCCCACGCCGGCCTCGCCCACGAGGATGGGGTTGTTCTTCGTCCGGCGCGAAAGAATCTGGAGTACGCGCCGGATTTCCTCGTCGCGGCCGATGACCGGGTCGAGTTTGCCCGTGCGGGCCATTTCGTTCAGGTTGATGGCGTACTTGCCCAGCGCGTCGAATACCTGTTCGGAAGTCTGACTGTCGATTGAGCCTCCCTTGCGCAGCTCCTTGACGGCGGCGACGAGTTCCTTTTCGGAAACGCCGCTGCCCTTGAGCAGTTTCGATACTTCGCCGCCGTCGGCCACCAGGCCGAGCAGCAGGTGTTCCACCGATGCGAATTTGTCCGCGAAGGTCGCGGTATAGTCCACCGCTTTCTGGATGACCCGCGACGAAGCCTGGGAGAAATAGTTCTCGCCGCCGCCCGATACTTTCGGCAGCGCATGTATCATTCGCTGCGCTTCGCCCCGCAGGGGCTGTACATTGACTCCGATGCGCGACAGCAGGTAAGCGTCCAGCGAGTCGTCCTCGGCGATGAGCGCCGCGAGGATGTGCACCGGTTCGACGGCCTGGTTGGAGGCCGACGAGGCGATGGAAAATGCCGACTGCAAGGCTTCCTGCGCTTTAATTGTCAGTGTGTTTATATTCATATTCCGTTCGTTTGTTGTTTCCGTTTTCGGTTTCCTCGTGTACAGCAAATAATTTGCCATGTATGCGACATGACAAATTGGCAGCAGTATGTCACCCGGCGGAACGGCAGACCGGGAAACGCATCGGAAGGGCCTGTCCTGCTGCGGAATACCGTGCGGGCCCGTCCCGTACGGTTCCGTATCTTTCGGTCGTGCCGGTATCCGAAACGACAGGAGGAAGGCCGTCGGCCTTCCTCCTGCATCCGTGTTCGTCGCGTTTCGGGCGTACTCATCCGGCTTTCCGCATGTTCCTGAATGCCGCCTGTTCGACATGTGCCTGGGCGTAGGGCAGACGGATGTGGAGGCTTTTCCGGTTGTTGGAGGGGGTTTCGTACATCGCGTCGGTCATGATGGCTTCGCATATGGAACGCAACCCGCGGGCACCGAGTTTGAATTCGATTGCCTTGTCTACGATGTAGTCGAGCACTTCGTCTTCGAAGGTCAGCTTCACGCCGTCCAGCTCGAAGAGCTTGACATACTGTTTGATGATGGCGTTCCGGGGTTCGGTGAGTATCATGCGCAGCGCACTGCGGTCGAGCGGGTCGAGGTAGGTGAGCACCGGCAGGCGGCCGATGATTTCGGGAATGAGCCCATAGGCGCGCAGGTCCTGCGGAGTGACGTAGCGCAGCAGGTGCTCGTTGTCGAATACGGCCGTATCCGGCGTGCCGTATCCCACCGCGTGGGTATTCAGCCGGCGGGAGATGCGCTTGTCGATGCCGTCGAACGCCCCGCCGCAGATGAAAAGAATGTTGGACGTATTGACCTGTATGAATTTCTGGTCGGGGTGTTTGCGTCCGCCCTGCGGGGGAACGTTCACCACCGTGCCTTCGAGTATTTTCAGCAGTGCCTGCTGGACGCCTTCGCCCGATACGTCGCGCGTAATGGAAGGGTTGTCGCTCTTGCGGGCTATCTTGTCGATTTCGTCGATGAATACGATGCCCCGTTCGGCTTGCGACACGTTGTAGTCCGCGGCCTGTAGCAGGCGCGTGAGGATGCCTTCCACATCTTCGCCCACGTAACCGGCCTCGGTGAGTACCGTGGCGTCCACGATGGTGAACGGCACGCGGAGCATCTTGGCGATGGTGCGTGCAAGCAGCGTTTTGCCCGTTCCCGTTTCGCCAACCATGATGATGTTCGACTTGTCGATTTCCACCTCGCCGGCGTCGGGGGCGTCCGATTCGGCGTGCATCAGGCGTTTGTAATGATTGTAGACGGCGACCGCGAGCGTCTTTTTCGCATGTTCCTGTCCGATGACGTATTGGTCGAGGAATTCCTTGATTTGCGCGGGCTTCATCAGGTCTTCCCGCTGAAGTTTCGTCTCCTGTCGAATGGTTTCTTCTTCGACCGACTGCCGTTCCAGCAGGGTTTCGTATCCCCGCTCGATGCATTGGTCGCAGATGGCGGCTCCGTTCGCTCCGGTGAACAACATGCCCACTTCCGTTATCGGAAGGCCGCAGAACGAACATTTGTCCGTTTCGATATAGGTACCTTTGTTATCTGCCATTTTCGTGTTTCTTCTTGCTGGTGACTATGTCGTCTACGAGACCGTACTTTACGGCTTCCTGTGCCGTCAGCCAATAGTCGCGGTCGGCATCCCGTTCGATGGTCGCCACGTCCGCGCCGCTGTGCCGGGAGAGAATCTCGTAGAGTTCCTTTTTGAGCTGGATGATTTGCCGGGCCGTGATTTCGATGTCCGATGCCTGGCCCTGCGCACCGCCCATGGGCTGGTGTATCATGACGCGGGAGTGGGGCAGCGCCGTGCGCTTTCCCTTTTCGCCCGCGGTCAGCAGTATCGCGGCCATGCTCGCGGCCATGCCCGTACAGATGGTGGCAACGCTCGGTGCGATGAGCTGCATCGTGTCGTAGATGCCGAGTCCGGCATACACCGAACCGCCGGGGGAGTTGATGTATATCCGGATGTCCTTGCTGCTGTCGGTCGCTTCGAGGAAGAGCAGCTGCGCCTGGATGATGTTCGCCACGTCGTCGTATATGGGGGCGCCGAGGAAGATGATTCGGTCCATCATGAGGCGCGAGAAAACGTCCATGGTGGCGATGTTGAGCTGGCGTTCCTCGATGATGGTCGGCGACACGTAGGCCGCGACGGAGGAACCGTAATCGTAAAGCGTGTGCGAACTGATGCCCAGATGGCCCGTCGCGTATTTTTCGAATTCGCTCTTTTTCATGTGCGTCATTTTTAGAACGGTACGTATTCGGGGCGGCACGTGCGTGCGGAACCCGTCGGTTCCGGCCCGCTGCGTGCCGGTGTGTTGCGGAACTTCAGCCTGCGGTGCGTGTCCGGCCCGTTCCGGCTGTTTCGGTTCCGCGTTCCTTATCCGTGCGGAAACCTTCGGACCGGGGCGTCCGGCACCGGAAGGTGGTGCGTTCGTTCCCCTGCTT
Organism: Candidatus Tidjanibacter gallistercoris; assembly: GCA_019114205.1. Lineage (GTDB taxonomy): Bacteria > Bacteroidota > Bacteroidia > Bacteroidales > Rikenellaceae > Tidjanibacter > Tidjanibacter gallistercoris. Next base: position 20,126 of record DXFY01000003.1, on the reverse strand, counting down.
CCGCCGTCAATTATTATGCCGACCGGCCCGGCGACGAACCGGTTCGCCGACTCGCAGAAAGATTTCCCCGTACCGTCCGACGGCACGGGGAAATACGGCGGTACTGCGGGGCTGTACTCCCGCTTCGCGGCTCTATTTCGTCATGGCCTCGAATACCTTGCCCAGCTCTTCCGGCGTCACCGATTTGTTCGTGACCTTGACGAGCGGGGTGACGGCATCCACGATTTTCTTTTCGTAAAGCCTGTCGAGTATCTTGTTGGCCTCTTCCTTGTTGCCGAGGATGGAGTGCGCGTATTTCGTCAGCGTTTCGTCGCCGACATTGGCCATGCCGTACTGTGCGAACTGCGCTGCGGCATAAGCCTTGGCCTCCGCCAGCATTTCGTCCTGTTCCACCTTGATTTCGAAGCGGTCGGCGAGCTTCTTCTGGACGAGGTTCCATTTCATCATCCGGAGGAATGCGGGGAATTCCCTTTCGATGTCTTCCATCGAGAACTTGCCCTCGTTGATGGTGTAGAGCCATTTCTTGAGGAAGCCTTCCGGCATCGTGGGATGGGCCTTTTCGATGAGGAAGTTGCGCATCTCGGTGGTGAACACGTAATCGGTTTCGCGGGCGAGGTCGGCGGCCACCTGCTCGTCGATGTACTTCTCCAACTCCTTTTCGTCCTTTACGGAGCCGTCCGGGAAGACCATCTTGAAGAACTCTTCGTTCAGCTCCGGTTCGGCGAATTTACGTATCTGTTTGATGGTGAAATCGAATTCGGGATTTATCGACTCCAGTTCCTTTTCTTTCAGGCCGAGTACCGACGCACGCTGCGAGGCGGTCGGGTAGATTTCATTGACGTTGACGCGCAGCACGTCGCCCGCCTTCTTGCCGATGAACGGTTTGCGCTGTTCCTCGGTCATGGAAACGAGTCCGACATATCCGTCCTCGACCTTGATTTCGCCGTTGTCGAGGGTTCCCGTGAGGGCTTCGTCGGATGCGACCTCTTCTGCGTCCACCAACCGACCGTAGCGGCGCAGAAAGTTGGTGCGGTAGCCTTCGCGCATCTCGTCGGAAACCTTAATCTTGTATCGGGTGAGCTTGTCCTTCTCGGAGAGTTCGATATCGATTTCGGGAGCGAGGCCCACTTCGAAGACGAATTCGTGTTCGGTATTGTTGTCGAAGTCGAAAGCGCCCTGTTCGTCGCTCGGAAGCACGTCGCCCACGTAATCCGTCTTTTCTTTTTCGAGGTATTCGAAGACCGCGTCGGAAGCCATCTTGTAGGCCGTTTCCGCTATCGTGCTCTTGCGGTATGTCTTGTTGATGATGCTCATGGGCACCATTCCCGGACGGAAACCCGGCATGTTGGCCTTGCGGCGGTATTCGCGCAGCTTCTTGTCCACTGCCTCGTTGTAGTCGGACTCGCCGACGGTAACTTTGATGACCGAAACCTGGCCTTCGCGGTTCTCTCTCGTGATGTTCATTACCTGTATGTTTGATTTTGACTGTTTTCCTGCACTCGTTCCTGCCGCGGCGTTTCGCGGTACTGCCTGCTGCCCGGAGCCCTGCTGCCGGAATGCCTTCGCTTAAACGCCTGAAATGACACTTTATGCGGCCTGCAAAGATAATATATTTGGATGCCGGTAGCAAATTTTGGAGCGACAAGATAACGGTCGTCCCCGGCCGGTGGCCGGACTTCCCGCTCCGGCGGGATTATTCGACGATGGTGATGGAGGAGAGCAGACAGCGCGAGTAGGCTATGTACTCGTTCCGTTCGTCGCGGTAATAGAGCGTCATGGTACGGTCGTTCAGCCGTTCGATACGGAAGTAGCAGTCCTTTTCCCCGTCGGTGACGGTAATGATATTGCTTTCCGTATCGACCGAGTAGGCCCCCTGGGCCGTGACGGTGTAGGCGTCTTTCGGAAGGTCGGGGGCGTTCGTGTCCGACTTCTTTTCCAGAAGATACATCGTGCTGCCGTCGTTCTGGAAGAACAGGGCGCCGTCCGGGTCGGCCAGCGCACCCGGCAGCCTGTCCGTGCCGTCCGCGAAGTCGGCGACCGTCCAGAGGCAGTCGTACAGGTATTCGTACGATATCGGGGCGGCGCCCGGTTCTTCCGCCAGGCGTTCTTCGTGCATGTGGCAGCCGGTCAGCATCGCTGCAGCGCATGCGAGGGCTCGTATGGATGTTGCGGGATTTTTCATGCTCGTTTGCGGTTAGCTTCCCGAAACGGCTTCCGGATGCCTGTCGCGATATTCCTCCAGCGTGAGGACGGTGACGGAGCCGGCCGGGATTTTGATGAATTTCACGTATCCGCCCTCGTCGTCGCCCAGGCTGAGGGTAGAGGCGTCGAGGACGAGGATGTCGTACCATCGGTCGGGAAGCAGGCAGAGCCGTCCGTTCCGGAAATCTATGGCGTATTTCGTATAGGGCTGAATAGAGGTGTCGTAACAGGCGTCGTACCGGCCCGTCGCATCCGGGGCTGAGTGAATGTAGTAGAACAGTTGTTCCGAGCCGGAGAAACGCATCAGCGGCTGGTCGGGGGCCTCTTCTTGCAGCCAGTATCCGTCCGTAAGGTCGCGCAGGAGCGTTTCTTCCCTGTCTTCCGCGCACGAATGCAGTGCGAAGGACAGGACGCATGCGGTCAGGAGCGGGATGATGTTTTTCAGACGCATTCCCTTTCGGTTCGTTTACCCGTCACGGAGCGCTTACGCAGCTTCCCTGCGGCGGAGCGTTACGGTTTGCGGCAGTCGGTTCCTCGTCCGGAACGATGTCCGTATCGGCGTAGAACCGCAGGTCGAGCGTCCCTGAGACGCCTTCCATAAGGAGCCTTTCCACGGATATTTCCCTGACGGTGAAAACGCCGTACGAGTCGATGACCATTTCTCCCGAACCGGCCGTATAGATATAGCGCAGTTCGTCGAGCGGTTCGGAGCCGGTTCCTTCCGGCAGGCCGAAAACCGACAGGATACCGTCTTCGCCGAAAACGAACAGGCATTCGTCCGGCCCTGTCTCTTCGTCCGGGGCGGCATCAGGTTCGGTTTCGGGCAGGAAACGTTCTCCGTACCATACGGTGGAGAGCAGGATTTCCCGGTTTACCCTGTCGTCGTTGCTGTCTGTGCAGCCGACGGCCAGTATGCAGGTCGCTGCTGCCGTTATCCAATGCCGTAGACGGACCATTCCTCCCCCCCCTGGTTTGACTTGTTGTCGTACTTATCGTCCGGAATATCCGAAGTAATACAAAAGTAATGTTTTTTTATCGAAATCCAAAAAGCGCCCGAAGGGCCCGTGCTGCGGCGCGGAGCGTGTCCGTTTTCGGACGGAGCAGGCGGAGGCGCTGCATTGCGGCGGCGATGCGGGCCTCGGGCAGCGTGAGCAGGGCGGCTCCAATCATCAGGATGGTGCCCGCAACGAGACGGCCCGTCAGCGGTTCCCTGAAGACGGCGCTGCCGATAATGACCGCTGCCACGGGTTCGGGCCAGCCCATGGCCGCCGTGGAAATCGGGCCCGTCAGTCGGACGGCGGCGACGAGCGCGAAGAGTACGATATCCGAACCGATTCCGGTCGGTATTGCCGGTACGAACGAATCCCGCGAGAGGGCCCGAAGCAGGAAAAACGCCGTGCTGCAGCACATGGAGTAGCATGCGACTTTCATTCCGTCCGTTTTGCCGATGCCTCGTGTACGGATAATTACGATACAGAGGGCGTAGGCAATGGCGGAGAGCAGGACGGCCACCGTTCCCGCAGGGTTCGTCCCGTCGCTCCCGTTCAGGACGGCCCCGCCTGCCAGTGCGAGGACGGTTGCGCCCCACACCGTTCGGGAAGGCGGTTTTTGGCGCGTAAGTCCCGTGATGAGTGCGACGAAAACCGGATACGAGAACAGCAGGACGGATGCCGTTCCGGCAGGCATGTAATCGTACCCTACGAAAAGAAAATGGGCCGAGAGCGCATACAGCAGTCCGAGCGGCAGAAGGGTGCCCGCCTCCCTGCCCGAAACGCGCAGGCCGCTCCTCCGAAGGAGCAGGCAGAGGCCGGTGAGCACGGTGCCGAAGAGGAAACGGTAGAAAAGCGCGGTATCGGACGAGTAGCCCGCGTATTTTATCGGGAGGGCGAAGAGCGGCATCGTCCCGCAGGCGGCTGCGGAGATAGAGGCGAATAGGTATCCTTTCGTGTTTTTGTTCATGGCGTTGGCGGAATCGGAATCGCTACTCTTTTCCTGCCGAGTCGGAATAGTAGCGCATCGCACGGGTGACGGCGGCGATGAGGTCGTCGGGTTCCGGACTGCTGATGATGTACCGCTTCTCGCAGGAATCCGTAATTTCGATGAAATTGTCCCACTGTGTACAGTAGAGTTTCAGCGTCTCCCAGTTCCGGACGTCGATGTAGTAACCGTAATAGCCGAAAAAACCATAGCTGCCCAGCAGGACGTATCTTCGTTTCATGGCTTCGGCCGGGATACGCCGGATGGAGTGCAGGTCGGCGTATTTGATGTGGGTTATTTCCACAATGCAGCGTATTTCCAGTGCCGTGTCGCTCACCACCACCTTCCGGGGTATCGACATGACGTAAAGCAGCACCACGGCGCCGAGCAGCGAGACGGCCCAGGCCAGGATGTATCCCCCTTCGCCCCAGAAGAACCATACGGCCGCCGGCACGAGCGCCAGCAGCAGCATCCACACCGCCGTGAGCCTGCCTGCCCGACGGTCCATCTTCCCGTATCGGAAGGTACGGAACGTATCCGTTACGGTCGTCCGTTGTTTCATAAGCCTTCCCTTTTGGCGGCGCATGTTCCGCCTGCCAGCGCCCGTGCCACGAGCAGGTCGTCGGGCGAGGTGATTTTGATATTCTTCCGTTCGCCTTCGCAGAGCGTCACCCTGATGCCGGCGGCTTCCGCTACCGAGGCGTCGTCGGTGAATTCCGGGCGGTATTCCGTTTCGTAGGCCCGTCGGAGCAGGTCTGCCCGGAAGATTTGCGGCGTCTGCACGGCGCGCAGTGCATCCCGGTCAGTCGGGCGGCTCGTCCCGTCCGGGCCGACCGTCCGGAAGGAGTCCACCGGACGCAGTGCGGGGACGGCCGTACCATACCGTTCCGCCGTTCGCAGACAGGTGTGTATGAGCGTCTCGCTGACGAGGGGCCTCACCCCGTCGTGCACGGCGATGTAGTCGCACGCATCGAGTGCCGTGAGTCCGTTGCGTACCGACTCGAAGCGCGTCGCCCCGCCGGTGCATACCGTGTGCGTACCGCAAAGACCCCGCTCCCGGCACAGCTTCTGCCAGCGTACCGTTTCGGCAGCGGGGAGCACGACGACCGCCCGGCAGCCGGGCAGCGCTGTCAGGAACCGGCGCAGGGTGGTTTCCAGGATGGTCGCCCCGTCCGTGAGCGGTAGGAACTGTTTCGGGATGCCTGCTCCCATCCGCGTGCCGGAACCGCCGGCCACGATGATTACGGAAATCTTGTTCATCGTCTGCACTTGCTGCGGTAGCTGCCGACCACTCGGACCACCGTTTCGGGAAGCGGTGTATAGGCGAAGTCGCAGTACCTTGTTATCTTGGAACCGTCGTAACGGGTTGTCCGCAGCACGCTGCCGAGGTTTTCCCGCGTGACGCCCCGGTCTTTGGTCAGCCGGAGCGCGATGGCCGCCCGCATGCAGCCGTAGGCGAAATCGACGGCTCCCCGTCCGATGCGGATGAACGGCCCCGGCCGGCCCGCCGCCCGTGCGCCGAGCGCGATGAGCTCCCGGTAGCTCAGTTCGCCTGCGGAAAGGATGAACCGTTCTCCCACGGCCTGCGGCACGGCGTCGAGCAGTACCATGGCCCGTGCCACGTCCCGTACGTCTACGTAGGACATCAGTCCGTCTGTATAGAATGGCTGGCCGCAACTGATTGCGGGGATGAGTGCGGCGCTGTTGTCGCCCGACGGGTCGCCTTCGCCGAGTATGACGCCCGGCGACACGACGATGACCGGGAGCCCGGCCGCCGCGCCCCGCCAGACTTCCCGTTCGGAGCGGTACTTGCTCTGCCCGTAGGGCGCATAGTTTTCCACGTGTTCCGGTTCGCACGCCTCCGTGACAGGAAGGCCCGGCTCCGGCGGATTGCCGAGCGCCGCAATCGAGCTGACGTGTATGAGCTTGCGGACTCCCGTCGCCAGACACCACTCTGTTACGGAGCGGGCGATGGTGACGTTGTTGTCGATAAGCTGTGCGGCGGTCATGCCGCCCGACATGATGCGGGCCGCGCAGTTAAATACCGTATCCACACCCCGGACGGCTGCCGCCAGCCGGGCGGGTTCGGTGAGCGGCGTCTCTACGGTGCGGAGCGTTCCCTCCGGGACTGCGACGCCGAGCCGCTCCAAGGTGGCGCGGGTGACGGAGCAGCGGGCCGCATTGCGTACCGGGAGCACGATGTCGCGGTAACCGGCCCGGACAAGCTGTGCGACGAGGTGGCTGCCGAGCATGCCGGTAGCTCCCGTGACGGCAATGCTGCGTCCGAAAAAGTCGTCCCTATCGGGAGTATGGCCCGCGGTATCATTCATGCCACATGAGTTTTTTGCCGAAACCGAGCCGGTTGTCGGTATATTTCATCGAAGTCGGGCGCAGCGTCCACAGGGTGAGGTCGGCTACGACGGCATAAGGGAATTGTTTGAGGTAGGCATTCCGTGCCGCGGTCGTGTCTGCCTGTCGGACGAGCGCTGCCCGGCCGAGTATCTGAAGGCCCTGTACCTGTCCGACGGTGCGCGTTTCGAGTACGATGGTTGCGGCCACGCGGTCGTCGAGGTACATCTCGCGGTAGTGGCGCGTCCGGTCGTCGGAGGTGAATACGAACAGGTTCCGTTCCGGGAGATAGGCATAGAAGACGTTGGCGCAGTAGGGCCCGCATTCGGTGGCCGCCGATGCGATGGTCATGACATGGTGACGGCCGATGAACCGGATGATGCGCCGGTCTACCCCGTTGTCCGTATGTTTTTCGTTGGCCATTTGCCGTAAGTTCTGTGGCATTGTCGCCCGTACTGTGTTCAGTTCCGTTTTCCGGTACTTACTTACCGGGCGCCATTTGTATCATGACTTCGTGTTCCTCTTGCGGTGCTTCATGAGCAACGTACCGTTGCAGCGGGAACGGGCCGTTTGTCTCCTGCTGCGCTGTTTTCCTGTCTGCCGCACGGCTCAATCGCCGTTCCGCCGTGTTCCGTGGCACTTCGTCTCGTCGCCCGAACCTTCCTGCCGTGCAGAGCGGTTCCCCGCAACGTTTGCGGGACTCGCCCTTGCGGGGACAAAACAATCGCTTCCGCGGCTTCGCATCTTATAACTGCCGGTTCTTTTCCGGCTGTCGTTCCGCCGTTTTCCGTGGCACTTTGTCTTGCCGCCCGAACCTTCCCTGCCGTACTGAGCGGTTCCCCGCAACGTTTGCGTGACTCATCCTTACGGGGACAGGAAACAACCGCTTCCGCGGCTTCGCATCTTATAACTGCCGGTTCTTTTCCGGCTGTCGTTCCGCCGTGCTCGTGGCACTTTGTCTTGCCGCCTGAACCTTCCTGCCGTGCAGAGCGGTTCCCCGCAACGTTTGCGGGACTCGCCCTTGCGGGGACAAAACAATCGCTTCCGCGGCTTCGCATCTTATAACTGCCGGTTCTTTTCCGGCTGTCGTTCCGCCGTGCTCGTGGCATTTTGTCTCGCCGCCCGAACCTTCCTGCCGTGCAGAGCGGTTCCCCGCAACGTTTGCGGGACTCGTCCTTACGGGGACAGGAAACAACCATTTTTGCGGTTTCGCATCTTATAACTGCCGATTCTTTTCCAATCGCCGCCCCGCCGTATCCCGTTTTATTTCGGCATGCTGCCGGCAGCATCGGAACCGTTGTCCGCCCGTTTGCGGAAATGCTTTTGCCCGGCGCAGCGCGTCTCTTTTGTCTTGCGGCATCAGTTTGTTGACACCCTTCCCCTTTTTGTTGCCGTGTCGGTGCGTGTCGTGCTGTTCGCCGGCCTCTGCCCATCGGGCCGGTACGGTTTTCCGCGGCCGGTTGCGGTACGTTCATTCCGGAGACCGTTTGTCGCCTGCCGCAGTATTTGTTGCAGTTAATACTGCACTATGTCGCCGCACTTCTGTGTCGGGCGGATTGCGGTTCCGCCGTTCGTCCGGTTCCCTTCCCGGATAGAGGTGCCACACATTGTGTTCGTATGCAGCCTGCTGTCCTGTGTCCGGATATTGCGGCAAGTGTTTGTCCGAGCATCCGGCTGTTCTGTAATTCGCCTGCAACGATACCTGCTTTCCGGAGCTGCCGCAGGGCGGAAGCCCGTACACAGCATCCGGAGAGGGAAAACCGAGCCGCCTGCGGCATCGGCCGGATATGCGGTCGTACCGTTACCGCTTATTCGTTTTCGCCGGCGAGGTCTTCTATCCGGTGTTGCTGTTCGGGTACGCGGTCGAGGCTCACCACCTTTTCCTCGTCGGGCACGTTTCCTTCGAGTTCGGCAATAATCCTGCCCTTGATGGCCTCGAACGCTTCTTTGTTCGCGGCGTTAATCGGTTCCACCGGGTCGGAGGGAATCTTGAGCGGGTCGATGGGCGTGCCGTTCTTCCAGATGCGGAAATCGAGATGCGGTCCGGTGGATGCCCCCGTACTGCCGACGTAGGCGATGGGCTCTCCCTGCGATACCCGTTTCCCTACCGCGATTCCCCTGGCATATCCTTTCAAGTGCAGGTACCCCGAAATGTAGTTGTTGGCATGTTTGATTTTGAGAATGTTGCCGCCGCCCTTGCTGTCCCAGCGTTTTTCGGTCACCACGCCGTCGGCGATGGCCACTACCTCCGTTCCTGCGGGCGCGGCGTAATCGACACCGAGATGCGGTCTGCGTACCTTATATATAGGGTGCAGGCGCGAGGGCGAGAAGCGCGAACTGATGCGCGTGTATTTCAGCGGAGCCTTCAGGAACTGCCGGCGGAGGCTGTTTCCGTTCTCGTCCCAGTAGGCAATCCGTCCGTCCTGCCGGAACGGTATCGCACGGTAAAGTTTGCCGTTGTGCCGGAACTCGGCGCCCCACACCATACCGGTACCCACGCGGACGGTGTCTATCCATCGCTCGTCGAAAATGACCGTGAACTCGTCTCCCTCCTGGAGTCCGAAGAAGTCCACGCTCCATCCGAAAATGTCTTCCATTTCGCACGGAATGCTTGCCGGCATCCCGGCGGCAATTGTGGCATTCCACAGCGAATTGTTCGTCTTGTCTATCTTCGCCGTCTCCCTGCGGCGTACCACGTTTACCTCCTTGCTCTCCTGACGGACCGTTACCGAATCGCCCACGAGCGATACCACGATGTAGTCCGTTGGATTCTTTTCATATACGAAGTGGCGCAGCCGCTGTCCGAGCGAATCGTGTTCCATGAAGGCCGTGTAGAGCTGGCCCGCACGCATGCCGCGCATGTTGAATACTGGTCGGCAGGTGCGGTCGATGCGGTCAATCTTCGCCGGTCCCACACCGAGCCCGCCGAGGATGTGCGACAGCGTCTGTCCGCTGCCTACCCGTTCGGTAATCACGTCGTAGTTTTCGTATTCGATGCCGTACATCAGGTTGGCTGCCGATTGTTCCTCTTCGGAAACGGGGCCACCCTCCTGCGGCGTGCGCGAACACTGTTTTGTGCCGAATACGATGAGCAATACGATGCCGGCGACTACCGCCGCAGCGCCTGCTGCGACCGCCACCTTTTTCAATGTTTCCCTTTCGATTTTCATTTTTTTCGTTTTGGCCGTATGGATTCATCGCATTCCCGCTCGTCCGGTCCGACCCCATTCATTTTCGTGCACCGGCACGCCTGTCCGGTGGGGAAACGGCCGTTCCGTCCAGCAGTGCCTCCGCGTCAGTTCCGGGACGGCAGGAAGGAATACCGCGCCGAATAGTCCAGCATCTGTTCCACGTAGCTTTTCGGGTATTCGTAGATGATGTCCACGATTTCGCCCCCTTCCATGACGGGGGTATATATCGGGTTCACGAAACCGCTGTAAGGCTGTATGCCGAGTTTGCCGTAACGTTCGAGCACCTCTTCGTGCAGCTTGCGGTCCACTTTCACGCCGTACCGCTCCACGAGGTTGCGCCCGGCCGCAAAGTCGCCCTCGGATTTGATGCGCTGCACTTCGCGCAGCATCCTGCCGAACAGTTCGCGCAGCTTGTCGAAGTCGTTGATGACGATGTAGGTTTTGCCGTCGCTAACCTTCTTTTCGATGACATTCTCCCGGCGGCCGAGCTCATAGGCCCATTCGCCTATCATCTGGCGGTTGCGCATGTGGGTCTGTTCGATGTCCTTGCCGAGCTCCACGCGGGCGAGCTGCGTCAGCATGCCGTTCGAGATGTAGGAGGCGTACTGCGCCTTGGCCGCTTCCGCGTCGGGCAGCAGGCCGAGTTCCACCATCTTCGGGTCGGCAATGTAGTAGAGGCTGAACAGGTCGGCGCGCGCCTCTTCCAGCACCGAACCGTACTGTTTCAGTTCGTCGCCCTTCACGCCGGGGGCGAGCTGGCCCGAACCGTGGCCGAGACATTCGTGCAGGTCGGTGTGCATGTTGTCGGCGAGGGTGCCGTAAAGTGCGATGCGCTCGCGGTCTTCGGGGCGGAGGATGAACTCCTCGGCGAAGCCGTTGCCCTTGCTGCTTTCGGCATAGGCCTGCGTGATGTTCTGTATCGTGACGGATTTGGAACCGTAATCCTTCCGTATCCAGTCCGCATTGGGGAGGTTGATGCCTATCGGCGTGGCGGGATAACAGTCGCCTCCGAGGATGGCCGCGTTGATGACCTTCGCCGATACGCCTTTCACCTGTTTCTTCTTGTATTTGTCCTGAATGGGCGAATGGTCTTCGAACCACTGCGCATTGGCGCTGATGGTTTCGGTGCGTCGCGTGGCGTCGGAGTCCTTGAAGTTCACCATGGCTTCCCACGAAGCCTTGTAGCCGAGCGGGTCGCCGTACACCTCCGTGAATCCGTTCACGAAGTCCACCATGCTGACCGTATCCTGCACCCACAGGATGTTGAACCGGTCGTACTCCTTCAGGTCGCCGGTATTGTAGAACGAGATGAGCGCCTCTATCGTCTCCTTCTGGGTGGGTGAGGCCACTTCGGCGGCCTTTTCGAGCCAGTAGACGATTTTTTCGATGGCGGGGGAGTACATTCCGCCCGTTTTCCAGACGCGCTCGGAGAGCTTGCCGTCGGTCTTGACGAGCTGCGAGTTGAGACCGTAGGATACGGGCTGCGGGTCGCCCGGCCGGGCCATACGCGCGTAGAACGCTTCGGCCTCGCGCTGCGACACGCCGTCGTAATAGTTCATGGCCGATGTCCGGAGCAGGTCGGCGCCGGCGGCCTGGTTCACCCGCACCGGATAGAGCGAGGGGTCGAAGATGGCCGGTTTGACGACTGCCAGCAATTCTTCCGCCGTACCGAAGTCGCGGGGCAGCCGCTCCTGAGGGATTGCGGCTACGAGCGTATCGAAATAGGCTTCGCTGAATTCCGGAGTGAACTTGTCGCTCGAATAATGGTGGTGGATGCCGTTGGCGAACCACACCTTTTTGAGGTATTTCTCGAACGCCTTCCATTCGGGTGCGGTGCGGTCGCCCCGGTAGTTCGTATAAATCGCCTCCAGTGTCCGGCGTATGGGCAGGTTGTATTTGAAGTTCTGGTCGTAAACGATATCCCGTCCGCTCAAAGCAGCCTGGTTGAGGTAATAGACGAGTTTTTTCTGGTCGAGGGTGAGGTTCTCGAAACCGGGAATCTTGTACCGCAGTACCCGGATGTCGTCGAACGTGTCCGCCACCCACCGGAACTCTTCCGTCTGTACCTGCTCCTGGGGCTGCTCCAGTTCGATGCAGGAAGACGCTCCTAACGAAACGAATACCATAGCTAAAACGGTTAATCCTTTTCTCATGACGCTGCCTTGGGGTTTATCCATCATGCAAAGATAAAATAAAATAAGGAAAATTGGCGGTATGTTGAAAAGTTGGTAACTTTGCCGCCAGGCTTTCGGGCAGAGCCGGGAGCTTAAAGAGAGGATAAATGGAACAGTACACGACCGTAGAGGGTTTGAAGGCGGGACTGGCTTCCCGGAGGCATGCTTCGGTAGGCTTCGTACCCACCATGGGGGCGCTGCACGCAGGGCACGTTTCCCTGGTCGAAAGGGCCCGTGCCGAGAACGACACGGTGGTAGTAAGTGTATTCGTCAATCCGACGCAGTTCAACGACAAGGACGACCTGAAGAATTATCCGCGGACTCCGGAAGCCGACCTGGAGGTACTGCGTGCGGCGGGTGCCGACGTGGTGTTCATGCCGTCGGTGGAAGAGGTCTATCCGGAGCCGGATACGAGGGTGTTCGATTTCGGGATGCTCGACAAGGTGATGGAAGGGGCGACCCGGCCGGGCCATTTCAACGGCGTGGCCCAGGTGGTGAGCCGGCTGTTCGGGCTGGTGGAACCCGACCGCGCCTATTTCGGAGAGAAGGATTTCCAGCAGATAGCAGTCGTCCGGGCCCTCGTGAAGCAGTTGGGTTCGGGGCCGGATATCGTGCAGTGTCCCATCGTGCGCGAGGCCGACGGATTGGCGCTCTCTTCGCGCAACAGGCTCCTCACGCCGCAGCACCGGGCTGCCGCGCCGGCGATATACGCCGCCCTGCGGGAAGGCGCCGCGCGGGCGGGCCGCGGGAGCGTGGCCGACGTATGCCGCGAAGCGGTGGCCCGCATCGAGGCCGAACCGCTGCTGCGCGTGATATACTTCCGGCTGGTCGATGAGGATACGCTGCGCGAGGTTACCGGCTGGGACGATGCCCGGCACGTCCGCGGCTGCGTGGCCGTACAGGCCGGCGACATACGTTTGATAGACAACATGCGTTTCTTATGACAATCGAGGTTCTCAAATCCAAGATACACCGGGTTACGGTCACGGAGGCCAATCTCGGTTACGTGGGGAGCATTACCATAGACGAGGAGCTGCTCGAAGCCGCCGACATCATTCCCGGCGAAAAGGTGCAGATTGTGAACGTCAATAACGGCGAGCGCATCGAAACCTATGTCATTCGGGGCGAACGCGGCCGGGGGCAGGTTTGCCTGAACGGAGCGGCGGCCCGCAAGGCTGCCGTGGGCGATGTGGTCATCATCATTTCGTACGCCTCGATGGAGTTCGAAGAGGCGAAGCGCTTCGTTCCGCGGGTGGTTTTTCCCGATACGGCCACCAACAGGCTCGTGAAATGAACGTCGGCACCGGCGTGCCGTCATCCTGTTTATCCGGGGCACGCAGCCCCGGATTTTCGTTTTTGCCGGTTTTCGCTTCCTTCCGCCGACCGCCCGAAAACCCGTTTCGGGCGGCGGAGATGTCTATTTTTCGGGAATGACATCTAAAAACTTTGTTTTTCCGGGCTTTTGGCCTAACTTTGAAAATCCGCATTAACTGTTCATAAAACCGTTTTCGACGACGATGGGTTTCCTTAGTGCCATACCGGCCGGTTTGTACGCATTCGCATTGCGGATACGGCATCTGCTTTACGATGCGCGCATCATCAAACGGTACCGTGCGGACATCCCCGTGGTCTGCGTGGGGAACATCACGGTCGGAGGTACGGGAAAAACACCCGTCACGGAATACCTCGTCGAGCGGTTGGGGCGCGACTACACCGTTGCGGTGCTTTCGCGCGGCTACGGCCGCAGGACGAAAGGATATGTGGAAGTGGGGATGAATTCCTCCTTCCTCGATGTGGGCGACGAACCCAAGCAAATCAAACGGAACCATCCTTCCGCAGTCGTCGCCGTGTGCGAGAAGCGGGCCGAAGGAATCGCACGCATCCGCCGGGAACATCCCGAAGTCAATCTCATCCTGCTGGACGACGGCTTCCAGCACCGGCGCGTGGAACCCAAGGTGAACATCGTCCTTATGGACTATACGCGGCCCATCTGGGAAGACCACATGCTGCCGTGGGGCAGTTTGCGCGACCTGCCTTCGCAGATGCATCGCGCGAATATCGTCGTGGTCACGAAGACGCCCGCGGACATCACTCCGATAGACCGCCGCATTGCGGTCAAGTCCCTCAAGCTGTTCCCTTATCAGGGCGTAGTGTTCTCCTCGATGGTGCAGGGAGCGCCCGTACCGCTCTTCCCCGATGCCGCGGGGCTCGTGAAGCCCGGACGCAATGTTGTTCTGCTGGCGGGTATCGGGAATCCCCGGCCGTTGGCAGCCTACCTTGCCGGTCGCTACGACCTGAAAGCCGAATGGCTGTACCGCGACCATTACGTGTACAAGGTGCGCGACCTGCGGAAAATAACCGAGAAGCTGGCCTCGCTGCCGCCCGATACGGTCGTCATCACCACGGGAAAGGATGCGGTGAAGCTCTCCAACCGCAGGAAGGTGCCCGTCGAGTTGCAGCAGCGGCTGTACAGGATACCCGTCGGCATCGACTTCCTGGACGGGGACGAGCAGAAATTCCTTCGGCTGCTGTCCGAGGGTATCCGTTCGCGCGAAGAGTAAGTCCCGCGGTCGGCGCCCCAGGTGCAGGAAACTGCGGCAGCGATATATCCGTCAAACCGTTGCCGGCGCATGCCGGCATTTATATATTGAAATTGTTATGCACATGTTGGAGATGATAAAGGATGCCGCCGCCTTCATCGACGGGCGTACGGACAGTTTCCGGCCGGAAGTGGGCATCATTCTGGGTACGGGGCTCGGCGGTCTGGTGGACCATATAGAAATCCTGCATTCCATCGACTATGCCGATATTCCGGATTTTCCGGTATCGACGGTGGAGGGACACAGGGGCAGGCTGATTTTCGGCATGCTCGGCGGGCGGCGTATCGTCGCCATGCAGGGGCGTTTCCATTATTACGAGGGTTATTCGCCCCAGCAGGTCGTATTTCCTGTTCGGGTGATGAAATACCTCGGCATCGGCCGGTTGTTCGTGTCCAATGCCAGCGGCGGGACGAACCCTTCGTTCCGGGTGGGCGACCTGATGGTGATAAACGACCACATCAATTTGATTCCCAATCCGCTGATAGGGCCCAATATCGACGAACTGGGGCCGCGCTTCCCCGACATGAAGCGGGCTTACGACCCTGCGCTCATCGCGCTGGCGACCGAGGTGGCCGGAGAAGAACGGATAAAGCTCCAGTACGGCTGCTACGTCGGCCTGACGGGGCCGACGTTCGAGACGCCGCAGGAATACCATTACGTGCGGGCCATAGGGGGCGATGCGGTGGGGATGTCCACCACGCCCGAAATCATCGCCGCGCGGCACATGGATATTCCCTGTTTCGGGGTGTCGATAATCACCGACCTCGCTTCGGACGATTCCGTGTCGCACGAGGTGGTACAGGAGCAGGGCAGAAAGGCCGAAAGGGAAATGACGCGCCTGTTCATCGGAATGCTTTCCAGACTTTAGCGTACGGCGTTTGCGCCGGTGGCGCATGCGAAACATCGAGGATTCGTTTAAAAGAGCGACTATGATAAACAAGGTTATTTTGATAGGCAATGTGGGGGCCGATCCGGAAATCCGTACGCTGGAGAGCGGCGTGAAGATGGCCCGTCTCAGAATAGCGACTACGGAGCGGATTTACAACCGCGAAGCGCAGGAGTCCCGCGACCATACCGAATGGCACAGCGTGGTGTTGTGGCGCAACCTTGCCGACGTGGCCGACCGGTTCGTCCGCAAGGGTTCGCAGGTGTATATCGAGGGGCGGCTGCGCAGCCGTGAGTGGACCGACCAGCAGGGCGTCAAACGGTATTCGATAGAAATCCTGGCCGACGACATGAAGATGCTCGGCCGCAAGTCCGACAATCCCTCGGCGGGACAGCCCCTCGCTTCGCAGGGCGGTCCGCAGGGGTACGGGCAGCAGCCCCAGCAGCAGCAATATGGCGGCGGATACGGCCAGGGCGGAAACGCTTCCTATTCGGGCGGCGGTTATCAGCAGCCGCGACCGTCGGCGCCGGCTCCTGCCGCTTCGGACGTGAATCTTGACGACCCGGACGACCTGCCTTTCTGATACGGCCTTCGGGAGCCGGAGCCGCTTCGGAGGCGGTCGGTTCTTCCCGAACCGTTCGGGGGGGGGCGGGTGTGCCGGACTGCGGATACGCCCGTTCGTCGCGGTGGCTTCGGGTGGTCGCGGGATTCTTCGCGACAGTCAGGGGGCCGCAGTCTGATGACCCGATGCCGGAGGGAGGGCCGATGCCACGTGGGAACAAGCCGGTGCTGCATGCGGATTGTTCGCATGAGGGCCGTTCCGCCTGCGGGCGGATTTGCGGAAGCAGGGGCATACGGTTTGTGTATCCGGGAAGCTATCGGAAAAGAATGCCGATTCAATCGGAATGACCGGTCGCATTCGTTGCGTTCGCTCCTCCCGGTCGAATCGGTACTCTTTTAAAATGAGGCGCATGCACGGCGCAAGGTGGGCGCAGGGTATCGCCGCGTTCAGCTGCCGGGTTCCTTGCCTCGGTTTTATGATTGGATGTCCGATTGCGTTCTGCCTGCCTGTCGTTCGGATATGAAGCTTCTTCTGGAGTGTTCGGATGCCGGGCGGGAACTCTTTCCATTCGTAACCAAACCGATTGCTCCCGACCTTTGGCTGCCCTCCCTCCGGACAAGCCGCTCCTTCCGGTCGCCACTGCCTTCCGGACGAGTGTGTCGCAAAGCCTTGACGTACGGGCTGTGCAGATTATGCGTTCCGCGTGCATGTCGGGTGCATGGGTCCGTGTGGCTGCGGTGTCTGCCGACCCGATGCTTGCGTGCGCTTTCCGTATTGCTGCCGGCATGTTCGTCCCCTCCGGCCCTGTCCGTGCCCGCCTGTTTCGCGGCGCGACACCCGGTGCGGGACGTATTCGTCTGACCGGCGTCGGGAAATTCTTGCATGCAGCGTTACCGCAGCCGTGCCTCTTTTGTGGTTGCGGTACGGTCGCGGAGGATGTACAACGGGATGTTCGGCGATGTTCGGTGCCGGGGCTATACGAGTTCCCTTTGCAACTTCTTAATCGTTTCGGCGGCGGGAGCTTTCCGGTAAAGAATGTCGTAGACGGCGTCGGCAATCGGCATGTATATATCGAACTTCTTGTTTATTTGGTTGATACATGCAGATGAATAGTAGCCTTCCGCCACCATCGTCATTTCTATCATGGTGCTTTTGACGGAATATCCCTTGCCTATCATGGTGCCGAATGTCCGGTTGCGGCTGAACTTCGAGTAGCAGGTAACGAGCAGGTCTCCCAGATAGACCGAGGCGTTGAAGTCGCGCGGGGCGGGATAGGTGCGTTCCATGAAACGGCTCATCTCCATCGCGCTGTTGGCGATGAGGACGGCCATGAAATTGTCGCCGTATCCCAGTCCGGTGCATATCCCGACCGCCACGGCATAGATGTTCTTGAGTACCGCGCCGTATTCCACGCCGTAGATGTCGGTGGAATAAACCGTGTGGATGTACCGCGATGCGAATTTCTTGCCCAGAATCTTGGCGTTTTCGATATCCTTGCACACCATCGTCAGGTAGGTGAGCCGCTCCATGGCGACCTCCTCCGCATGGCTCGGCCCCGACACGATGCCGATGCGGTCGAATGGGACGCCGTATTCCTGGTTCATGAACTCGGCGATGGTGATGTACTCGTTGGCGATGATGCCCTTGATGGCGGAAACGATGAACTTGTCCTCCAGCGATACGCGGAGCGGCTGGAGCGTGGTCTTGATGTAGGCAGACGGAACCGCCAGCACCACGAGGTCAGCCTTTTCGAACACCTCGTTCACGTCGCCCGACAGGTCGAGGCGGTCGGCGTCGAAGTGTACGTCCTGAAGGTAAAGGGCGTTGGTGCCGTTGGCGACGATGCTTTCGCGGATTTCCGGTTCGCGGATGTACCAGGCAATCCGTTTTTCGTTTTCGAGCAGCAGTTTGACGATGGCGGTGGCCCAGCTTCCGGCCCCTATCACTGCGCAGCGTGCGTTCGGGTTTATCGAATATTTCATGTTCAAGCGGGTAGGATGGTTCATTCTGCAGGTAAAGGTACCAAATTTAAGGGAATCGGGCCATTTTTCCCCGCTATTATTCCGTCCATCCGGTGGAAAGGAGTCTCCGTAAAAAGGCCCCGGTACGTAAGTCCGGGGCCAAATGTTTGTCGTTCAGAGTCTCTGTGCTCCTTCCCGCTATTCCCATTCGATGGTTGCCGGCGGTTTTGACGAGATGTCGTACACGACGCGGTTGATGCCGCGCACGCGGTTGATGATGTCGTTCGACACGCGGGCGAGGAAGTCGTAGGGGAGGTGCACCCAGTCGGCCGTCATGCCGTCGGTGGAGGTTACGGCCCGCAGCGCGACGCAGCTTTCGTAGGTGCGTTCGTCGCCCATCACGCCGACGCTCTTGACCGGGAGCAGGATGGTGCCGGCCTGCCATACCTTGTCGTACAGGCCCCATTCCTTCAGTGCGTCCATGTATATCCGGTCGGCTTCCTGGAGGACGGCCACCCGTTCCGGCGTCACCTCGCCGAGTATCCGGATGCCGAGTCCCGGTCCGGGGAAGGGGTGGCGTTCGAGTATCAGCGGGTCGATGCCCAGCGTGCGTCCCACGCGACGTACCTCGTCCTTGAAGAGCAGGCGCAGCGGTTCGACGATGCGCAGGTGCATCTCTTCGGGCAGTCCGCCCACGTTGTGGTGCGACTTGATGGTTGCCGACGGGCCGTTCACCGACATGGATTCGATGACGTCGGGGTAGATGGTTCCTTGTGCCAGCCACCGGACATCCCGGATGGCCTTCGCTTCGGCGTTGAAGACCTCGATGAAGTCGCGGCCGATGATTTTGCGTTTCGCTTCGGGGTCGGTGACGCCGCGCAGGTCGGCGAGGAACTTGTCGCCCGCCTGTACTCCCTTGACGTTGAGCCCCATGTTCCGGTACGATTCGAGTACGTCCGCGAATTCGTTCTTGCGCAGCAGTCCCGTGTCGACGAAGATGCAGTACAGGTTTTTGCCGATGGCCCGGTGGAGCAGCACGGCGGCTACGGAAGAATCCACGCCTCCCGAAAGGCCGAGGACTACCTTCTCGTCGCCGAGCTTTTCTTTCAGTTCCCTGACGGTGCTGTCCACGAAGGATTCGGGGCTCCAGTCGCGGCGGCAGCCGCAGATGCCCGCCACGAAGTTTTCCAGCAACCGGAGCCCGTCGGTGGAGTGGTACACTTCGGGATGGAACTGGATGCCCCACGTCCGTTCGCCTTCGATGCGGAATGCGGCGTTGCGCACGTCGTCGGTGCTTGCCGTGACCTTATAGCCTTCCGGCAGCAGGGTGATGGTGTCGCCGTGCGACATCCATACCTGCGTGCGTTCGGGCAGCCCTTGCAGCAGGGCGTCGTCGCATTCCGCGATGTGCAGCATCGCCCGGCCGTATTCGCGGCTGGCGGCGGGTTCCACCTGTCCTCCGTAGTGCTGTGCGAGCCACTGTGCTCCGTAACATACTCCCAGCAGCGGCAGCTTCCCCTTGATGGCGTCCAGGTCGGGGCGGGGCGCCTGTTCGTCCCGTACCGAATAGGGGCTTCCGGAGAGTATCACCCCTTTGACGCCGGCGTCGAGTACCGGTATCCTGTTGTAGGGATGTATCTCGCAATAGACGTTCAGCTCGCGTATGCGGCGGGCGATGAGCTGCGTGTACTGCGAGCCGAAATCGAGTATCAGAATCTTTTCCTGCATATGATTGTCCTGTCGTTTGTTCGTTCGTTTCCGGGAGGCGGATGGATTGCTGCGGAAGCGGTGCCCGATGCCGGATGGCATCCGCAGCGCATTCGGGAAACCTTTCCGCTCCCTATGGTTGCATCCGTCCGGTCGCGTCTTCGTTCGTGCCGCTTCGTCCTCCGTAAGTTCGGGAACTTGTGCTGTGTCGGTGGGCGGCACTGTACGCCGGGCGGTTCCTGCCGTCACTTCGGTTCCTGACTTGCCGTCGTACCGGGTTTCATCGCTCTGCCTCGGATGTCTGGGATGCGTCTGTATTTGCCTCCCGGTTTCCGTTTCCTGCCTTTGCCTCTCGTCCTTATCCCCCTCCGGTTTCGCTTCCTTCCTGCGGCGTCTTCGTTCCTGCCTCTGTCCCTGCCTTTCCGTTCCTTTCCCGTTTCTTAACCTTTGCTACCTTTATCCCCCTCTTCTTAAATCTCGCTCTCTTTCTCTTTCTCTTTCTCTTTCTCCTTCTGCC
>DXFY01000002.1 GCA_019114205.1 Candidatus Tidjanibacter gallistercoris | reverse complement strand
TTTCGGTTTCAGTGTTATAGAATGCGGGCCTCTGGACATACGAAACATAACCATCGCTACCCACTACTTCTTCACGGAACGAGGTCGCAATCCACCTGCCGGAAGGACTCACTTTGTAAGGTTCTGCGGTAGCAATGCAGCCATTGACCAGATTGTATTCGTATACGAAATTTAACTTCTGCAGGGAGGCTACAAATGCGACCGTCGCGTCCGTTTACACGGACGCGGCAAATCGAAACGAAAGGAAAACAGGTCAGTATTTGCGGCGCGGGTTTGCGGGAAACCATCCCCTGCGCACGCGCTCCCGCTGCTGGAATACTTCGAGAATACTCCAGAACGACGAGAAGGCCACGACACCGAACAGTATCGAAAGAATCATCCGCTCCGTGCAGACAGACAATACGACGGCCGCGATGCCGAGCAGCAGGAACAGCCACCACGACCGCGTGCCGAGATAATACTCGGCCTTGATGACGAGCGGATGGAACATCCCGATGATAAGAAAAGTAAAGATGCCGACCGTA
This sequence comes from Candidatus Tidjanibacter gallistercoris, assembly GCA_019114205.1. Classification (GTDB taxonomy): domain Bacteria; phylum Bacteroidota; class Bacteroidia; order Bacteroidales; family Rikenellaceae; genus Tidjanibacter; species Tidjanibacter gallistercoris. The sequence continues at coordinate 25,338 of DXFY01000002.1, read as the reverse complement.
AGTCCCGTCAGGTTGTGTTCCGCGAGGAACGATAGAATAGAATCCACGCTGCTGTCCAATATTTATGCCCTGCGGCACGGCGAATCCGTGCCGGGACCGTTCAACAATCCTCATTGCCCGTTACGCGGAGCCGACCGCTCCGCCGTACACCTCCTCCAGAAAGTCCTTCAGGAGGCCGGCCGCACGTTCGGGTTCCTCGACGAACCCCATGTGCCCGGAATTTTCGAGCCACCGTACACGCGCCTGCGGCTGGCGCCGGATGATTTCCGCGGCGGCCTCCGGCGTCACGTACCCGTCGTGTCGGCCGAAGACCAGCAGCTGCGGCACGGAACTCCCGCGCATCGCGTCGTTCAGGTCGCGCCTCTCGCGGATGCCCCGCAGCACGGCGACGATGCCCGCATCCTCGGTCATGGCAATCTGCTCGGCAAGCTCCCCGATAGCCCACGCCAGCCGCTCCCGGTTCTGCGGAGCGAATCCCACATGGGGAAAGGTTCTGGCGATAAGTTCCTTCTTGCCTCCCTCGATAAGGGCTATTTCCCGCAGCCGGTCTTCCCGTTTCCGCTCCGAATCGGCATCGGGCGAAGAATGGAACAGCACCAGCCCGTCCAGCGCATCGGAATATTTCCGCAGCAGTTCCAGCGCCACGTAACCGCCCATGGAATGACCGACCGCGACCGCCCGCTCCACGCCGAGCGTCCGTAAGGCGGCCCGTACCGTATCGGCCATGAACTCCATGGTATGCACCGCTCCCTTCACTTCCGATACCCCGTGTCCCGGAAGGTCTACGGCCACCACCCGCACCGCAGGGGCCAACAGCTCCGTAAAACCGTCCCATACGTCAAGCGACTCCAGGTAACCGTGCAGCAGAACCACCGTCCGTTCGCCCCGGCGCGTATCGCTGACCCGAACCGCACAATCCCCGGCCATTATGAATTTCTCTTCCCTATTCATCCCTGCAAACGACCGAAAGCCGCCCCCGCAGGACGGGAACGGCGATGTACCGCTACCCTGGACTGCCCGCGGCTACCGGAGCGCCTCTTCTTCCCCGTCGTCGAAATAGTCGAAGACCGACTCCTTTTTCGGCGCGGCAAGGGCGAGGTCGTCCTCGTCTTCGCCATCGTACAGGGGATAACGCTCCCTGCCGCTTTTCTTCGCGGGGGCGAGCCTCGTGTTCCTGCGCAAATCGTCCGAATCGGACCGGCTGCCGCCCGGTCCGCGGAAATCCCTGGTAGGTTTCATCGTAATGAAAAACTGAATATTTCGCTTCTCTTTCCCGGCATCGCCCCCGACGCAGTCCGCCACGCCTATTGTTGCGGCCGCAGCCCTCTCCGCACCGGGCGCCGTACCTGTCGCAATGTTAAAAAATTTTTCCGAATCGGTACGGGACTGCTTGAAAATTTTCGGTATCGAAGACACCAGCATACACCCGACGGGCCGGCCCCGTGAGCCGGACATCGGTAAAACGTTCGCCATCGGTTCCGAAAGCCACGTGCAGCATCCCGCCGCACACCCGAACGTCGAAATTACGCACCTGAGGCGCGAATGCCGCCGACGCAGCGAGGGCCGCAGCCACCGCACCGGTTCCGCAGGCCAATGTCTCGTCCTCGACGCCCCGTTCATAGGTACGCACCCGCAGCAGGTTCCCCCCGGCAGGTTCGACGAAATCGACATTCACACCCCCCGCCGCCGCGAAACGGGGCAGGTTGCGGATGCGGCGCCCTTCCGCCGGCACGTCCACCCGTTCCGCGTCCTCCACGAAACGGACGCAGTGGGGCGAACCGGTATCCACGAAATAGCCTCCTTCGATTTCGGAAAGGCCGCGCGGCTCGGTCATGAGCAGCTCCACCGCAGCGCTATCGGCGTCCTGCGAGAGAATGGATGCCCGGTGCACGCCGTCCGCCGCCGCGAACGTCATGCGCTCGCCGGCAGCCCCCGCATGGAGGGCGAAAAGCGCAATGCAGCGACCGCCGTTGCCGCACATGGTCGCCTCAGGGCCGTCCGAGTTGAAATACCGCATGCGGAAATCCGTGCCGCCGTCCCGTTCGAGGAGCATCAGACCGTCGGCCCCCACACCGAAGCGGCGGTGGCACAGCGCCGCCACCAAATCGGAACGGGGCTCGAACTCACCGTCCCTGTTATCTATGATTACGAAGTCGTTGCCCGCACCTTCGTATTTTCCGAACTCTATCTGCATACGCGCAAATTTACGATTATTCCCGTGTCTGCCGTCCCGGAGTGCGAAAAATCCCCACATCCGGCGATTCCCGCCCGCCGAAGAAACGCCGCGCGCGGACGGAACACGCCGCCCGGAACATGCCTAAATGCACGGAATTTGCTCCGTCTCAACGATTGCCGCCCCACCTGCGGGAATCCCGAAAAACGGAAGCCCGCGGAAGGCATCCTCACCAAGAATTATTACCTTTGCACGATAACGGACCAAGAACGTTTTGCAACGAACGATGATAAAAGAAATAAGGGAACACAGGTCGATACGGCGCTACCGGCCCGACGCCGTACCGCAGGAAGTCATGGAGGAGATACTGCGTGCGGCCACACGGGCATCCACCGTGGGAAACATGCAGCTGTACAGCATCGTCGTCACCACCGCGCGCGGGCTGCTGGACGAACTCGCGTCGCTGCACCTCAACCAGCCTGCGGCCGCGACTGCTCCGGCAATCCTCACCTTCTGCGCCGACATCCACCGCTTCAGCCGCTGGTGCGAACTGCGCGGTGCCGAACCGGGCTACGACAATTTCTGCTGGTTCATGAACGGCGCGACCGACGCGCTGCTCGCCTCGCAGAACGCTGCGCTCGAAGCCGAAGCGCACGGTCTGGGCATCTGTTACCTCGGAACGACGCTTTACAACGCGGGCGAAATCGCCGGAGTGCTCGGCCTGCCGCACGGCGTCCTGCCCGTCATGGCCCTCTCGATGGGTTATCCGGAAACCGTACCTCCCCTTACCGACCGGCTCCCTCTGGAGGCGGTAGTCCATTACGACACCTACGAGGACTACACCCCCGAACGGCTCGATGCGCTCTGGCACGAACGCGAGACGTCGGAGGAGACGCAGTGCCTCCTGGCGGAGAACGGACTGCCCAACCTGGCACGCATCTTCACCGAGCGCAGGTACGCCAAAGGAGACAACGTCGCATTCTCCCGGAAATACTTCGACGAACTCGTCCGGCAGGGATTCTTCAACCAGTAATCCGCACAGGCATGAAGGTACCGGTTCGCAACTGTCTCGTCGCATGCGCACTCGGAGCGCTGCTGTGCTCCTGCTCGGCGACACGCCGCCTGCCGCCGGATACCTACATGCTCACCAAAAACAAAATCGAAACGGACCGGACGGTGCCGCGCGAAGAGCGCATCACGGCCGGAGAACTCGACCGCTACATCCGCCAGAGCCCGTCCAAGAAGCTACTGGGCACCAACCTGCCCGCCTGGATTTACAGTCTGGCCAACCCGGACAGGGAGAACGGCTGGAACAACATGCTCCGCAAACTGGGCAGCGAACCGGTCGTTCTGGACACCGTACAGACCGCCGCATCGAACCGCAACATCAAGATGTACATGGACTCGCGCGGCTACTACGAATCGTTGAGCCGCTACGCCATCGACTACAAGCGGGGCAGGAAAGCCGTCGTCACCTATTCCGTGAAGCAGGGCGAACCCTACCGCATCCGTTCGGTGCATTACGATTACCAGGACAAGTTTCTCGAACAGGTCGTCCGGCAGGACAGCGCGGCGATGCTCGTCCGGCCGGGCGACATCTTCGACCTGAACGTGCTCAACGAAGAACGGCAGCGCATTACGAACTACCTGAAAGACCGGGGGTACTACAAATTTTCGGTGAACAACATCGGCTACATCGCCGACACGCTCGCCGGCGACCGCCTCGTAGACCTCACCATGGTCATCCGACAGCAGCTGGCGGGTTATACGCCCGACGGTGAGCCCATCTACGAAAACAATGCCGTTTACCGCCTGGGCAGGATTTTCATTTATCCGGACTACGACGCCACGGCCGCGGCCACCGACCCCGATTATCTGCGCGGGATGGACACCACATTCTACCGGGGACTCTACATCATCCGGGCGGGCAAACCCAAAATCAAACCGCAGACGCTGCGCCGCGCCGTCCCGATATACTCGGACTATCTTTACAGCGCGGGCGACAAGCAGCGCACGTCGGCCAACCTGCAACGGCTCGACTACTTCAAGAACGCCAGCGTGACCTTTTCCGAACCCGAATCGGACGACGACAACTACATCACCTACATCGGCAGCGGGGACTCCGACGGCGCACCGGTACATACGCTCGAAAAACAGCTCGACTGCGACATCTACTGCACGCCGGCCATGCGCCAGGGCTATACGCTCGATTTCGAGGCCACCACCTCATCGGCGTTCTACGCCCTGCGCCCGACCGTCAGCTACCTCAACCGCAACCTGTTCCGCGGAGCGGAACTGCTCAACATCAGTCTTTCGGGCGGCTACGAATTCAACACGGACGAATCGGCCGTCAACAACTCCTACGAGGTGGGACTGACGGCTTCGGTCACCTTCCCGCGCTTCCTCGCCCCGTTCCCGATAGACCGCGCGGGGAAACTGTTCCGGCCGCTGACCCGTGTCGAGGTATCGACCAGCCTGCAACGCAAATCGAAATACCACCGCACCATCACCGGCGCCAACATCGGCTACTCGTGGAACAACGGCCGCAACACCACCTACACCATCCGGCCTATCGACTTCAACCTCGTGGACGTGAGCTTCATCGACACGGACTTCCTGTGTTCGATACAGAACAGCTACCTGCGCGAGAGCTACAAGTCCCAGTACATCGCCGCCATCTCCGGGTCTTATCTTTTCAGCAACCCCGCCACGGACAGGGGCAACGCCATCACCGTGCGCGTCAATGCCGAAACGGCGGGCAACCTCACCGACGCGCTGGCCCACTGGCTCTCCTCGCCCGTATCGAAACAGGTCAATGTGGACGACTGCGGCACGGGAGGACAGACCGCACCGCGTTACGAAACCTTCTACGAAATATTCGGCATCCGCTACTCGCAGTATTTCCGCGTGGATGCCAGCATCAGCAATACCGTCCCGATAGGATACCGTTCGGCAATCGCCTACCGTTTCTACGGCGGCATCGGCCTGCCCTACGGCAATTCCTCCACGCTCCCCATGGACCGCATGTTCTACGTCGGCGGCAGCAACAGCATGCGCGGCTGGCCCGTCCGGGCGCTCGGTCCGGGCGACTCGCCCGAAGGGCGCGAATCGGGATTCAAAAGCCAGCTCGGCAACCTCCGGCTGGAGGCCAACCTCGAATTCCGGTTCCCGCTGTGGAACGCCCTGCACGGAGCGGTATTCTTCGACGTGGGCAACGTCTGGCTTGCAGGCATCCCCGGCGCCGCCAGCGACGAGATTTTCCGCTTCGATACGTTCTACAAGGAACTCGGCTTCAACACCGGACTGGGCCTGCGGTACGACCTCGACCTGATTGTCATCCGGCTCGACTGGGGCGTGCGGGTACACGACCCCAGCCTGCCCGCGGGCAGCCGGTGGCTGAAAGCCTTCAAATGGAGCAACACGGCCCTCAACTTCGGCATCGGCTATCCGTTCTGACGCCCTCCCCCTGCGAAGCGGATGCCTTACGACCGCCACAGCCCTCCCGACCGAAACCGCCCGATACCCGATGCTTCCCCGCATGCGCGACACATGGCGGCGGCAAAACCGCTGCGAATCCCCGTGTCCGCCCGGCAAATGGCAATCGCACAAACGATAGTCGAGGAATGCCGTATGCCGCGTCGGGGCCGCGAACCGTCCGTCCCCGCCTTACGAACGAAAACGGCGAAAGGTGCTGCGGCAACACCGCTCCGCGACATTGCGCTTCCCGGCCGCACCGAAAGCGGAAGGCAGCGACCGATAAGACACAAAAAACACTCGTGCTGCCGTACACGCTCCGGCAAACCAGCCGTTCCGCCCTCACCATGAACCGTCCACCCATCCGGCCGATGCGACGCTGCGACGAATCGAGACCGACCGGAAGGAGGCACCGTACAGACAAATCACGCTAAAACGACCGGCGGCATACACCCTATCGTTTTTTTGCATACCTTTGCGCGGTGAACAGAGCCGGGCAGTCCGGCAGTGGAAAGATTTGGCCGCTTGCAAACCACGTAAAAAAATAGCTAAAGAAGCACTCCGTTTTTCTTTAGGAGCCCCGGCCGGGGTTCGTTACCTTTACAACAGCCAATAATTTCCATTTTAAAATCAATGTCCAACGAGACCCCGCGCGCACCGTGCCGCTGCGGAAGGTGCACAGAAGGGTCTGCAAAAAGAATTTTAAAATGGCATTTTTATTTACTTCGGAGGCCGTTTCGGAAGGCCATCCCGACAAAATCTCGGACCAGATTTCCGACGCCATCCTCGACGAATTCCTCCGCCGCGACCCCGAAGCGAAGGTCGCATGCGAAACCCTCTGCACCACCGGACTGGCGGTCATTGCGGGCGAGGTGCGTTCGGAAGCGTACGTGGACGTACAGGAAGTCGCGCGCCGCGTCATCAACCGCATCGGCTATACCAAAAGCGACTACATGTTCGACGGCAACTCGTGCGGCATCCTCTCGGCGATACACGAACAGAGCCCGGACATCAACCAAGGCGTCGTGCGGAGCGACGAGGAACAGGGAGCCGGCGACCAGGGCATCATGTTCGGCTATGCCTGCGACGAAACACGCGAATACATGCCCGCGACGCTGATTCTCGCTCAGGTTATCATGAAGGAACTCGCCGTACTGCGGCGCGAATGCAACGAAATGCCCTACCTGCGGCCCGATGCCAAAAGCCAGGTAACCGTCGAATACGACGATACGGGATGCCCCGTGCGGGTACATACCATCGTGGTCTCCACCCAACACGACGAGTTCATCCGTGCCGGCGGCAGCGTGCCGGAAAAGGAGGCCGAAAGGCAGATGGGCAAACGCATCGAGGACGACGTGCGCAGCATCCTGATACCGCGCGTCAAGGCACGCCTCCAGCGGGCGGGCGACAAGTTGGCCGACCTGATTGGCGACGACTACCTGCTGTACGTGAACCCCACCGGCAAGTTTGTCATCGGCGGGCCCCACGGCGATACCGGCGTCACGGGACGCAAGGTGATAGCGGATACGTACGGCGGCCGGGGCGCCCACGGCGGCGGGGCCTTTTCGGGCAAGGATGCCTCGAAAGTGGACCGCTCGGCCGCTTACGCGGCACGCCACATCGCCAAGAACATGGTGGCCGCAGGAGTCGCCGACCAGATGCTCGTCCAGCTCTCCTATGCCATCGGCATCGCCCGTCCGCTTAGCATCTACGTGGACACCTACGGCACATCCCGCGTGGAGCAGACCGATACGGAAATCGCAGCCGCCATCGAACGGCTGTTCGACCTGCGGCCGGCAGCCATCGTGGAACGGTTCGGCCTCAAGAATCCCATCTTCGAAGCGACGGCCTCCTACGGTCATTTCGGTAACCGCCCCTACCGCAAAGAGGTCGTCCTGTTCGACCGCGGCCGGGAGGTCACGAAAGAAATCGAGTTCTTCGGCTGGGAGCGGCTCGACGAGGTGGAACGCCTGCGCCGCGAATTCGGCATCCGGTAATCCGGACTGCCATGAACAGCCGGTATGCCTGCGGGCCTCCGCAACAGGCACCTATCGGCCATCATCGGACACGATGCGGGAGCACCTTTCGGTGCTCCCGCATCGCATGCCGTCAGGACATGGAGCGGTATCCGCCTACTTCGGATAGCCGACCGGATGGAAAACGATAATCCGTTGCTTGTCGTCCAGCTTGCACGCCTTCCGGAAAGCGGGTTCATCCATCGAGCCGCACGACACGGTAGCCAGTCCGAGTGCCGTGCATGCTAAATAGATATTCTGGGACACATAGCCGGCATCCGTACCGGCGAACCGGGACGAACCGTCTTCGGCTACCAACAGCAAATTCACCGCCGGTTTGTTGCCCCGGACATCTTGCCGGTAGTCGCCCTCGGCAACGGGCCGCAGCAGGGATTCTTCCGGAACGTAAAGATACACGCCCTTGTCGGTCAATACATACACCTGAATGTCGCGCCGGTCCATGGCCGAAGGCGCCGTCCGTTTACCCGTTTCGGGACGGTTCACGCCGTTGGCCGCCCACAGCAGGTCGGACAGGTCCTGCAGGGAGAGCGCCCGGTCGGCATACTCCCTGACGGAATGACGCTCCGAAAGAGAACGCATCAACGATTTTCCGCGGTCGAGGTCCGGTGCGTTCAGTTTCACCGGCTCCAAGGCGAACGCCCCCACGGCAGCCATAACCGCAGCCGCCGTCACAATGATTTTTTTCATACTCCCAAAATATTAGTTGTGTCTGTATTCGAACCGGCCACCGCTACACGCGGCACCAGCCCATGCTTCCATAAGGAACGGATTCCGGACGGAAACGGTATTCGTACGCCACAAATTTCACGCAAAAAAACGAGGCATGGATAAAGAAAATTACAAAAAACATACCTCCCATGCAACATAAACCCGGCCGGCAGCGTCTTATTAAAGATGTAAACACCGTCCGAAAAGGAAACGCCGGCAAGAAGACCTGCCGCCAAAGTGACGGAACACGACGGAAAATACACGCCCCCTTCATCTTTGAATGAAGTTTTTTGTTACTTTTGCGAACTACACATTTGTTCTGAATAAATTTTACACACATGAAAAGACTGTTTAATGTATCGGCCGTCACCGCTTTCATTGCTGCGTGCTGCATGACGGCCACCTCCTGCGACCAACCGACAACGCAGGAGCCGCCCGTCGAAAAGGAGCTCGGTGTCAGCATAGAGCTCGTATCCGCTACGGAAACCTCCGTAACGGTGGATATTACCGCCGAAAAGGATGCTGAAGGCTATAAGTATGCAATAGGCGAAGCGGGCAAACTCAGCGACTTCCAGAACGGGACGATGGAAGGTATCAAAACCCAGAACGACCCGACGGTCAAAGAAGTTACTTTCGACGGTCTTACCAAAGCCACGGACTACACCATATATGTACAGGCTTTCGCCGGCGAGGAAACGGGTAACGTAAGACAGAAAGTCGTGACCACGGACGGGGAGCCCGATTTCGACCTCTCCACTTCCGTTGAACTCGACAACATCACCGAGGATTCGTTCGTTCTCAAAGTCCAGTACGGCGCCGATACGCGCACGCTGGTTTACGGTTACGGTTCGGAATCCGACCGCGAAGCGTTCGAGAACGGTACGCTCTCCACGATTACCAAAGTCACCAATCCGACGGCCAGCACTCTTATCGTAAGGGGTATGGAACGCGGCAAGGAATATACCGTATTCGTACAGGCCATTGCAGGGGACAAGAAAGGGAATGTCTCCACCGTATCGGGCAAGACGCTGAAACTCGAACTGGAACTCGTTCTCATCGAAGACGAACTCACCACGACTTCCGCCGTCATAGAGATGCGGCCGAGCGGCGATACATTCAAATACCGATACATGCTCGGAGCAATGGAATTGCTTTCCTATTTCGAGGACGGTACCTGGCCCGATATCCTTTGGGAGACCGATGTGACCGCACCGAAACAGACGCACGCTACGGGCCTCAATCCGGGCGATAAGTTCTGCATCTTCGCCCAGCCCTTCGCTGAAAACGGTACGCGCGGTGAAATCGAAATCATCGAATTCACTACCCTTACCGAAGAGGAAGCCGGCGGCGAGGAATAGCGAAACGCATGTTACGGAACAAGGGACGGAATCGGGGCATCGTTTCCGCCCTTTGTTTCTTTTCAAACCCATCGAACACGGGCCGATTTGATTCTTCGCAAAATATGGTTATCTTTGCGGGCTGTTTAACCGTTTGCACGGACTTTCCGGCGGCATGTACCGCTTCGGACACCCCCGCCGCCGGAGAAGTTTCCGCAACTACTTAAAGATTATCGAAATGCCAAAGATGAAAACAAATTCCGCTGCCAAGAAGCGCTTCGATTTTACCGGCACCGGAAAAATCAAGAGGAAACACGCTTACCACAGCCACATCCTCACCAAAAAGACCACGAAGCAGAAACGCAACCTGGTTTACTCGGCCATCGTTTCATCCGCCGACGAGGCGAAAGTAAAAGCCCTTCTCGTAAAATAGCCGTTGCTGTTTTCGAGAATGGTCGGTCGCCGTACGGCACGAAGAGCTGCCCGGCAGCCCCTGCGGCACCGAAACATGTAAAACCAAGAATGTGCCAGCCCCGAAGAGCGCGGGAGAAACACGCCGCTGGCCGTTCGTAAAACTTTAAAATTATGCCAAGGTCCGTAAATGCAGTAGCATCGAGAGCCAGAAGAAAAAAAGTTTTAAAACTTGCCAAAGGCAACTTTGGTTCAAGGGGAAACGTATGGACAGTAGCGAAAAATACTGTCGAAAAGGGATTGACCTATGCCTACGTAGGTCGCAAGGACAAGAAAAGGAAATTCCGCAGCCTGTGGATACAGCGTATCAACGCCGCAGCCCGCAGCAACGGCATGACCTATTCCGAACTGATGGGCAAGCTCAAGGCGAAGAATATCCGCCTCGACCGCAAGGTACTGGCAGACCTCGCCATGAACCACCCGCAGGCATTCGAGCAAGTAGTTAATACGGTAAAATAGTCGGGCAGCAAGCTGTCCGCAGGTGTCCCGCTGACAGCTTGTCGGCGGGACATTTCATTCGGAACGCTCCGTTCCGCCCCCGGTGCAGGATACGGAACGCAAACATTCCGGAACACCGCCCGGAACTTAGCACGGTTTGTGCTATGCTCCCGAAACGGAAAAACAATAACGAAAGTGCCATGGAAGAAAAAATCCTCGAAACGCTCGCCCGACCGATGAAAGCGGGCGAAGTGGCCGAAGCCACCGGTATCGATAAAAAGGAAGTGGACAAAATCATCAAGAAACTCGTCCGGGAAGGGAAGGTGGAGTCCCCGAAAAGATGCTATTACGCAGCGGTGAAATAATCCTGCCGCCGCACGTCCCCCTCCGGCCCCGCCGAACGGCGGGGCCGGACTTCTTTTCCAGCCGTCCGCATGTCAAGTACCTGTTCTTTCCTTTCCGAAGAATGAAACGCTGACAGTCCGTTCCGCCACATGGCAGTTCGTACCGTCCGGCGTGTCAGTCGCCGCAACCGGCCGAATCTCCGGGAAGATAGGCCTCCCGGTCAATCCCTTACACCCGCGGAAAAACGCGGTTCCTCCAGCTCTTCCCCTCCCGTATGACTGCCACCCGTCATGCGCAGCAATGTGGCATCCGGTTTGATTATCTACATAATGCGGAGATACGGGGTAAAGAAGAAGACGGATTCACTTGGAATTTCAGAGAAAACCTCGTATCTTGTGTGCGAAAATTTCGTATTACATTTCTAAAACGCATCGCCTATAGGATAAATCTACTCCACCAATTTAAAGAAGGAGAAGACAATGAACAAGATGAGATCAGCGCTTAGTGACCAGCAGTTGCTCAGTGCCTATCTTTCGGGCGATAAGAATGCGATTTCCATACTCATCGAACGTCATTCCAAACGTGTGTTGGATTATATCCGTATGATGGTGAAGAACAACGAAATCGCAGACGACATATATCAGGAAACCTTCATCAAGGTCGTCAAGTTCATCGACGACGGACGCTATACGGACAACGGAAAGTTTCTCTCGTGGGTGCTGCGCATCGCGCACAACCAGGTCATCGACCACTTCCGTCAGGCGAAACAGCAGAACAATCTGTCCGAATCGGACGCAGGATACGACATCCTCAATACGAAAAAGTTCGCCGACAGCACGGTAGAAGACCGCCTGGTCAGCGAACAGATTGAAAACGACCTGCGCAGACTGGTGGAGAATTTGCCGGAAGAACAGAAGGAAGTAGTGATGATGCGGTATTTCGGAGACTTGAGTTTCAAAGAGATAGCAGAGCAGACCAACGTCAGTATCAATACTGCGCTCGGACGGATGAGGTATGCCCTCATCAACCTCCGGAAAATGATTAAGGAAAAGCAGCTGATATTGACCTGAAGCAGCACAATATAATTCCGCGGGCCCCGTTTTATTGGAAAATGAGAAACGACAGGAAGAGAAAACAAGCCTATGGAACAGATAGACTATGCTTGCGGAATCAATTGTCCGGAAGGCGCGGACGATGAACAGATGTTGATGGAATACGTCATACACGACGACTGCGAACTGTGTTATCTCGACACATATCTGAAAGAGACATTCGGAAACAAAAACAATAATGTTGCGACAGAACAGTAAGTAAGATTCATAGGTTAGGGTTAGGTTATTTATCCGCGGGCGGCAACTGGGAAGTTTCCACCCGTCGCGGTTCCCGGAACGGGGCCTCTCCGAAGGCCGGACGGGAAAACCGCAATGCGGGATGCACGGCATGTCTGAAAATGCGCGGCATCCGCAGACAACGAAGGGGAGCGTTCCGATGAACGCTCCCCTTTCGCATTTGCTCCGCGGTCGTGCCGGAACCGCTACCGTTCTTTATTCGGCCGTACCGAGCAGCGTTGCCGACGTACAGCCGGTAATCCTCACCTGCACGTAATCGCCCGCAGCGGTATCGCCCGTCCGGTCGAATACGACCATCTTGTTCTGCGACGTCCTTCCGCACAACTGTTCGCTACTGCGACGCGACGCACCTTCTACGAGCACCTCGAACACCTTTCCTACGTCGCGGCCGTTGCTTTCGGCCGAAAGTTCGTTCTGCAGGGCGATGATTTCATTCAACCGGGCCGTCTTCTCCGCTTCCGACACATCGTCCGTCATGGTACGCGACGCGAGCGTTCCGGGACGCTGGGAATATTTGAACATGTACGCCGAATCGTATCCCACTTCGCGCATCAGCGCGAGGGTCTGCCGGTGGTCTTCCTCGCGCTCGCCGCAGAAACCGGCTATCAGGTCGGTCGTCACGGCACAGTCGGGCATCCGCCGGCGTATGGCCGCCACGCGTTCGAGATACCATGCCCGCGTATACTTTCGGTTCATCGCCGCAAGCATCCGGTCGCTGCCCGACTGTGCGGGCAAATGTACGGCCCGACAAATGTTCGCATGAGATGCCATCACCTCTATCAAACGGTCGCTCAGGTCTTTCGGATGGGAAGTAGCGAAACGTACCCGCAACAGGGGCGATACGGAAGCGACCGCTTCCACCAGGGCGGGAAAGTCCGTTTCCTCTCCTTCCCCCGTCCAGCGGTACGAATTCACGTTCTGTCCCAACAGCGTCACCTCCCGGTAACCGGCCGCAAACAGTTCCTCTGCCTCGCGCAAAATGGTTTGCGGGTCGCGGCTGCGCTCCCTTCCCCGCGTGTAGGGCACCACGCAGTAGGAACAGAAGTTGTTGCACCCGCGCATAATGGATATGAAGGCGCTCACCCCGTTGCGGTCGAGTCGGACGGGCCGTATGTCGCCGTAGGTCTCCTCCTGCGACAGCTGCACGTTCACCCCGTGCCCGCCCGCCGCAGCCAACGCCACCAACCGGGGCAGGTCGCGGTAGGAGTCGGGGCCCGCCACCACGTCCACGACGGTTTCCCGTTCGAAAAGCGCTTCCCGAAGGCGCTCGGCCATACATCCCACGATGCCGACCACCAGCCCGCGGCGGGCCTTCTTGTACCGGTAAAATTCTCGGAGTCTCCCCCAAATACGCTGTTCGGCATTATCGCGTATCGAACAGGTATTGACAAGTATGACATCGGCCGAGGCGATATCCTCCGTATAGCGATACCCCGCATCCTGCATGATAGACACGAGGATTTCGCTATCGCCGACATTCATCTGGCAGCCGTACGTTTCTACATAGAGCCTCTTCCCGTTACCGGAAAGAGGCCTCAAATCTTCGAGTTTCATAGCTGTATGATTTGACGGGCGCCGCCCGCACATGCTCTATTCGGGGAACGCCTTGAATCCCTCGCCGAAGGTATCCTGCGCATTGACGATGACTACGAAAGCATTGGGGTCCACATTCTTCACGCTGTCCTGTACCTCGGAAATCTGCCTTTTATTGACCACAACGAAAATCATGTCGCGGTCCTTGCCCGTATACATTCCTTGAGCCTTGATGTACGTACCGCCCCGCTTGAGGTCGTTCATCACATAGTGCTTCATCTGTTCGTTCTTGTCCGTAATGATGAACAGCAGCTTGTCGTAGCTTGCACCGTCGAGCACGAAATCCGTAACCTGTGCCGCGACGAAAATGGATATCAGCGCATACAGCGGCATAGTCCAGTCCCTAAGAATCACCATACCGATGATTACGACCGACGACTCCACGATAAACATGGCCGTGGAGAACTTCATCTTCATGAATTTGGACAGCAGCATGGATATGATGTCCGTACCGCCCGACGTCGCACCGAACTTGACGATGATGCCCACGCCGGCCCCAATCAGCACGCCGCCGAAGATGGCCGCCACGAGCAGGTTGTCCGAAAAGTTGAAGAACTGGCTGATGAACGACGTCCCGTCTTCGGGATTCTCTCCAACCAGGTCCGTCATTCCGTTCATCACGAAAGGAGTGACGAGCGCGGCGAATACCGTCTTTGCCCCGAACGTTTTACCGAATACGATAAGTCCGATAATCATGAGGGGGATGTCCATCATCAGACCGAACGTACCCGTCTGTATCGAAGGCACGAGGTGATGAAAAACGCGTCCGAGACCGTACACGCCACCGGGAATGATTTTGTACGGGTTGGTGAAGAGCACGAACCCGGCCGACATAATCACCGCTCCGACCAGCACGCCCACCCACGGGAACCAGACCTTCTTAGAGCGCAGATTGCGCATTGCAGCACTGAAATCCATAACTTTATACTGATTTTATCGTACAGGTGCGCTTCCCCCCGCGCCGGACGAACCGGGCCTGCGGACTTTCCGCACGGCGCACCCGACCTGTTTCTTAAACGGTATGCAAAGATAAGGATAGTTTCCTGTCCCTACAATTTGTTTCATATTAAAAAAAGGAGAAAAAACGACAGCTACGGCTCGTGCATGTTGCAATATTTCTACCATATTTGTTTTAATTTCATTCAGGCAAAAGAATAGACACGTATCCGACAAAAATAACGTACACTCCGGCGGTCGGTCTTCCCGCCGGTACGGGTACCGCAGCCCGGCAACCGGAAACATCCGGAGCAGCCGGGACGCATTCGTTGCGCGTGCGACTCCGCATCCGTCCGCAAGGCGGGCCGACCGGACGCATTCCCCGTCCGAAAACGCTGCAACAGCACATGCAGCGAGTGTCGCTATCCTCTTCCGTCGACGGGACAAGACAACTCCCTGCCCCCGACACAGCATCGCCCGGAAGCTATTCCCGCCGCCCCGCCCGGAGGGAAGCACCGCAACGGTCACCGCCAAGCGAATCCCCCCGGCACTGGCCGACCGTAAAATATGCCATTCCGAAGCCCATAGGTTTTATTTATAGTTTAGCGGTTATCTTTGTACGGCCGCACCTGTCTTTGCGACGGAACGGCGGCACCAATCCGCCACGAACATGACGACGACCTCAGCCATCCTGCTCCTGCTGCCCGCAGCCTACCTGCTCGGTTCGGTTTCGAATGCCGTATGGATAGGAAAAATCTTCTACGGCACCGACGTACGCGAACACGGTAGCCGCAACGCCGGAGCGACCAACACCATGCGCATCCTCGGACGCAAAGCGGGCATCGCGGTATTCGCACTCGATTTTCTGAAGGGGTTCATCGCGGTGTCGCTGGCCGCACTGCTGCCCTACGCAGCGGACAGTCCGGCTCTGTTCAACATGAAATTCGCCCTGACGGCGGCCGTGGTGCTCGGCCATATCTTCCCGGTTTTCGCAGGATTCCGGGGCGGAAAAGGGGTGGCCACTCTCGCGGGAGCCGTACTCGCCGTCTACCCGCCCGCCGTACTGCTGTGCCTGGCCACGTTCATCGCAGTATTCGCGCTGTGCCGGTACGTATCTCTGGCATCGATTACCGCCGGCATCCTGCTGCCCGTATACACGGTCTTCGTATTCGGTCAGCGCTACGTTCCGCTGGTCATCTTCTGCTGCGCCGTATCGGTACTCCTGCTCGTCACCCACCGCAGGAATATCCGCCGGCTCCTGACCGGAACCGAACCCAAGACCTATTTCCGCAAACGGCCCGGCGGCACGGAATGAAACGCACCGCCGCTACGAACGGGGACGGCCCGCACCGCACAGGCCGTTTTGCGTCTATCCATTTTTATTTTAACTTTGTTTTTTTCAACTTCAATCCGCACAGACCATGATGCAGGAAAACCTTATTAGAATATACGAACGGAGTTTCCGCGACAACAGGGAGTTGGCGGCACTCACCGACTACTTCAAACAGGAAACGTTCTCCTATTTCGAGATGGCGAAGGAAATCGCCAAACTGCACCTGCTCTTCCGGGAATGCGGCATCGAACAGGGAGACAAGATAGCGCTCATCGGACGGAACAACACGCGCTGGGTCATCGCCTATATGGCGACCATCACCTACGGTGCGGTCATCGTGCCCATGCTCCAGGACTTTCCGGCCAACGATGTGAACCACATCATCAAACACTCCGAGTCGAAGCTCCTTTTTCTCGGCGACAATTTCTGGGACATCATACACGAAGAAGAGCTGGACATGATACGGGCGGCCTTTTCGCTCACCGACAACCATTGCATCTACGAGAAGGAAGGCGACCGCATCACCAATTTCCAGAAAGAGATACGGCGCCATTTCAACGCCCGCTACCCGAAAGGGTTCAGCGTCGAGGATATCTCCTATCCCGACATTCCCAACGAAGCGCTCTGCCTGCTGAACTACACGTCGGGCACCACCGGTTTCAGCAAGGGAGTCATGCTTTCGGTGAACAACCTGACGGGGAACGTCGTCTTCGTCCGGGAGCACAACATCCATGCGCGCGGGAGCCGCGTTCTCTCCTTCCTGCCGCTCGCGCACGCATACGGCTGCGCCATAGACATGCTCGCGCCGCTGGCCGTGGGCGCCCACGTCACGCTGCTGGGCAAAATGCCGGCACCCAAGATACTGGTCGAGGCGATGGCGAGCGTGAAGCCGAACGTCGTGGTCACCGTCCCGCTGCTCATCGAAAAAATAGTCCGCAAACAGGTATTTCCCAAGATAAGCAGCGGTGTGGCCAAAGTAGCCGTCAAGATACCGGGCGTCAATAACAAGATATATGCAGGGATAAGGGAAAAGCTGCTCGAAACGTTCGGGGGCGCCCTGAGCCACGTCATCATCGGCGGCGCACCGCTCAACGCCGAAGTGGAGGATTTCCTCACCCGAATCAAGTTCCCCTTCTGCGTGGGCTACGGCATGACCGAATGCGGTCCGCTCATCAGCTACACCGACTACTGGGAATTCATTCCCCGCTCGTGCGGCAGGATTCTGGCCCCCATCATGGAGCTGCGCATCGATTCTCCCGACCCGTACCATATTCCGGGCGAAATCCTCACCCGCGGCGAAAACGTCATGATGGGTTATTACAAGAACGAGAAGGCGACCGCCGAAGTGCTCGACCCGGACGGCTGGCTGCACACGGGAGACATGGGCACCACGGACGAGATAGGTACCATCTTCATCCGCGGCCGCTGCAAATCCATGCTGCTCGGCTCCAACGGGCAGAACATCTACCCCGAAGAGATAGAGGCACGGCTGAACAACATGCGCTGCGTGATGGAAAGCCTCATCGTGGACCGCAACGGCAGGCTCGTGGCACTCGTGGTACCCGACTACGAACAGGCCGACAGCGAAGGGGTGGACCACGCGAAGCTTCAGGAAATCATGAACGAGAACCTGAAGGAGCTCAATACGCAGGTGGCCGCCTACGAACGGATAGCCGAAATCATGCTCTATCCCACCGAATTCGAAAAGACCGCCAAAAGGAGCATCAAACGATACCTGTACCGGTAGCCGAACCTTGTCGCCGCGGATGTACAGAAACGACGCGGCGGGGATATTTCTCACGTTGGATGCCGTAAACGCACAATCGGGCCCCGCCGGTACGGATACCCGTCCGGATAGGCACACAGCCCTTTCCTTCCGTCCCTTCCGTTCTTTCGGGAGGGACGGATTGTATATTTGGACGCCGTAGCGAACGCCCGCATTTCCGATACGCATTCGGCACCGGGTACTATTTTTGTCCCGTCAGGCACATCCCCTTAAAATACGCTTCATGCTACAGGACAATTTCGTCAAGTTGCTCGAGGAAAGTTTCAGGACGAACTGCGACGCCCCGGCCATTACCGACTACTTCACCAGCGAGGTATTCACCTATTACACGCTGGCGCAGGAGGTCGCCAAATTGCACATGCTCTTCGACGCATGCGGTCTGAAGGGCGACGACCGGGTGGCCATCGTCGGCCGGAACAATCCGCGGTGGGTGATTGCCTACATCGCCGTCGTCACGTATGGCAGCACCGCGGTTCCCATCATGCAGGACTTCGACGCCAACGACATCAACCACATCATCGTCCACGCGCAGGTCCGGCTGCTGTTCACGGGCGACCTGTTCTGGGACATCATCGAACCCGAAAGCACGGCGAAAGTGAAAGCCGTCTTCTCCCTGTCGGACTTCCGGTGCATTTACGAACGCGACGGCGAACGGCTGACGGAATTCCAGCGCGATATCCTCCGCCATTTCAACTCCCGGTACCCGAAGGGGTTTCTTTCGGGCGACATCGACTACGAGGCGCCGCCGATAGAGAAGGCAGCCATGATTTGCTATACCTCCGGGACGACCGGCTTCAGCAAGGGCGTCCTGCTGACCGTGGGCAACCTGACCTCCAACGTGGAATTTCTGCTTTCGAAAAACGTGTTCGGCCGCGGCGTCCGCACGCTGGAACTTCTGCCGCTCGGCCACATCTTCGGGCTGGTATGCGACATGCTGGCTCCGCTGGCCGCGGGCGCACACATCACGCTGCTCGGCCGGATGCCCTCCGTCAAGCTGCTCGTCAAGGCGCTGCAGGGCGTCCGTCCCCATGTCGTATGCACCGTTCCGCAGGTCATGGAACGGCTCGCCCGCCGGACTGTACTCGACCGCATGCACAGCGGCGCCGTAAAACTCGTCTCGCTCGTACCCACGATGAACACGCTCATCGAACCGGCCGCCCGCAAACTGCTCGCGCATGCCTTCGGAGGCGAGTTGCGCCTCGTCCTCGTCGGAGGCGCCCCCCTGAACCGGGAAATCGAACAGTTCCTGCTGCGGATAAAGTTTCCGTTCACGGTCGCCTACGGCATGACCGAATGCGCTCCGCTCATCAGCTACTCCCCGCCGGAAGACTTCGTACCGGGTTCGTGCGGCCGCATCGTCAGCCGCATGGAGGCGAAAGTCGATTCTCCGGAACCGGCCAGGATACCGGGCGAAATCCTCGTGCGCGGCGAGAATGTCATGCAGGGCTATTACCGCGACAAAAAGGATACGGCCCGGACGTTCGACGCCGACGGATGGCTGCATACGGGCGACGCGGGCACGCTCGATTCCGGCAACGTGCTCCGCATCCGCGGACGCATGGAAACACGCGTCGTCATGCCCGACGGAACGGTCGTCTATCCGGAAGAAATCGAATCCATGCTGAACGTCATGGACGGCGTCATGGAAAGCCTCGTGGCCATGCACGAGGGCCGGCTTACGGCATTCGTCGTTCCCGATTACGAACAGGCCGACCACATGGGCCTGGGCATGAACGGCATACGGGAACTGATGGAGGACAACCTCGCTGCACTGAATGCCGCACTCGGAGCCGACATACAGGTATCGAAAATCGAACTGTATCCTTCGGAATTCGAGAAAACGCCCAAAATGTCCATCCGCCGTTACCTCTATACGAAATAACTGCGCACACGGTATTTTATACAAAGGGTCGCCGGTGCACCGTCCGCTGCGGGACGGGCGCCGGCGTTTTTCGTCAGACAGGCACGGTCGGGAACGATACGGCCCCAAGCCGCCCGGCAGCGCATCGGAGCGTGTCAGAGACGACCGCCCGGCAGCAAGGTCAGCCGGGCCGTATCCTCCACGGTAAGGTAATCGTCGTCCGCCGCCGTCACCGCAAACACCCGCAGCGCATTGTCTCCCTGCCGCAGCCGCACCCCGTCCCAACGCATCACGCCGCCGCGGGCCACGCGCGTACCGACCGACTCGCCGTTCACGACAAGTTCCGCCACGGGCAGGTTGGAATAGATCGTCACGGACTGCACGGCATCGCTGCGCCTTCCGTTCCGCACGGACGCGATGTGTACGAACGGTTCCGTCCGGTTCCAGTTGGCCTTGTACAGCCAGTAGGCATCCTTGCGCACGCTCCGGTCGAACGTCACCAGTCCGCAGTAGTCGAGCCCCTTAGGATTCCTCGCCGCGGTACGCGCCGCCCCGTGGTCGAACATGTCTCCCACGAACACCGCCCAGAACGCCTCCTCGCCGGCCAGTGCCTCCACATGCGCCTCATGTACGGCAGACTGCCAGTTCTCCGGATGCCAGCCGCCGTACGGTTCGCCCCGCACCGGCCTTGCGGCATACTGGCCGGGGATGCCTTCCGCACGGTAGCTTACCGCCGAACGCACCTTGTTCCAGACCGGGTCGCCCCGCAGCTGGTCGCGCCAGATGGCGATGTCACCGGGCAGCCCCGTCTTCCATCCGAACGCATGATTCCATACGATGAGGTCGGTGATGCGGTTCACCTCCCCGTCCTTGTTGCTGACGCCCACCGTCAGGCGCACCGGGTCGAGCGACTTCACGAGCCCGTTCATCTCCTCGATGAACGGGATGGGATTGTCCCCCATCATTTCCGGCTCGGCGAATATGCCCCAGAAAAGCACGGAAGGATTGTTGTAATGCTGGTATACGAGTTCCCGGAACTGCTGCCGGGCATTGTCGCGGAAACGGTCGGTGGCGAAATAGCCGCGCCCGTCGAGCGTCGACGTTCCGATGAACGGCCCGTCGGCCAGGACGACGAGGCCCTCCTCGTCGCACAGGTCGTAGAAGGCGGGATGATGCGTCCCCCCGGCCACGCGCACGGCATTGGCCCCCATCTCCCGGATGATGGCCACATCGCGCCGCAGCTGCTCCTCCGTAGCCACGGGGCCCGAACCGGCCCGGTCGCGCCACAGGACGACGCCCCGGAGCGGATAGCGCACGCCGTTCAGGAAGAATCCCCGCGCCGGGTCCGCAGCGAACGAGCGCAGCCCCGTGCGGAACGACACCGAATCGGCAAACGTCCCGTCCGACAGCACGACCGTCGCCGTATAGAGATAAGGGTCTTCGGTACCCTGCCACAGGTGCGGCCGCGCGATTTCGAAAGGAACGGTCGCCACGGAAATCCCCGCACCGGCTTTGTGTTTCGCATTCCCCTCGAACACCACGCTGTCGCGCGCATCGCGCACCACCATCCGCAGCTGTACATGACGGCTGTCCGGGACATTGACCGTCACCGCGGCACGGCCCGAAGCCTTCAGCGTATCCACCGATTCGGCGGTGAACAACACGCCGCAGCCGCCGTAACCGTCCAGTCCGATGGCGGTAGGGCCGGTCACGATAAGTTCCGCACCGCGGTACAGGCCGCCGTACACGTTGTCCTCTCCCGCCGTGGGGAGCACGTCCAGCCGCGTCCCGTTATCCACGATAACCCACAGCAGGTTCTTCTTTCCGTAGTCGAGCAGGTCGGTGATTTCGAACTCGAAGGCATTGTTGCCTCCGCGGTGTTCGCCCGCATGGCGCCCGTTCACCATCAGGTCGGCCACCGTTCCGGCACCGTAAAACCGGACGAATACCCGCCGGCCCCGCCACTCCGGACGGGCCTGCACATACCGGAAATAATTACCCGCCCCCCGGTAATAATCCACGCGACCGACGGCGGCGTCGCTGTCGTTCCACGTATGGGGCAAGTCCACCCGGACCGAATCGCGCCAGTCCGCGGTATAGAATTTCCATCCCCTGCCGATGTCGTACACCTCGCGCGCCCGCAAAGCGGGCACGGCCAGCGCCACAAGCAGGCACACGAACAAGAATCTTTTCATACGGTACCGTAACTTAAACATTCCGCGGCGGCACCCGGCCGGAACCTGCGGCCGACGCGATGCGCAAGAGGCGTCGCTCCGCCGCCGCACAAGGGTTAAAGGTAGCGATTTTTTTACTACTTTCGCGACATAAACACGCGCTGCCGACATGAACGTTCTCGACATCATACTGCTGGTTCTGCTCCTCATCGCCGCCGTCGCGGGGTGGCGGAAGGGCATCATCGTACAGGCGTGCGGCATCGCGGGGCTCGTGCTGGGTATTCTTTTCGCCATGCGTTTCAGCCGGACGGCAGGCGACCGGCTCGGAGCGGGCGAAGAGCTGGCCCCCGTGCTGGGCTTCGCCGCGATACTCGTCGTCAGCATCCTCGTGCTCGCCCTCATCGGCTACCTGTTCAAAAAGGTGTTCCGCCTCACCGGTTTCGGCATCATCGACCGGATAGGAGGACTGGCCCTCAGCGTGGTGAAAATCGGCCTCCTGCTGACCGTGCTCACGGGATTCTTCGCCAGCATGAACGCGAACTACCGCTGGGTAGACCCGAAGGAAATAGACGATTCGGTCGTCTACAAACCCCTCCGGGCGATGACCGATGCGGTATTCCCCTACCTGGTCAGGGCGAAGGACAAACTGTTCGAAGGAACCCCGGCAGACGACACAACGGGCCGCACTCCCGCAGCGACGCACGAAGCATAAAGACATGGAAACGACAGGAACGGGCATCGTAACGGAGAGTACCGGCAGCCGGTA
Organism: Candidatus Tidjanibacter gallistercoris; assembly: GCA_019114205.1. Classification (GTDB taxonomy): domain Bacteria; phylum Bacteroidota; class Bacteroidia; order Bacteroidales; family Rikenellaceae; genus Tidjanibacter; species Tidjanibacter gallistercoris. The sequence goes on along the minus strand of DXFY01000002.1, from coordinate 2,558 downwards.
CGTCATCCTCGCCGAAGACGGCCGGAGGCTGGAGACGAGGCTGCGGGGCAGACTGCGCCTGAACGACAGCCGCACGACCAATCCCGTGGCCGTAGGCGACCGCGTCCGCTATGAGGAAACTCCCGGCGGAGTGACCGTGACGGGCATCGAGCCGCGCCGCAACTACCTGATAAGGCGCGCCTCCAACCTCTCGAAAGAGGCGCACGTCATCGCTTCCAACCTCGACCGCGCCCTGATTGTGGCGACGCTGTTCGCTCCGGTGACCAACACCGAATTCATCGACCGGTTCCTCGTCACCTGCGAGGCGTACGGCATTCCCGCGGCCATCGTCCTCAACAAGCTCGACCTGGCGACCGAAAGGCCCGAAGAGCTGGAAACGTTTCTCGCGATATACGAATCCGCCGGCTATCGGGTCTACCCCGTCAGTGCCCTCACGGGCGAAGGGCTCCCCGCTCTGCGGGAAGTGCTGCGGGGACGGTCCACGCTCCTGACCGGCAATTCGGGCGCGGGAAAATCCTCGCTCGTCAAGGCGCTCGTCCCCGGTGCCGACGTCCGCATCGAACGGATTTCGGACTACCACCACAAAGGCATGCACACGACCACCTTCGCCCGCATGTATCCGCTCGAAGGCGGAGGCAGCATCACGGACACTCCCGGCATCAAGGGATTCGGACTCGTGGACATCGCTCCGGGCGAAGTGTTCCGCTATTTCCCGGAGTTCATGCACCGCGCCCCCGAATGCCAATACTACAACTGTACCCACACCCACGAACCGGGCTGCGCGGTACGCGCCGCGGTGGAGCGCGGCGACATCGCGCCGCAGCGCTACATCAGCTACCTCAAACTGCTCGACGAAGATGGTAAATACCGCCAATAACGGTACACACGGCCCCGACTGGTACCGTCCGCGTATCGCCTGCCTCTCGCAGTTCGTCCTGCCCGCCCGATTCGACACGTTCGAACAGGTGCTCGCCATGCGCACCCGCTGGATGACCGTCTGCATGGAGAACACATTCCATTCGCAGAACGCGAGCGCACTCATCCGCAGCTGCGAGGCGTTCGGCATCCAGGACATCCACACGGTCGAAACGCTCTGCCCCTTCACGCCCGATACGAACGTCGTCAAAGGCACCGACAAATGGATTGACCTGCACCGGCACGCCGGTACGCGCGAGGCGATGGAGGCGCTCAAGGCGGCCGGCTACCGGATTATCGCCACCACGCCGCACAGCGGCGACACCGCCCCGGAAGGGTTTGACGTGACGCAGGGGCCCTTCGCGCTCGTGTTCGGGACGGAACATGCCGGGATAAGCGACGAGGTGAAAGCGGCGGCCGACGGCTTCATCCGCATCCCGATGTGCGGCTTCGTGGAGAGCCTCAACGTTTCCGTCTCGGCGGCCATCCTCCTGTACCAGCTCTCCGCAAGGTTGCGGTCATCGGACGTCCCTTGGCGGCTGACGGAGGAAGAGCAGCTACCGCTGCTGTTCCGGTGGCTCACCGAAAGCGTCCGCGACTCCCGGCGCATCCTCGCCCACAGCTTTCCGGAATAAGGCGGCCCGGCTCCGCACGCAGGAGCGACCTCCCTCCTCCCGTCATACATTCCGTTTCGGTCTCTCCGCCTCCCACCTGCTGTCGGAACGTCAGCCTGCGGAACGCGCACGGGCGAACCGACCCGCAGAAAAGCCGCAGACCGCACGGCCCGGAATCGCAAGCCAACTGACAGAGAAGAAAACGATACCGCCCCTCTTCTCGCGGCATCGAACGGACAAAGACTACGCATACCGCCGGACGACAACGCCCGAACGGACTGAAAACCGCAAAACGAAAGGAAGCCGAACCCGGCGGAATCTTCCCGACAAACGGCACCGACCGGGCGGTACCCACCCGCCCCCGCACTACACTGCCTGCAGCCGGACGATGGCATCCAGCGTCGCAACCGAGGCCCAAACCGCCAGCGCAACCGCCAGCAGCACCGCGAGGTCGCACACCCGGTACCGGAACAGTTTCCACACGAAGACCGCAATCCCGGCCACCGCGACTGCAGCGGCAAAGCCCGCCTCAAAATACCAACCCGAAACCGTATCGGGCATGAAGCGTTCGGCCATCATACAAATCAACTGCCACACGGTGAGGGCACACAGCAACCATGCAGCGGCATTGTGCGTCATACCGTTCGCAGCATCGGCACAACGCCCCCTCCCCCGACTGTATTTACCGATAAAGTACAGCATATCAATTCTTCGCTTTCTTCAAACACAATTCCAAACTTTCATTAGCCGCATTGATGCAACTCCAATAAGTCGCAATCGTATATGCCGAAGTAATCGCAGACGCACAGGCAAAACCGGGAATCATCATTTCTATCACCGCCACACTTACACCTAACCAGGCATCGCTCTGGCATTTTCTGAATGCTATATCGTAATATGCATAACAGTCATCGCTATCTTCTCTCGTGATGGCAGGGCAACCGTCCCCTTGTCGGCTCCGGATTAAATTATGCATCACAATTAAGGATATTTTTTCACAAGCCAACAATTCGTGCGAATTATAAATAG
>DXFY01000077.1 GCA_019114205.1 Candidatus Tidjanibacter gallistercoris | reverse complement strand
TCGATGGGGCAGAGGCGTCCGTAATGCGTGTAGTGTACGTCTCGTACTTCGAAACCTGCCCTGTCGCGCGACAGACCGCCCGGACCGAGGGCCGACAGACGGCGCTTGTGCGTCATTTCGGCCAGCGGGTTGATTTGGTCCATGAACTGCGAGAGCTGGTTCGTGCCGAAGAACGAGTTGATGACGCTCGAAAGCGTCTTGGCGTTGATGAGGTCTATCGGGGTGAAGACTTCGTTGTCGCGCACGTTCATCCGTTCGCGGATGGTACGCGCCATCCTGACGAAACCTACCGAGAACTGGTTGGAGAGCTGTTCCCCGACCGTCCGCACGCGGCGGTTGCTCAGGTGGTCGATGTCGTCCACGTCGGTTTTCGAGTTGATGAGCGAGATGAGGTATTTGATGATGGCTATCATGTCCTCTTTCGTCAGCACCCTCGTTTGCGGGTCTATGTCGAGGTCGAGCTTCTTGTTAATCCGGAAACGTCCCACCTCGCCCAGGTCGTAACGTTTGTCGGAGAAGAAGAGCTTGTCGATTACGTCCCGCGCCGTAGCTTCGTCGGGCGGCTCGGAATTGCGCAGCTGCCTGTATATGTAAACCACCGCTTCCTTCTCGGAATTGCAGGGGTCTTTCTGTAACGTGTTGTATATGATGGAATAGTCGTTGCCCGTCGCATTCTCCTTGTGCAGGAGGATGCTCTTGGCCCCGCTGTCGATGATTCGGTCGATGTCGTCGGCTTCGAGCACCGTTTCGCGGTCGATGATGACGTCGTTTCGCTCGATGGATACCACTTCGCCGGTGTCCTCGTCCACGAAGTCCTCCACCCATGTGCTGAGCACCCTTGCGGCCAACTTGCGGCCGACGGCCTTTTTCAGGTTCGCGCGATTTACCTTCACCTCGTCCGCCAGGTCGAATATCTCCAGAATCTGCTGGTCGCTTTCGTAGCCGATGGCACGCAGCAGGGTGGTGACGGGCAGCTTCTTCTTACGGTCGATGTAGGCATACATCACGTTGTTGATGTCCGTTGCGAACTCTATCCACGACCCCTTGAACGGGATGATGCGGGCGGAGTAGAGCTTGGTGCCGTTGGTGTGCACGCTCTGACCGAAGAATACGCCCGGCGAACGGTGGAGCTGCGATACGATGACGCGTTCGGCACCGTTGATGACGAACGTGCCGCGCGGCGTCATGTACGGGATGGTACCGAAATAGACGTCCTGCACTACCGTGTCGAAGTCCTCGTGTTCCGAGTCCGTACAGTAGAGTTTCAGTTTGGCCTTGAGCGGTACGCTGTAGGTCAGTCCGCGTTCGAGGCACTCCTCTATGGAATAACGGGGCGGGTCGATATAATAATCGATGAATTCCAGAACGAAGTTGTTCCTTGTATCGGTTATCGGGAAATTTTCCATGAACACCTTGTAGAGCCCCTCGTTCTTGCGGTTCTCTGCGGTGGTGTCGAGCTGGAAAAAGTCGTGGAATGATTTGAGCTGAATCTCCAGAAAATCGGGATAAGGCATCCTTTTCTTCACTGAAGAGAAGCTTATTCTCGGGTTATTTGCTTTTAAGGACATGTAACAAATATGTTTTTGAGTTGGGCCCGCGGCGTTTGCGGCGCCTGTTGCGGGTTGCACATGCTAATCCAAGATAAGGTGGCGTCTATCGCTTGTCAGGTAGTAGTCGCCGGTCGGTTGAGGGCAGAAGGGGAACCGTCGTGCGGCGGGAGCCGGAATCGCAGCGTCCCGTATCGCCGAGGCTCGTCGTCGCCGGTAGTTACCCTGTTTCGTTTCTCGACACAGAAAGCGGCCGTAGCCGCATTCCTGTCCGTCTTGCGGAACCGGTCGCCGGGGTGTTCGGCATCGTCCGCATGTCCCGGATACCGTTACCGTCCTCCGGAAGGAACCGTCGCTGTCGGCCCTTCCTCCCCAGGGGAGTCTTTCGTCGGCCGCCTGCGGCGTGGAAACGGAATATTCCGGTTGATGTCCGTCGTTTATTCTGCTGATAATCAGCACAGCTTCCATCCTGGAAGCAACCCTTTCGCATCCCTGTGCATGCTATAGTGGCATCGCCGGCATGCCTTGAGGCGAAATAAACGACAAAAGGCATAGAGCCTGTTGCCAGACTCTATACCTGAATATGTTCGTTGCTGGAAGTATAAACTATTTAAGTTCAACTTCAGCTCCTGCTTCTTCGAGTTGCGATTTGATAGACTCAGCTTCCTCTTTGGAAACACCTTCCTTGATAGCCTTGGGAGCGCCGTCCACGAGGTCTTTGGCTTCCTTCAGGCCGAGACCGGTGATTTCCTTAACGACTTTGATAACGCCTACCTTAGCCTGACCTGCACTGGTGAGGACAACGTCGTAGGTGGATTTTTCGGCTGCACCTCCTTCAGCTGCACCTGCTGCGGGAGCTGCTGCAACTGCAACTGCTGCGGCTGCAGGTTCGATGCCGTACTCGTCCTTCAGAATAGCGGCCAATTCGGTTACTTCCTTAACTGTCAGGTTTACCAACTCTTCAGCTAATTTCTTGATGTCTGCCATTGTTGTATTGAATTATTTGTTTAATGTTTTCGTTAATTTTTGTTGCTTCCGTTCCTTGTGAGGCGGCATCTCAGGCCGGTCTTCTCCGCAGGAAATCCGGAAAAAAATCCGCTAATTGTTCCTCTCTTCGAGGGCTTTTACGATACCTGCAACCTTTTGACCTGCAGCGCCGGAAAGTGCCGAAATGACATTCTTCGCCGGAGACTGGAGCAGTCCGATGATATCCCCGATAAGCTCTTCGCGGCTCTTGATGGCTACGAGCATGTCGAGGTTCTGGTCGCCTACATAAATACATTCTTCCACATACGCGGCCTTGAGCACCGGCTTCCCCTGCGGGTTCTTTTTGCGGAACTCCTTGATAACCTGTGCCGGAGCCTTGTTGACGGAAGAGAACATGACCGAAGTCGCGCCGCTGAGCACTCCCTTGAGCTGTTCGTCCGCCTTGTCCGCGGCTTCGAGCGCCTTTTCGAAAAGGGTGTTCTTCACGACCATGAGACTTACTTCCTTCTCGAAACACTGACGGCGGAGCGCCGCGGTCTGTTCGGCGTTGAGTTCGGCGATGTCCGTTATGTAGAAGTGAGGGTATTCGTTGAGCTTGGCGGCCAGAGACTCTATTACCTGTCTTTTTTCTTCCCTGTTCATTGTCTTCGGAATTTTTATTTCGTGTCAATAGATTTGGGATCTATCTGTAAGCCGCAGCTCATTGTC
>DXFY01000076.1 GCA_019114205.1 Candidatus Tidjanibacter gallistercoris | reverse complement strand
CCTCCTTTCCGAAAAAACGGTCGAACACCGAATACAGCGACACACACCGATGACGGCTCCTCCCTTTCCTTGCCGCACCGGTCAGCACCGGATACAGGAACAGGTACGCCCTTCGCCCCGCCCCCTTCTCTCCCTTATGGTCGCAACAGCCGGATACGGGATGCAACAGCACACCCTTTCGGCCCGCCGCATCCGACCGCACCTCCTCTTCCGCACAACGGCAGGCAAAACGACTTTCCGCGCATACGACGGCAGTGAAGGGCAAACAAAATACGGCCGCCGCGCTGAACTTACGGGCAAAATCATTAAATTAGCATCATAATACTTCATGCCGATGCTTCCGCTCAACATACTGGACATAACGCTTCCGCTGACCGACCCGGTGCTCAAGTTCTTCGTCATCCTGACGATTATCCTGCTCGCACCGCTGCTCCTCAACAAAATCAGCATCCCGCCCATTCTGGGACTCATCATCGCGGGTGCGGTCATCGGTCCGTACGGAATCAACCTCATGGAACGCGACAGCAGCATCATCCTTTCCGGCACGGCGGGCCTGCTGTACATCATGTTCCTCGCAGGGCTCGAAATCGACCTCGGCGACTTCCGGCGGAACAGCTCCAAAAGCCTGCTCTTCGGAATGTACACCTTCATCATTCCCATGGTACTCGGCACCGTGGCGGGCATTTACGGTTTGTGCTTCTCGACTGAGTCGTCCGTCCTGCTGGCGAGTATGTTCGCCTCGCATACCCTTATCGCCTATCCCATCATCAGCAAATACGGCATCACGAAAAACCGGGCGGTCACCGTCGCCGTGGGGGGTACGATTATCACCGACACGCTCTCGCTCCTCGTGCTGGCCGTCATCGTCGGCATGGCCACCGGTGAAGTAGACCCGCACTTCTGGGCACAGCTCGGCATATCGGTCGTCCTGTTCGCCTGCATCGTCATATTCCTGTTCCCGATACTCACACGGTGGTTCTTCAAACGCATCAAGGACAGCGTATCGCAATATATTTTCGTACTGGCCCTCGTCTTCCTCGGTGCGGTGCTCGCGGAACTGGCGGGGATAGAAGGCATCATCGGAGCATTCCTCACGGGCCTTTCGCTCAACCGGCTGATACCCTCCACCTCGTCGCTGATGAACCGCATCGAGTTCGTGGGCAATGCCATCTTCATTCCCTTCTTTCTGATAGGCGTCGGAATGCTCGTCGATTACAGGGCGTTTTTCCGCGATTTCGAGACCATCAAGGTGGCGGCCGTCATGACCGGTGTAGCCATCCTCGCCAAATACCTCGCCGCGCTCTTCACGCAGAAATCGTTCAAATATTCCCCCGACGAACGGCGCGTCATCTTCGGGCTCAGCAATGCGCAGGCGGCCGCTACTCTTGCCGCCGTCACGGTGGGCTACAACGTCATCATCGGAGAAACGGCCGCGGGAGAACCCATCCGCCTGCTCAACGACAGCGTCCTCAACGGCACCATCGTCATGATTCTCGTTACGTGTACCATCGCTTCTTTCGCGGCGCAGCGCGGTGCCCGCAACATATCGCTCAGCGAATCCATTTCCGACACCAAGAAAGACGGCCGGTTCCGCGAACACATCCTGATTCCGCTAAAGGATTCGGAGAATACGGACGAACTCATCAACCTGAGCGTACTGATTAAGAGAAAGGATAACCGCACGGGCGTATATGCGCTGAACGTCATCAACAACCAGGAGTCGGACCCCAATGCCGACCGCAAGTCGCAAAAGATACTCGACAAGGCCCAGGAAACGGCGGCGTCGGCCGACATGCAGCTCCATACGCTGCTGCGGTACGACGTGAATGTCCCGAACGCCATCATGAGCGTCATCAAGGAGAACAAGATGACCGACCTCGTGCTGGGACTGCACGAGAAAAAGGAGTTTTCCGAATCGTTCCTCGGCCACACGACGGAGCGCATTCTGGAAAGCAGCAACATCACCACCTTCATTTACAGGCCCGTACAACCCATCGCTACTGTCAAGCGGCACGTCGTCGTCATTCCGGAGAATGCCGAAGAAGAGCTCGGCTTCCCCCTGTGGGTCATCAAGATGTGGAATCTCGCCCAGAACACCGGCAGCAAGCTGCTCTTCTACGGAACCAAAAAAACGACGGACATCCTCCGCGACGTGCACAGGGACAATCCCATCGAGGCCGAATTCCGGCTGTTCGACGAGTGGGACGACCTGCTGATAATCGCACGGGACATGCAGCCGGACGACGGACTCATCATCGTGATGAGCCACAAGGGACTGCCCTCGTTCCAGACGGGCATGCGCAAAATCCCCAACTACATGGCCAAATACTTCACGGACTTCAATTTCATCCTCATCTATCCAATCCATACGATAGCCGAGGAGAGTGAAAACAGGGATTTGCTGAACGCTTCGCTCCTACCCAATTTCAACAAGTTCGAAGGTATCGGCAAAAGCATATCCAAAGCACTGAAGACCAAATAGAAACGAGAGAGCCGGCATCGGAGGAGGCTGCCTACCGCACAGATGCCGCAGGGCTGCTTTGTTTGCCTTCTCCGACTTTCCGTTTCGGCTCCGCACGGAAAGCTCCGCGGGACGAAACAAGGGATGCAGACGGCTCACGGCTGCCGTCCGTTTTTCCTTCCCGGTCTCCCCCGCACTACACTTCCCATACAGTATCCCGTTTCCCGCCGCATCCATGACAGACCGATATTAAAATACAGCGTTTCACCCGCATCGACAGTAACCCTTCTACCTATTCTTTTGCTGAAAGGGCATCCCGCCGGTCACTTCATCCCGTCCCTCCGCACCGGAACGCAGGGAAATCCCGGAAACACAGGGTTTCCCGGCCTGCCGGAACGCATCCGGATAATTTGATTAAATTTGCGCCGAAACCAACCCGAACAATCGATTCATGAAGAAAAAAGACCTGCTCGTCATGCTATGCGCCGCCGCGCTGCTCGTTCCCTTCTTCGTCTGTCCGCCGGTTTACGCATGGTACGAAGCGTTCAATGCGCAACACGGCATGGCGATGAGCTTCATCAAATTCGCCGTCCTGTCCACCTTCGGAGAGTGCATCGGACTGCGCATCACGCACGGCGTCTACAACCGCCCAGGATTCGGTATCCTGCCGCGGGCCCTGGTATGGGACATCCTCGGCATGGGCATCAGCATGGCGATGACGGTATTTTCCTCCGGCGTTCCCGTACTGCTCGCCTCCTTAGGCATGCACGATGCCCCGGCCGTCATGTCCCTTCCCCTCTCCGGACGGAAGGTACTCGTCGCAGGCTGCATCTCGGTGGCCATGAATACCATCTTCGCCCCGGTTTTCATGACGCTCCACAAAGTGACCGACACGCACATCATCGCCACGGGCGGCACGCTGCGGGGTTTCTTCACTCCGCTGCACATGGGCGACATCCTCGCCGGACTCGACTGGCACCGCCAGTGGAACTTCGTGTTCCGCAAGACCATTCCCCTGTTCTGGTACCCGGCCCATACCGTCACATTCCTGCTGCCGGGCGATGTGCGGGTCCTCTTCGCGGCCCTGCTCGGCGTCGTTCTCGGCCTCCTGCTGGCAATCGCGGCGCACAGGAAATAATTCTCCGATTTGGAGTTTGACCAAAATACGGTATCTTTGCACCGTCCGGGAAAGTCCGCACGGCCTTTCCGCATGGGACAACGGGGTGTAGCGCAGTCCGGTTAGCGCACCTGCTTTGGGAGCAGGGGGTCGTGGGTTCGAATCCCGCTACCCCGACGAAATCGCCAGAACCTTAAAGTCGCGTATTCCGACTTTAAGGTTTTTCTTTCGGCGGCGGCACATTCGGGCACCGCGGTGGCGGTTGGGTGTAATATTGGGAATTTCTTCGCCCCCAACCGCTCCACACAACAACCTATCCGAAATACGGGGCAATACTGTAAATAAAAAAATAAGGATGGAACAGCCTACCAAAGAAAACACGCTCTACCTGCCGATTAAGCAAATTTATTTCGACCAAATTATCGCCGGAACGAAAGACAAAGAGTATCGAGAAATCAAGGAGGACCTTACTGCCAATCGCTATTTGCAGAG
>DXFY01000075.1 GCA_019114205.1 Candidatus Tidjanibacter gallistercoris | reverse complement strand
GAAAGATGAAGAAAAAGGAGAAGAAAATAAACGTCGTCACGCTCGGCTGTTCCAAGAACGTGGTGGACTCCGAACACCTGATGGCGCAGCTCGCGGCGGCGGGTTACCGGGTGACATTCGATTCCAACGATACGGATGCCCGGACGGTGGTGGTGAATACGTGCGGTTTCATCGGCGATGCCAAAGAGGAATCGGTCGAGACCATTCTCGGCTTCGTGAAGGCAAAGGAGGAGGGATTGATTGACCGTCTGTTCGTTATCGGCTGCCTGAGCGAGCGTTATGCTGCGGAACTGCGGGACGAGATTCCCGAAGTGGACGCATACTTCGGTGCGCGGGATTTTTCCGGCGTGGTGCGGACGCTCACCGATGGCGAACGCACCGGTTTCGACACCGAACGGCTGCTGACCACACCGCGTCATTATGCTTACCTGAAAATCTCCGAAGGGTGCAACTGGCACTGTGCCTACTGCGCCATACCGCTCATCCGGGGGCCGCATGTGTCGGTGCCGGAGGAGCAGGTGCTCCGGGAGGCCGAAGGACTCGTGCGCGGCGGGGTGAAGGAACTGATTGTCGTGGCGCAGGATACCACCTACTACGGCGTGGACCTGTACGGCGAACGCCGTTTGGCCGGGTTGCTGCGCCGCCTGGCCGCCCTGCCGGGAGTTGAGTGGATAAGGCTCCACTATACCTATCCTACGGGGTTTCCGGACGATGTGCTGCGGGTCATGCGCGAAGAGCCGAAGATATGCCGCTACATCGACATTCCGTTGCAGCACATTTCCGACCGGCAGCTTTCGGCAATGCGGCGCGGCATTACGAAACGGGGAACCGAGGAGCTCATCGCCCGCCTGCGCCGCGAGGTTCCCGGAATCGCCATCCGGACGACGCTCCTCGTCGGGTTTCCCGGCGAGAGCGAGGAGGATTTCGCGGAGCTCGCGCAGTTCGTGGAGCGTCAGCGGTTCGAGCGGCTCGGCGTGTTTCCCTATTCTGCCGAGGAGGGTACTCCTTCGGCGGAGCTGGAAGACGATGTGCCCGAAGAGGTGAAACAGGGGCGTGTGGAACGAATCATGGAGTTGCAGCGCCGCATTTCGCTCGAAGAGAATGCCGCGAAGGTGGGCAGACGGCTCCGGGTAGTGGTGGACCGGCGGGAAGGCGACTATTATGTGGCCCGTTCGGAATACGATTCTCCCGAAGTGGACCAGGAGATACTGATACCTGCCGGGGGGCGCAGGCTTGCGCCCGGCCAGTTCCGGGAGGTGGTCGTGACGGCCTGCGAGGAGTACGACCTGTATGCCGAACCGGTGTGAGCGGTGCGAAATGATTTTGAAGATTGCGAAGATTTGTTTAACTTTGAAGTGCTGTAAAGCGTGACGGCTTGTTGCCGGAACGTCGCCGAATGTCGTGAACATGGTCCGAAATGCCGTCATAGAATCCCTCGTCGGGAAAGTGGAGCGTCTGATGGACGAGAACGACAGGCTCGCTGCCGAGAACAGGGAGTTGTCGCACGGCAGGGAACGTCTTGCTGCCGAGAACAGGGAGTTGAAACGTACGGTCGCCGGACTCGAAAAACGCATCGGCGTTCTCGAACTGGAGAACGGTTTGCGGGGCGGCGGGGCGGACAGCAAGCGGGCGCAGGCGCGCGTCAATCGGCTTATGCGGGAGATTGACCGTTGCATTGCGCTGATGAACAGGTAGAGGAAAGGGCACGTTTTATGCAGAAGTTCAATATACGGTTGAACGTAGCGGGTAAAAGCTACGCGCTGAGCATAGAACGCGAAAAGGAAGAGATATTCAGACGGGCGGAAAAAGAGGTCAATTGTCTGACGGCCGCAGTCGAGTCGCAGTACATGGCCGAACGGGAGGATTACCTCGCCGTAGCTGCACTGCAGCTGGCGGTAAAGGTGGTGGAACTGGAGGCCAGCCGCAGTCTGGGCAAAGACATAGACGAGCTCGACGCACTGAGCCGCAGGCTGGACGAACATCTCAACAGGCTCAAATGACGCGCGGTACCGGACGTCGTATCCGCTGCGGAGGACGTTGAAAGGTACTTCCATATAAACAGGTTCTTTACATATCAGGAATTATCCCGCATGGATTCCATTTAGCTTTGCGAAACTTAACATTAAAACTAATTGGGGTTTGACTCGGTTTTTCAAAAACAGGCCTTGACCTCTTCGGAGGTGCATCCTCTGCCGCCTGCGGGCGGTACGGTGCCGTTGGACGTTTGCGATTTTTATCGGAGGCCCCATATATGACGATACTGGAGGTTCGTCAAACGAAACTTGGATTCTGTGCGGGTTTTTTTATGCCTGCGAACGGATACGAAATGAATTTAAAATAATAATTGTTTAATAATCAACCTATTTAAGTATATTATCATGTTAGCAACAGTACTTGCCTGCGTCATCAGCGCGGTAGTCGCGATAGGCGTCTATATTCTGGTGACGAACTTCATATTCAAAAAGGGCCTGAAAAAGAAGCGCGAAGCCATCTTGAAGGAAGCGGAGGCCGAGGGCGAAGTCATCAAGAAGGAGAAAATCCTCCAGGCCAAGGAGAAATTCATCCAGCTCAAGAGCGACCACGACCGGGCGGTGAACGAGCGCAACCAGAAACTCAACCAGCGCGAACAGGGCATCAAGCAGCAGGAGAGCGGCCTCGAACGGCAGCAACAGGAACTCGAACGCAAGATGCGCGAGAACGAAAAGCTCAAGGAGCAGATGGAGAGCCACATGGCCGTATTGGAGCGCAAGCGCGAAGAGGCCGACCGTATGATAAAGGAACAGAACGTGCGGTTGGAGCAGATAAGCGGCATGAGCAGCGAGGAGGCCAAGAATATCCTCATGGAGAACATGCGGTCGGAAGCGAAGACGGCTGCCATGGCCTATATCAACGAGACGGTCGAGGAGGCGAAGATGAGCGCCAACAAGGAGGCGAAACGCATCGTGGTGCAGACCATCCAGCGCGTGGCGACCGAAACCGCAATCGAGAATTCCGTGACGGTATTCAACATCGAGAGCGACGAGGTGAAGGGACGCATCATCGGCCGCGAAGGGCGCAACATACGCGCGCTCGAAGCCGCTACGGGCATCGAAATCATCGTAGACGATACGCCGGAGGCGATTATCCTTTCCGGTTTCGACCCCGTGCGCAGGGAGATAGCGCGGCTCGCGCTGCACCAGCTCGTTACCGACGGCCGCATCCATCCGGCCCGTATCGAAGAGGTCGTAGCCAAGGTGCAGAAACAGATAGAGGACGAAATCATCGAGGTGGGCAAGCGGACGACCATCGACCTCGGCATCCACGGACTGCATCCGGAACTCATCCGCTTAATCGGCAAGATGAAGTACCGTTCCTCCTATGGGCAGAACCTGTTGCAGCACTCCCGTGAAACGGCGAATCTGTGCGGTATCATGGCCGCCGAACTCGGCCTCAATCCGAAACTCGCCCGCCGTGCCGGTCTGCTGCACGACATCGGCAAGGTGCCCGACGACGAACCGGAACTGCCGCACGCCATTATCGGCATGAAGCTGGCGGAGAAATACAAGGAGAAACCCGAAGTATGCAACGCCATCGGTTCGCACCACGACGAGATGGAAATGACATCGTTGATAGCCCCCATCGTACAGGTTTGCGACGCCATTTCCGGCGCCCGTCCCGGTGCCCGCCGCGAAGTGGTTGAGTCGTATATCAAACGTCTGAAGGAGATGGAGGACATCGCGATGGCTTATCCGGGCGTGATGAAAACCTATGCTATTCAGGCGGGGCGCGAACTGCGCGTCATCGTGGGCAGCGAGAAGATTTCCGACCAGCAGGCCGATGCGCTGTCGCACGACATCGCCAAAAAGATACAGGACGAAATGACCTATCCCGGTCAGGTGAAGATTACCGTGATACGCGAAACACGTTCGGTAAGTTACGCGAAATAGCTTGCGGCGGCACGGCCTCTTCGACAGGCCGTCGCTGCCCGGAACAGCGGTGTGCGGAAAGATTCTTTCCGCACACCGCTGTTTTCATTTCGTTTTTTCGAGAGGGAAAAAAGAGGGGGAAGGGTTTGCGGCATTGCGACAAGGCGGTCGGAGAACAGCATCCAATACCGTTTCAGCACCGGTGGCCATACGGGCATGTTGATTCCGGTCTACTTCTACGGAACCGGGGCCGGTCGTATCGCCGGCATCGTGGACGATACGAAGCGCTCGCAGCGAATCTTCGCGCTCCTGAACCTGCCGCGGAATTGATTCGCTCCGGGGCGTCCGCGGCATTTAGGCGGTTTCCCGAAAACGAAAATCACCCCTATCGGTATCGTGTCCGACAGGGGGGACGTCGTATCGGCCGGCGCCCTCGGCGGGTGCCGGGCTTCGGATGCGGATTGTTTCGCACCGGCGTTCAGTCGGTCAGTCTGAATATTACGGGCAGCGTAAATTGTACACGGACGAGCTCGCCCTTCTGCCGGCCGGGCTGCCAGGCGGGCGATGCGGCGACCGTGCGGACCACCTCCTCGGAGAGCCGTACGTCGGAAGATTCCAGAATCCGGAGGTCGGTCAGCGAGCCGTCGCGGTCGACGACGAAGGTCAGGAGGACGCGCCCCTCGACCTTGTCGGCACTTACCTGGGCCGGGTATTGCACATTGTCTTCCACCCACTGGCGGAATTTGAGGAGGTCGCCGCCCTGGAAGCGGGGCATCTGCTCCACGACCAGGAACGGCTCGTCGCCGTCGGGTTCGGAGGCTGCGGTTGCGGCGGTTTGCGCCGGAGCGGGCAGCTCTGCCGCACGGGTCGTGAACCCGAAGGCGCAGACGAGCCCCAGAATCACAGACAGCGTCGCCGCTGCCCGAAGCAGGCCGTACCTGCTTTTCGTCTTTTCGGTCATCATGGTAAAGCGTTTTTTTGTTAGAGAATTTTGCAAGCCGCTGGTTATGTCCGGACTATAACCGAGCAGCTGCCGGAAAACGGTTTTCATGTATTCGGAGCGGTCGAAGCCCAGCGCCAGTACGTCGCTGTCGGCTTCGTATTCCTGTACTTCGGTGAGTTTGCAGGCCGCTGTCCAGGCAAAGGGATTCCACCAGCAGAGGGCCTTCAGGCACTCCATCGCGATGCGCTCTTCGGAGTGGCGGTGGCGGATGTGGCTCCGTTCGTGGGCGAGGATGGCAGGCAGGTCCCGTTCGGGCGTCTGCTCCCAGAGGTAGATGCGGCGGCGAAACGAGAAGGCGGCGATGCGGCGCCGGATGCGCACTACTTCGTAATCGCCGCCCTGCGCGACGGCATTGCGGCGGCGGAGCCGGTCGATAGCGAGCATTTGGCGGACAATCGTCCCCAGCATGACCGCCGTGCCCGCGAGGTAGAGCCCTCCGAGTAATGTGCTGGACAGGGCGGCGGGCTCCGAGGCGGGGGCTGTCGCTGCGACGATAGCGGTTTGGGGCGCGAGTACCGCGTCGATGGCCGGGGCGGGCCATACGGGGATGCGGAGCAGCGGAATGATAAGAGTCGCAGGGATGGAGAACAACAGGTAGCGGCGACACCAGACGAACGGCGCCCGCCGTTCGAGCAGCAGCGTGTAGGCTCCGGTCAGCAGGGCGCCCGACACCAGCGCCTCCAGCAGGTATGCGAGGGTCTCCTTCATCGTTCGGTCTGTTTGATGATTTCCTGCAATTCGCGGATTTCGCTTTCGGGTATCTCCTCGTGGCGGGAGAAGAACGACACCAGTTGCACCAGCGACCCGTCGAAATAGCTGTCGAGCATCGACGACATGACGCAGTGGGCGTACTCCTCCTTCCGGACGAGCGGGAAGTAACGGTAGCTTTTCCCTTCGGAACGGTGTCCGACGAATCCCTTGTTCTCCAGGATTTTCAGAAATGTGGCCACGGTGGTGTACTTGGGGTGCGGCTCTTCGGTGCGGGCGATGATTTCGTTGACCACCGCGTCGCCCAGCTGCCAGAGGATTCGCATGATTTCCTCCTCGCCGCGGGTGAGTTCCGTAAGTCTCTTTTCCGGCATGTTCGTGCAGTTGTTGGTTGTTGCCGTAATATTACTACTAAATTTTTAGATAAACAAATAGTTCTTCTAAAATTTTAGTAGGTAGGGTTCGCAGGCGGATTTCGGAGGGGACCGGGGGCGGGGTTTCAGGGGCGGGCGGTTGAACGGCTCCGTGCGGCTCCAGACGGATTTGGACGGTTGCAGGTGGCTCCGTGCGGTTTCGGGAAATGAGAGGAGGCCGGGCTATGGATATTGCGATTGATGGCGTCGTTTGTTGCAGGGCTGTTTAGTTGTTCGGACGGGGTGTGCCTGTCGTGGCAGTACAAAACCGGGCGGCATCCTGTTTTCGGCGACGATATGCTGCCCGTTTTCTGTCGCCGCAGTACGGGAGAATCCTGCTGCCGGGGCACCTGAGGAGGAAAAGTAACGCATATATCCGGCATGTTGCAGTCGTTTTTCATCGGAGGCGATGCGCTCTTTCTTGCCGGACATCTGCCTGCGGTCTCCCGGCTGTACCGAACTGAAAAGGGGATGTCGCAACAGCACAACGGACGTACCGGTAGGAAAATGTGTTGGCACAGGGGGCCCGGTCGCCGCGCCGCGGATACATCCGTATGGCTTATGCTTGGGGCGTGATGCAGTAGCTTGTTTGTTCCGAATGGAGTGTTTCATGCGGGCGCACGCTGCTTCCTTGAGGGCGTCCGCGATTTCAGAACAACGGGGCATTCCGGTACGGTCGTAAGGGCATCGGTATTTGCTGCGTCCGGCGCCGTGCGGAAATTACCGGTCGGCCCTGTCGGATTTCGGGGCGTGTATGCGTCGGGCTGTTCCAGTATGCCTTCGCATGCGAAGTTCGGGTGTTGCGGCATACACGATGCAACGACGGAAGGATAGGGAGGTACTGCACGGTGTACTGGAGGCGTGGTGCATGTTGCGGGGAACAATACGAGCGTGGAACGGAGTGGAGTTCCGTCGGGCCGTCGGCTTTTGTTGCGCAACACTGAAAGATGAGCGTGGACGGAGTGCGTATCTCGGTCGGCGGAGAAGCCGGAGCCCGGAGCCCCGTTGAACGGGTGGGTACTGCACGCCGGGCTTCAGAAAGGGGCCGGAAGTGGCGACGGCATCCGAATCCTGGAGCGGAGGCCGCGGGTTATTCCCCCTCTTTGCCGGTGTAGCCCGTATCTTCCTTCAGGTCGCTGCCGCTGGCTGCTGCGACGGCCAGCCTGTCGCAGCGTTCGTTTTCCGGATTGCCGTCGTGCCCCTTCACCCATACGAACCGTACATGGTGTTTGCGGTAAAGCACCATGAACCGCCGCCACAGGTCCGGATTCTTCTTGTCTTTATAGCCTTTCTTTTCCCAGCCGAATACCCATCCCTTTTCTACGGCATCGACCACGTAACGGGAATCGGAAAAGACCGTGACATCGCATCCGTCATATTTCAGGGCCTCCAGTCCCCGGATGACGGCGAGCAGTTCCATCCGGTTGTTGGTCGTGAGGCGGAAACCTTCGCTCAGCTCCTTGCGGTACGGGGGGGCGAGGAGTACCACGCCGTATCCGCCTTGTCCCGGATTGCCCTGCGCCGCGCCGTCGGTATATATGGTTATCTTGGTCTTCACCCTTGTCCGTATCGCAGTCCGTTTCGTGCGGACGTGCGGCAAAGATACGATAAAAAATGGAGCTTCGGGTAATCCTGCCGTCGTCGGGGAGCGTTGCGGAGCGAACGACGATGTTGCGGGACTTGTGCGGCCGGCTCGGAAAAGGCGCCGCCGTGCGGCTGTTATCCGGACGGATTGGGCTGTACAAACCGATTGCGGTACCGGTTGGCCTGTCGGTGGGGGGGCGGACTGGTTAGGTTTGCGGGCGAATAATTGCTTATTCGGTGGATGCGTGGCATCGTGTGTTTCCGTGCCGTTGCAGGCTTCATCCGGTATGAAAGCGGTGTACTGACGGGGCGGACATGAATCGTACCGCGGCGGAGCAGTCGTATTGCAGTGCACCGGGTCGTGTGTGCATACATCGGCTGCGGATATTCCGGATGGCAGTTGCGTCATGAAGCGTCGGTGGAAACAGGGCAGGTACCGCCGCATGCGGTCTTCCTGTGGCGGAGCCGGCATTCCGTTTTTCTTTGCGGTGTGTATGTGGGAAACGTTCGTTGCCTTGAAGGGGGCGGCAATCATGGAATGTTTCGGAAACAGGAGAAGGTGCGGCTGCTGAGGATGCTTGTACGGTCTGGAGGCCTCCCATGCTTATGTTCCGGGATGTGTATGATTTACCTTTAGAGCGGGTTGCCGGCTCCGGTTTTGTTCCGGGCGGAAAGCTGTGTGTCCTGCGGCACGATGGGGCCTTGCATGTCCGCGAACGGCGAAATGAAACAGAGGCGAAAGATACGGTTCGGCGGATGCGGGAAACGACCTTCAGCAACATGACAGACGATGCGGAGCTGGTGGACGGCAAACGGACTCCGGCCGGCGGCAGCCATGTGCAGCCTGTACGTATCGGCAAAGGAAGACTGACCGTCGGGCCGGGGCCGAACCTGACCGACGGATTTTTCACGCAGTATCCGAATAAGGTAGGCTGCATCCGGATACTGCGTGGCTGCGAAAAAGGGCAGGGTACAACCACCCTGCCCGTATGATTACGTGCTGCCTCCGCTGTACTGCGTCCAGCCGATGGAACGGCGCGTCCTGCGGATGTACCGTTGAAGCCTTACTTGTGGTGGCTCTCTTTCGCCTCGATGCTCAGCGTGGCGTGCGGGACGATTTTCAGCCGCTCTTTCGGAATCAGTTTGCCCGTTTCGCGGCATATCCCGTATGTTTTGTTCTCGATGCGTACCAAGGCGGCTTCGAGGTGCTGGATGAATTTGAGCTGCCTTTGGGCGAGACGGCCCGATTCCTCTTTCGACAGGGTGGCGGCCCCTTCCTCCAGTACCTTGAACGTGGGCGACGTATCTTCCGTATCGTTGCTCATCGTGTGTGTGATGGACGAACGCAACAGCTCGTAATCGGCCTTCGCCTTTTCGAGCTTGTCGAGTATGATGGCTTTGAATTCGGCGAGCTCCTCGTCCGAATATCTGGTTTTTTCGACTTCTGACATATCCGTATCCTATTTGGTGTTATGTTCCGATATTATAAAGATAACCTTTTCCGGGCATAAATGCAAACCGGTATGCAAAATTTATCCGTCATCTGTCCGTAACGGTGCCCCGTATCGTCCGGTAGCGGATATGTCCGTCGCCTGTTCGTCTCCGGTTCCCTGTACCTTCCGCAGGTCTCTCAGGCGCCGGTTTTCGTCACCGCAATGGTCACCGGGTGTTCGTCTATATCCACGTCGTGTACGAAGTCGCCCGTCGGAGTGTCGGACAGCTTCAGGCCGACGGCGAGCGTCTGCGATGCGATGTAGTCGGCGAAATCGGTCACGGCTCCCTCCACAAGGTCGCACCGGCCTATCTCTGCCCGGATTTTATCCGTCACCTCGAATCCGCTCTCTTTGCGGATGTTCTGTATCCGGTTGATAAGCTCGCGGGCGATGCCTTCGCGGAGCAGCGCTTCGGTCACGGTGACGTCCAGCGCTACGGTGAGCCGCCCTTCCGTCGCCACGAGCCATCCGGGCATGTCTTCGGAAGTTATCTCGAAGTCTTCGCGCGTCACGGACAGCGGCTGCCCTTCGATTTCGAGCGTGTAGCTTTCGCTCGATTCGATGGCGGCTATCTGCTCCTGCGAAAACGATGCCACGAGCGCGGCTATCTGCTTCATCTGTTTGCCGCAGCGCGGGCCGAGCGTCTTGAAGTTCGGCTTTATGCGTTTGGTTATCAGTCCGGTCGTATCGGTGATGAGTTCCACGTCCTTGACGTTCACTTCATTCATGATGAGGTTGCGGACCTTTTCGATGCGCCGGCCCGTCAGCGGGTCGAGCACCGGTATGAGGATTTTCGTCAGCGGCTGGCGCACCTTGATGTTCACCTTGCGGCGCAGGGCGAGCACCATCGAGGAGACACGCTGGGCTATGGACATCATCTCTTCCAGTTCCGTGTCTATCAGCGAAGTGTCGGCCGTGGGGAAGGCGCACAGGTGTACGGAATCCCGGTACCTGCCGCTCACGGCGTTCAGGTCGCCGAACAGCCGGTCGGCCATGAACGGCGCGAAGGGAGCCATCAGCCGGGCGACGGTTTCGAGGCAGGTGTAGAGCGTCTGGTAGGCGGCGAGTTTGTCGCTGTTCATGCCTCCGCCCCAGAAGCGTTTGCGGTTCAGGCGTACGTACCAGTTGGAGAGGTTTTCGCCGACGAATTCCTGGATGAGGCGTGCCGCCGGCGTCGGGTCGTAGTCTTCGAGCCGTTCGCCCGTTTCCTTCACGAGCGTATTGAGCAGCGAGATTATCCATCGGTCTATTTCGGGCCGCTCCGCGACGGGAACCTCCGGTTCCTGACCGGTGAAACCGTCCACATTGGCATAAAGGGCGAAGAAACTGTACGTGTTGTAGAGCGTGCCGAAGAACTTGCGGCGCACTTCGTCCACGCCCTCCGGGTCGAACTTGAGGTTGTCCCACGGCTGCGAGTTGGATATCATGTACCACCGTACCGCATCGGGGCCGTACTTGTCCATGACCTCGAACGGGTCTACGGCATTGCCGAGCCGTTTGCTCATCTTGTTTCCGTTCTTGTCGAGCACCAGACCGTTGGAGATGATGTTCCGGAAGGCGACCGAGTCGAAGAGCATGGCGGCAAGCGCATGAAGCGTGAAGAACCAGCCGCGCGTCTGGTCTACCCCTTCGGCGATGAAGTCCGCCGGGAATTTCTTCATGAACTCCTCGTGGCTGATTTCAAAAGGATAATGCACCTGTGCATAGGGCATGGCACCGCTGTCGAACCAGACGTCGATGAGGTCGCTTTCGCGCCGCATGGGTGCTCCCTTGTCCGATACGAGGACGATGTCGTCCACATAGGGGCGGTGCAGGTCGAAGATGTTGTAGTTTTCGTCCGAGAAATCGCCCTCGCGGAACGCCGCCAGCGGGTTGCTCTGCATCACTCCGGCGGCCACGGCCTTTTCCGCTTCCGCGCGCAGCTCCGCGACCGAACCGATGCATTTCAGTTCGGAGTGGTCTTCCGTGGCCCATATCGGCAGGGGGGTGCCCCAGAAGCGGGAGCGCGACAGGTTCCAGTCCACGAGTCCTTCGAGCCACTTGCCGAAACGGCCGGCTCCGGTCGAGGCGGGTTTCCAGTCGATGGTGTCGTTGAGTGCCATGAGCCGTTCGCGCAGCGCCGTCGTCCGGATGAACCACGAATCCAGCGGATAGTAGAGCACGGGTTTGTCCGTGCGCCAGCAGTGCGGATAGGAGTGGGTGTGTTTCTCGATTTTGAATGCCTTGCCTTCGCCCTTGAGCATGACGGCTATGTCGATGTCGAGCGTGGTGTCGTCCGGCCTGAGGGACGGGTCGTAGGCGTTCTTTACGAAACGGCCGGCCCATTCGCGGTAGCGTTCCGCATCGACGTATTGCGCCGCGAAGTCAGGGGCCATGTCCTCGATGCGGAACAGCCGCCCGCGGCGGTCTACCATGGGCTGGTTTTTGCCTGCCCGGTCCACGACGTACATCGGCACGATGCCCGCCTGTTTGCCTACCCGGTCGTCGTCGGCACCGAACGTGGGGGCGATATGGACGATACCGGTACCGTCCGCCGTCGTTACGTAGTCGCCGGAGATGACCCGGAAAGCGTCGCCCATCGGCTTCACCCAGTCGATGAGTTGCCGGTAGCGGATGCCGACCAGTTCGGAGCCCTTGTACACCCGGCCGCAGACGGTGTACGTGCCTTCCATCTTCGGGGTGAAATAGGAGGAGAGCAGGTCTTTGGCCAGGACGACCGTTTCGGGCTGCTGCGTATAGGGGTTGGTGCACTGCACCATGACGTATTCGATGTCGTCGCCGACGGCAAGCGCCGTATTCGAGGGGAGCGTCCAGGGCGTCGTCGTCCAGGCGAGGAAGTAGAGCGTGCCCTGCACGTCGCCGTAGAGGAATTCGCTCCGCTCGTCGCGGATGATTTCGAACTGCGCCGTGCAGGTCGTGTCCTTCACGTCGCGGTAACAGCCCGGCTGGTTGAGCTCGTGGTTGCTGAGGCCCGTCCCCGCGGCGGGCGAGTAGGGCTGTATGGTATATCCCTTGTAGAGCAGTCCCTTGTCGAAGAGCTGTTTCAGCATCCACCACAGCGTCTCGATGTATTTGTTTTCGTAGGTGATGTAGGGGTGTTTCATGTCCACCCAATACCCCATCTTGCGGGTGAGCTCCTCCCAGACGCCGGTGAACTCCATGACCGCTTCGCGGCAGGTACGGTTGTACTCCTCGATGGATATCTTGTGGCCGATGTCCTCTTTCGTGATGCCCAGTTTCTTTTCCACGCCGAGTTCGACGGGCAGACCGTGGGTGTCCCACCCGGCCTTGCGGCGAACCAGATAGCCTTTCTGGGTCTTGTAGCGGCAGATGGTATCCTTTATGGTACGCGAAAGGACGTGATGGATGCCGGGCAGTCCGTTGGCCGAGGGCGGGCCTTCGTAAAAGATGAATGCCGGGCGCTCTTCGCGTTCGGAGATGCTGCGTCCGAACGTATCGTCCCTGTCCCACGCTTCGAGGACTTCCCTGCCCAGCTGCGGCAGGTCGAGCCCCTTGTATTCATTGAATTTTCTGCTGCTCATATACGTTCCGTGTCTTTGAAATCACAAAGATATAAAATTATTCGTCGAATGGAACAGCGCGGTTCGCGCGTCGGCCCGGCAGGGCGGTATCCGCCCGTCGGGAGGGGTTCGGCTCATCCGGACGGGATGTCGTTCGGGGCGGGGGAGACGTGCGGCCGGTATGCGGCGCCCCGCGGTCTTTTCGGACTCCCGGTCGGGATTGGCCGTTTTCCCGGATGCTGCATCTTGTTCGTTTCCATTTCGGAGGGACGCGGGATAGCGGTGCAGGGGGATGGTACTGCGGGTGGCACGGGGGCGGGAGGCGCATGCCGGAGCCCGTGCGCCCAGGCATTGCGGAGGCGCCGTCGGCAGGGGCCGGGCTTTCGGTGCGGAGTGCGGAATCCTCGCCGGCCGGAGACGGCCGGCGGAAACGGTTAAGGTATCGGCACGGCAGCGGAATCCCGGACAGCCGTGTCGCTGCGCTCGAAGGCGATACGTTCCGTGCTGTCCTCGACACGTATGATTCCGACCGGTCGGAAGCCGAACCGGAGCAACAGGCGCTGCATGGGAATGTTGTCGCAGTGGGTATCCGCCCGCAGGTGACCGTCCTGCTCCAAGCACCAGGCCATGCACCGCGAGGCGATGCCGCAGCCCCTTGTCCCGCAGGCCATGCGGTGGATGACGTGGTAGGGGCGCTCGTTTATCCATGCCCCGTCGCGGATGACTGCATAGTTGGGTTCCGGCGAGGGCATGAGGCAGAACGTGGCGAGGGGAACGTCGTCCGCATCGACGGCGGCGTAGGAGTATCCTCCCGCGATGTCCGCGGCGATGCGTTCCCTGCCGGGATATCCCTCGCCCCATTGCAGGGGATTGCCGGAGGCGTGCATGAATGCGACCGCATCGGAGAGCAGCTCCATGATGCGGTCGAGGTCTTCCGGACGGGCCGGGCGTATGGCGGTCATGGATGCGTTATTGCGGTTCATCCTGTTTTGCGCCGTATGCCAAGTCGCCCGCATCGCCCAGACCCGGTACGATGTAGGAGTGTACCGTGAGCTCCTGGTCCACCGAACCGCACCATACGGTCGTGTCGGCTGCGGGCAGGTGCTTGAGGGCGTATTCCACGCCTTCTTCGCTCGCGATGCCTGCCGCTACGTGCAGCTTGGCCGGCCGGCCCCTGCGTTCGGTGAGCGCCTCGTAGGCGAGCACGAGCGACGAACCCGTTGCGAGCATGGGGTCTACGAGCAGCAGCGTCTTGCCGGTAAGGTCGCCGGCCGAGACGTATTCCACGCGGATGTTGAACGTGCCGTCCTTGCTGTACCTCCGGTAGGCCGACACGAAGGCGCACGAGGCATCGTCGAAATAGTTGAGGAACCCCTGATGGAAGGGAATACCCGCACGCAGGATGGTGGCCAGCACGATTTCCTCGTCGGGCAGCATCACCTCCGCCTGGCCGAGCGGCGTTTCCACCAGCCGCGGCGTATAGTGGAACGTCTTGCTGATTTCGTACGCCATTACCTCGCCGAACCGTTCGAGGTTGCGGCGGAACCGCATCCGGTCTTTCTGGATGCGGGCATCGCGTATCTCCGCGATGAAGCGGTTGAGTATCGTGTTCTCTCTGTCAAGAATGTGTACCATGGCCGTTTTGTTTTAAGCGGGAGTTGTGAAGTGCCGGTTTCCGTCTGCCGGAGCGTGCCCCACGTTCCGGCGGGTGCGGGGTGCCGCCGGGGTAAAGTTAGTATAAAAAATTGTTGAACGGATAGCGTCCCGCGTGGATTTCCCGCACCATGCCGTACAGGTCCGTCCGCAGCTTGTCGATGTTGATTCGTTCTTTGGCCGAGATGAAGATGCACGGGGTATCGCCTTTGGCCATCCAGCTTTTCCGTATCTCGTCGAGCGAGAGGTTCTCGCGCGTGGCGGGCGTAAGGTCGTCCTCCTCCTTGGGCTTGTAGCTGAAGGCATCGACCTTGTTGAATACCATGAAGACCGGCTTGTCGCCCGCGCCTATCTCGCGCAGCGTTTCGCGGACAACCGCTATCTGTTCCTCGAAGTTGGGATGCGAGATGTCCACTACGTGCAGCAGCAGGTCGGCCTCGCGCACCTCGTCCAGCGTCGATTTGAACGACTCCACGAGCTGCGCGGGGAGCTTGCGGATGAAGCCGACCGTATCGGAGAGCAGGAAGGGCAGGTTGTCGAGCACCACCTTGCGCACGGTCGTGTCGAGCGTGGCGAAGAGCTTGTTCTCGGCGAATACGTCGCTTTTGCTTATCAGGTTCATCAGCGTGGATTTTCCCACGTTGGTGTATCCGACGAGCGATACGCGCACGAGGCTGCCGCGGTTGCTCCGCTGGACGGCCATCTGCCGGTCGATTTTCTTCAGGTCTTCCTTCAGCTTGGCGATGTTGTTGCGGATGACGCGGCGGTCGGTTTCGATTTCGCGTTCGCCCGCTCCGCCGCGCGTTCCGGTGCCGCCGCGCTGCCGTTCCAGGTGCGTCCACATGCCCGTCAGACGCGGCAGCATGTATTCGTACTGCGCCAGCTTCACCTGCGTCTTGGCGTAGGCCGTCTGCGCCCGCTGTACGAAGATGTCCAGAATGAGCCGCGTGCGGTCGGTGATGCGGCGGCCGAGCGCCTTCTCGATGTTGTGCGTCTGCGAAGGCGACAGTTCGTCGTCGAAGATGACGATGTCGATTTCGTTTTCCGCCGTCCAGGTCGCTATCTCCTCCAGCTTGCCGGGGCCCACGTAGGTGCGCGAGTTGGGCGAGGGGAGTTTCTGCATGAAACGTTTTACTGTGGTGATACCGGCGGTTTCGGCGAGGAACTCCAGTTCGTCGAGATACTCCTCGCTTCGGCTCACTTCCTGCCTGTCCCGGACGACCGCGACTAACGCCGCCCTTTCGGTGCGCAGCTCTTCTTTGTTCGTCGTTTCCATAAAATCGTGCTTCTGTATTCCGTGTGGCCCCGGCTATTCCACCGTAACGGATTTGGCGAGGTTACGCGGCTGGTCCACGTTGCGTCCCTTGTTCACCGCGATGTAGTAGGCGAAGAGCTGCAACGGGACGGAGGAGAGCAGCGGCGTCAGGCATTCGGCCGTTTCCGGTATCCGGAAGCAGTAGTCCGCCATACCGGCCACGATGCAGTCGCTTTCGCTGACGACCGCGATTACCTTGCCGCCGCGGGCTTTTATCTCCTGGATGTTACTGATGGTCTTTTCGTACACGCTGCCGTTGGTGGCGATGACGATGGTGGGCATCTCGTTGTCGATGAGTGCGATGGTGCCGTGCTTCATCTCGGCGGCCGGGCAACCTTCGGCATGGATGTAGGAAATTTCTTTCAGCTTGAGGGCGCCTTCCATCGCCGTCGGGTAATTGTATCCGCGTCCCAGGTAGAGGAAGTTGCGGGCATAGGTGAATATCGAGGCTACCGATTTGATATGTTCGTGCTGTCCGAGCACCTGCTCGATGCAGTCGGGCATGGCAATCAGTTCCCGCAGCGTTTTCCGGTATTTCTCTTCGTCTACGAGTCCTTTCATCCGGGCAATCATCATGGCCATCATGACCAGTACGGTGACCTGCCCGGTGAACGCCTTGGTGGAGGCGACGCCTATTTCGGGGCCGACGTGGATGTAGGTGCCGGAGTGCGTCGCACGGGCTATCGAGGAGCCGACGACATTGCAGATGCCGTAGACGAATGCCCCTTTGCTCTTGGCCAGTTCGATGGCGGCCAGCGTGTCGGCCGTTTCCCCGGACTGAGAAATGGCGATGACCACGTCGTCGGGATGGATGACCGGGTTGCGGTAGCGGAATTCCGAAGCGTATTCCACTTTCACCTCGATGTTGCAGAGGTCTTCGAACAGGTATTCGCCGATGAGACCGGCATGCCACGAAGTACCGCACGCCACGAAGATGATGCGCCGTGCACCGAGAAATCGTTCCCGGTTGTCGAGGATACCCGACAGCACTACGTTCGTACCCTCGGTATTGATGCGGCCCCGGATGCAGTCGGTGACGGTGCGTGGCTGTTCGAATATTTCCTTGAGCATGAAATGCGGATATCCTCCTTTTTCGAGCTCCGAAATGTTCATCTCCAGCTTGCGGATGTCGATTTTCGATTCGATGTTATCCAGGTTTACGACCTTGAGGGGCTTGTTGCGGTTGATGACCGCGATTTCGCCGTCGTTCAGATAGACCACGTCCCGGACGTATTCCACAATCGGCGTGGCGTCCGAAGCGAGGAAGTATTCGCCGTCGCCGATGCCCACCACGAGCGGACTGCTCTTGCGGGCAGCGATGATTTCGTCGCTGTTGTTGCGGTCGAGCACCGCGATGGCGTAGGCGCCGATGACCTGGTTCAGCGCAGCCTGTACCGCCTCGAAGAGCGTGCATCCGTTTTCCGTATGGAGGTAGTCGATGAACTGTACGAGCACTTCGGTGTCCGTGTCGCTGCGGAATGTGTATCCCTTCTCCGTGAGCATGGTTTTGAGTACGCCGTAATTCTCGATGATGCCGTTGTGGATGAGCGCTATCGAACCGTTCTCGGAGTAGTGCGGATGCGCATTGGTATCGTTCGGTTCGCCGTGGGTGGCCCAGCGCGTGTGGGCGATGCCTATCGTTCCGGCCGTATCCTTGTCCTCCACGAAGCGTTCGAGCTCGGCTACCTTTCCTTTCGATTTATATACGTTGAGTTTCCCCGCCGGATTTATCAGCGCGATGCCCGCACTGTCGTATCCCCTGTATTCGAGCCGGTGAAGCCCTTTTATCAAGATTGGGTAAGCATCCTTGCTTCCCACGTATCCCACTATTCCGCACATAGGCAAAGTCGTGTTTCGGTAATTATGTCTGGCGCGTTCCGTTTCAAGTGCAACGCGGTCGTTCGTTTGTTTCTTTCCGTCGTCTTGCGAGCGTGGAGGAGCGTACGGGCCGCATCCTGCCGGCGGAAGGCTGTCCCGCATTCCGCCAGCCGGGGCCGGTCGAAATGCGTTCCGGGCGCGGGAACGTCCGGCGGATTGCCTTGCGGCACCCTTTCCCTGTCGCTTCCGTCCATGCTGCAACCGGGGACGGGACGCGGCAAACAAAAGTAGTCATTATCCCGCAGATATGGAAACGTGCGGGAACGGTCGGGGGATGCGGGCGCCGGAGTCACTGTTTCGTGATGCGGTAGGCCTTTTCCACTCCTTTTATTTTCATAAGGTTCGCGGCGACCATGTCCACCACGGCCGTGCTGGGTACCTCAATGTTGATTGTTCCGCCGATTTTGCCTTCACGCATGGGGCTGAGGCTCATGGAACGGATGTTGATTCTGAGTTCGCCGGTAACGACCTCGGTTATCCGATTCACCATGCCGGTCGTATCTTCCGCCACGATGCGTACCGATGCCAGGAAACTGCCCTGCCCGGCGGCGCTTCGCCAGCGGGCTTCCAGCACGCGGTAGGGATATTGCTGCCGCAGCCTGCGGGCATTGGGGCAGTCGCTGCGGTGGATGGTGATGCCGGACGACACAGTGGTGAATCCGAAAATGTCGTCCCCGAAAATGGGGTTGCAGCACTTGGCCAGTTTGTAGTCGAGCCCCCGGATGGAGTCGTCGATGACCAGTGCGTCGCCCCCCTGTTCCTTTTCGGGCGCGGGCCGGACGACAGGCTGCGGCGGTTTCGCCCTGCTCTCGAAAAGTTCTCCGGCCAGGTAGCGCGCGACGATGTCCTTCATCTCGGCGATGTCCGTCGTCCCGTTCGCGATGGCTTCGTAGAGTTCCGTCCCCGTTTTGTATTTGTAGTATTTCGTGAGCGCGATGACTGCGTCATCGATGGGAATGTTCAGTTTCCAGTTTTTCAGTTTGCGTTCCAGTTCTTCGCGTCCCAGTCTGGAGGCTTTCGCCTCTTCCTCCCGCAGGCAGGCCCTGATTTTGTTCCGTGCCCTGGGCGTCACGACGTAGTTCAGCCAGTCGGCCTTGGGCCTCTGCGTTTTCGAGGTGACGATGTTCACGATGTCGCCGTTGTGCAACTCCTCTTTCATGGGGACGTTCCGGCCGCCTATCTTCGCTCCCGTGCAGGTCGCACCCACGTGGGTATGTATGTCGAAAGCGAAGTCGAGTACCGTGGCTCCTTTGGGCAGCTTGCGCAGGTCGCCGGCCGGGGTGAAGACGAAGACCTCCTCCGAGGTGCTTTCCGTGTCGATTCTGTTCGCAATCTGGCTCTTGTTCGTACTCTCCTCCATGATTTCGCGCAGGCGGGCGAGCCATTCCTCATTGCGGCTGCCGCCGCCGTGCACGCCCTTGTAGCGCCAGTGCGCCGCAATGCCGCGCTCGGCCACTTCGTCCATGCGTTCGGAACGTATTTGGATTTCCACCCAGTGTCCGTCCTTGGTGACGACCGTGGTGTGAAGCGATTCGTAGCCGTTCGATTTGGGGATGGAAATCCAGTCCCGCATCCGGTCGGGGTTGGGGGTATAGAAATCCGTCACGATTGAGTAGATGTTCCAGCAGAGCTGTTTCTCGTTTTCCACCGGACAGTCCACGATGATGCGGATGGCGAAGATGTCGTACACCTCGTCGAAGGGAATGCCCGTGCGTTTCATCTTGCGCCAGATGGAATAGACCGATTTGGTACGTCCCTTCATGTGGTATCGGATGCCCTGTGCGTCGAGCTTTTCGCGTATCGGAGCGACGAACTCCGCGATGAAGCGGTCGCGTTCGGCGGAACTTTCCTCCAGCTTGCGGCTGATGTAGGCGTAATCTTCCGGTTCGAGGTACCGCAGCGCGATGTCTTCCAACTCGCTCTTGATGGAATACAGGCCGAGCTTGTGGGCTATCTGCGCGTATAGGTTCATGCTTTCCCAGCTCTTCTTGCGCCGTTTCGCTTCGGGGAACATGTCCAGCGAGCGCATCACCTCCAACCGGTCGGCCAGCTTGATGAGGATGATGCGCGGGTCGGTGGAGTAGGAGACGATGAGGTCGCGGAAGTTGTCGGCCTGCGAAATGGCCTCTTTCGTCCGTACCTTCGATATGAGGTTCAGCCCTTCGAGGATGCTTACCGGTATCGTGCCGAACCGCTTCTCGATGGTGTCGGCGTCGATGAGCCCCAGCCGGGCCACGTCGTGCAGTAGGGTGGAAATGGTCGAGTTGCGGCCGAGTCCTATTTCGGATATGACGATTTCGGCAGTGCGTACCGAGTGGTCGAACAGCGGCGTTCCGTCGTACCGCAGCATGCCGTCGAGCGCTGTGCGGGCCGTCTCGAAGGCGGCCGTAATGTCCTGCCGGCTCTGGTCGTTGAACGTATGCGCTATCAGGTTCCGAAAGCCGGCATACCGTTCCGTGCCGGTTTTCTGTGTTTCTTCCGGTTGTATCTCCGTGTATTCCATAAGGGATTGATGCCGAAAAATACTGAATTTTTATCAAATAACGTACCGCACGGCCGGATTCGCATGCCCGGCGGGAGAATTCATGCCCCGGCGCTGTCGCTTTCTGAGGGGCGTTCCTTTCCGGACGACCGTGGCAGCGGAGACCTCCGGCATCCGAACGATAAAAGCGGACGCCGCCGCCCGCTTTACCGTCCGCACCCCGCTTGCCTGCGGGGGCTCAGAGTTCGCTCTCTTTCAGGCGTTCCGCATTCTCGGCCACAATCAGGTGGTCGATGACGTCCTGGATGTCGCCGTCCATGAATGCCGAAAGGTTGTAAATCGTGTAGTTGATGCGGTGGTCGGTGACGCGCCCCTGCGGGTAGTTGTAGGTGCGTATCTTGGCGCTGCGGTCGCCGGTGGAGACCATCGTCTTGCGCTTGCCCGCGATTTCGTCGAGGTACTTCTGGTATTCGAGGTTGAAGATGCGCGTGCGCAGCTCTTCGAGTGCCTTGTCGAAATTCTTGAGCTGCGACTTCTGGTCCTGGCACTGCACGACGATACCGGTCGGGATATGCGTCAGACGGATGGCCGAATAGGTGGTGTTCACCGACTGTCCGCCGGGGCCCGACGAACAGAACGTATCCTTGCGGATGTCGTTCATGTTCAATTCGATGTCGAACTCTTCCGCCTCCGGAAGCACCGCCACCGAAGCGGCCGAGGTGTGTACGCGCCCCTGCGTTTCGGTTTGCGGGACGCGCTGCACGCGGTGTACGCCCGATTCGTATTTCAGGGTACCGTACACGTTGTCGCCCGTCACTTTCATCACCACTTCCTTGTAGCCTCCCGAACTGCCTTCCGAAGCGCTGTTTATTTCGTACTTCCAGCCCTTGCTTTCCACGTATTTCGTGTACATGCGCAACAGGTCGCCGGCGAAGAGGGCCGCCTCGTCGCCGCCCGTGCCGCCGCGTATCTCCACGATGGCGTTCTTTTCGTCCTGCGGGTCTTTGGGGATGAGCAGCAGCTTGATTTCCTCTTCGAGCCTTCCGATGGCGGGTTCCAGCTCGGCCACCTCCTCGCGGGCCATTTCCCGCAGGTCTTCGTCCTTTTCGTTGGCGAGGATGTCCTTCGCCTCGCGCAGGTTGTTCACCGCCGTGCGGTACCGTTCGCTCGTCTCGATGATGG
Organism: Candidatus Tidjanibacter gallistercoris; assembly: GCA_019114205.1. Classification (GTDB taxonomy): domain Bacteria; phylum Bacteroidota; class Bacteroidia; order Bacteroidales; family Rikenellaceae; genus Tidjanibacter; species Tidjanibacter gallistercoris. The sequence goes on along the minus strand of DXFY01000075.1, from coordinate 73,003 downwards.
GCTTCAGCTCCTTGTACTCCTTGTTGAGCTGCACGAATTTCTTCATGTCGCCGATTACTTCGGGGTCGGTCATTTGCTGTCCTATCTCCTCGAACTTCAGTTTCAGGCCGTCGAGCCTGTTTAGTATGTTGTTGTCTGCCATGTCCGTTTTGTCGTATGCGGTCGGGGCGGCCGTCCGCGCCGCAAAGTTAGCGATTTTTTGCGTGCAGCCAACAGCCGGTTGTTCGTGCTTCCCTCCGGCCCGTCGCCGGAGACGGGGAGCGGTTCTTTCCCGTGCGTGCGCTGCCATTGCTGCCGGGCGAATCCCGTGGAGCCGGTCGGGGCGGCCGGCAGTCGCGGGACGGTGCGCTGCCTGCGGTCGCGGCAGCAGGGGATGCATTCCGAATAAAAGAGGAACGGCGGACATTCAGTCCGCCGTTCCTGTATGTGCTTTCGCGGCATTCCGCCGCGCATGCGTCTATTCGGCGTTTCCCTTGACGTATTTGTCGAGCCAGCCGAAAAATTCGCGGTTCCAGACGAGCGAGTTCTGGGGCTGGAACACCTGGTGATTCTCGTTTTCGAAGGCGACAAGACGTGCCGGAATGCCCTGTACCCGTGCGCCGGTAAATGCTTCGAGGCTCTGGGTATAGGGGATGCGGAAGTCGTTGAGGCCCGTGATGATGAGGATGGGGGTATCCCAGTTCTGCACGAAGCGGTGCGGCGAGTGAGCGTAGGAGCGCTGCGCCACGGCATTGTCCTTGTCCCAGTAGGGGCCGCCGTAGTCGTTGTTGATGAAGAAGAGTTCTTCGGTCGAACCGTACATGCTGTCGAAATCGAAGATGCCGCAGTGCGAGATGAACGCCTTGAAGCGGCCTTCGTGCTGCCCTGCGATGTAATAGACCGAATAGCCTCCGTAGCTTGCGCCGACGCATCCGAGGCGGTCGCGGTCTACCCACGGTTCCCGTGCCACGTCATCGATTGCACTGAAGTAGTCGCGGATGTTCTGGCCGCTGTAGTCGCCCGAAATCTGGTCGAGCCATTCCTGTCCGAAAGAGGGGACGCCGCGGCGGTTCGGAGCGACGACCACATAGCCCTGGGCGGCCATGAGCTGGAAGTTCCAGCGGTAGCTCCAGAACTGGCTCACCACACTCTGAGGGCCGCCCTGGCAGTAGAGCAGCGTGGGGTATTTCTTGTTCGGGTCGAAATCGGGAGGAAGAATGACCCACGTCAGCATCTTTTTGCCGTCTGTGGTCGCTACCCAGCGTTTCTGTACTTCGCCCATTTTCACCTTGTCGTAGATGTCCTTATTGACGAAGGTGATTTGGTTGAGGGCGCCGTTGTCCACGCGGTAAAGTTCCGTTCCCTGCGATATGCTGACCTTCTCGGCCACGCAGACGCCGTCGGCATAGGAGAAATGGTTGATGTCGTGGTCGCCCCGCGTGAGCACCTGTACCTGGGGAACACCGTCGGTGTTCACCGAACATATCTGGTGCGTGGCCTCGATGGGCGAAATGAAGAGGATGGTGTTGTTGTCCGCCCAGACGAGGTTCGTCGCGTTGTAGTCGAATGCGGCGGTCAGGTCGCGGAACGAACCGTCCGTGCTGTCCCATACGAACAGGCGGGTCTTATCGGCTTCGTTGCCCGGACGGCGCATGCTCTGGAAGGCGATGTAGCGGTCGTCGGGCGAGAATACCGGATATTTGTCGTAGCCGGGGAATGCGGGCGCTATCCGCAGACGCGGGTCGTCGGGCATTCCGGCCTTGTTGATGTTGGTGACCGAACCCGTCGCCACGTCGTAGACGAAGATGTCCGAATCGGTGGACTGCGCGTATTTCGTGCCCGTCATTTTCTTGCAGGTGTAGGCGAGCTGCGTACCGGCGTGGTTCCAGGTGATTTCGCTCATGTCGAAATAGGGGGCCAGCGGGGCGTCCCATGCTTCGCCGGGCATGATGTCCTTGCCGGCATGGGCTTCCTTGCCGTCGAACCTGCCCACGAAGACGTGCTTGTAGTATCCCCTGTCCCAATAGTCCCAGTGGCGCGTCATGAGGTCGTTGTAGATGAGGCCTTTGGATTTGTCGAGGTCGGGATAGACGTCTTTCGATTCGATGTCGGCCACATGTACGTTCTGTACGTAGAAGAAGTGGTCTCCCTTGGGCGATATGCCGAAGCCCTCGATGCCGCCTTCGATTTTGGAAACCTGGTGGATGCGCTTGCCGTTGGTTCCGATGGCCCATATCTGTCCTTCGCCGGTACGGTCGCTCAGGAAGTAGATGGTTTTGCCGTCGGCACTCCACTGCGGCGAACGGTCGTACACCGCGTCGAATGTCAGCTGACGGGGTTCGCCGCCTTCGGCGGGTATCAGGTAGAGGTAGGAGAGCCCGCGGTTTTCGCCCATGTTGTACCACGTCACGCTGTACACTACCTGCTTTCCGTCCGGAGAGAGTGCGCTCTCGCCCACGCGCCCCATTTTCCACATGACCTCAGGAGTCAGTATCCCGGCCTTTATTTCGGCTTCGGTCAGGCTGTTGTCGATATCGAGCGGTACGATTCCGTCCTTGCGGGAACCGTCGCCCGAACACGATGCTGTTACCGCTGCTGCCATAAGTAACGCCAATGTTTTCGTTCTGAATTTCATTTTCCTGTGCTATTTGTGTTGTTTGTGAGAGTGATTGCCTTCCTTCCCCGCCGTGTTTACCGTTGTTTCACATAGGCGTCGAACACGTCGCGTATCGTCCCGTAGGAGCTTCCGACCGCCTTCCACAGTTCGGCGCCGCGCATCCATTCGATTTCCGTGATGCCTTCCTCGCGCTGGGGAACGGGCGGGGCGGGATGCGTGCAGCGCATGCGGTACCAGCGGGTGCGCTTCAGTTCCCAGCGGCCGTACGTATCGTAACAGTGTCGCGTGTCGGTCAGCGGACCGAGGATGCGTACCTGCCGCAGGCCCGTTTCTTCGGTCACTTCGCGCAGGGCGGCCGCTTCGTGCGTTTCGCCCTGTTCGACATGGCCTTTGGGCAAGTCCCACCGGCCCTTGCGGAACATCATGAGGATGCGTCCCTCGGCGTCCTCGACCAAGCCGCCCGCCGCCTCGACGCACGTCATGTGCGAACGGAATGCCCGGAACGCTGCTTCGGGGTCGTCCGAGAGAACGTACAGCATGTTGCTATTATCGAATTTTTGCAGCAAATTTGCGGGGCTCGAATCGGGGCCTCCCTCGCTGCGCACGAAAGGCGTACCGTCGGCGGGGCTTTCCGAAGCGAATACGAGCGCTTTATTTTCGTACCAGACTACCTGCATGGGCTTGTAATATGGCACAAAATAACGCATTAAAGCGCAATACTGCAAATTTATGGAGAAATACGAAAGCAGGCAGCAGCAGATACGTCGTCCGGCTGCGCAGATTTATTCGTTAATCAGCGATTTCAGCAATTTCACCCCCGTGGTGCAGGGGCATGTAGAGGAGTGGACGGCAGACGAAACGCACTGTTCGTTCCGGGTGAAGGGGATGACCGTGCGGCTGCACATGGTGGACAGGGTTCCCGAACAGTACGTGAAGATAGCCGGCGACGAGCGTTCGCCGCTGGACTTCACCTTCTGGATACAGCTCAAGGAGGTCGGAGCATACGACACGCGGATGCGCCTTGTGCTGCACGCCAAACTCAACATGGTGATGAAGATGATGATAGGCTCCAAGCTCCAGAGCGGGCTCGACCGGATGGCCGAGCAGATGGCCAGGGCTTTCAACGGGGAACTGTGACGGTTCCGGGAAGGCGGGCGTCGCCCGCCTTCGTGCGCACGGTGCGGGAAGGAGGCCGGCCGCCGCGGGAGGCGGAGATACGGAACGGGCGGAACGACGATGGAGTCGCTCCGCCCGTTCGTATCGCTCCGGTACCGTGCGCTACATCCGTTCCGGGACGTCGATGCCCAGCAGGCGCATGCCCCGTTTGATGACGCGGGCCACTTCGCCGCTCAGACGGAGCCGAAAGGCGCGGACGGCCTCGTTCTCCTCGCGGAGGATTGAATGGTCGTGGTAGTAGCCGTTGTAGGATTTGGCCAGGTCGTACACGTAGTTGGCGATGACCGACGGCGAATAGGTGTCGCCCGCCTGCCGGACTGTGGCGGGGAATTCGTCGAGCGTCTTGATGAGCTCGATTTCTTCGGCCACGAGCGGAACGTCGGCATGGTCGTCCGTCCGGGCGATACCCGCTTCGTCGGCCTTGCGCAGTACCGAGCGGATACGCGCATGGGTATATTGGATGAACGGCCCCGTGTTTCCGTTGAAGTCGATGGATTCGCGCGGGTCGAAAAGCATCGTCTTTTTCGGGTCTACCTTGAGGATGAAGTATTTGAGTGCGCCGAGCCCTACCATCCGGCTGATGGCCGCGGCCTCTTCGGGAGCGGTGCCGTCCAGTTTGCCCAGCTCGCGCGACATTTCCGTCGCCGTCGTTACCATGTCTTCTATCAGGTCGTCGGCATCCACCACCGTGCCCTCGCGCGACTTCATTTTCCCTTCGGGCAGTTCCACCATGCCGTACGACAGGTGGAAGATGTGGTCGCTCCACTCTTCGTAGCCCAGCTTCTTCAGCACGAGTTTGAGCACCTGGAAGTGGTAGTTCTGTTCGTTGCCCACTACGTAAATCAGTTCGTCCAGCCGGTTGTCCTCGAAACGGCGGTAGGCCGTTCCCAAGTCCTGCGTCATGTAGACCGAGGTGCCGTCGCCCCGCAGCAGCAACTTTTCGTCTAAACCGTCCGCCGTGAGGTCAATCCACACCGAATTGTCCGGCCGCCGGTAGAGCACCCCCTTGCGCAGCCCCTCCTCGACGAGTTCCTTGCCGAGCAGGTAGGTCTGCGATTCGTAATAGGTCTTGTCGAAGTCGATGCCGAGCGCGGCGTAGGTCTTGTCGAAGCCGTCGTAGACCCAGCCGTTCATGGTCTCCCACAGGGCGTAGGTTTCCGGTTCTTTCGCCTCCCAGCGGCGCAGCATCTCCTGCGCCTGCTGCATGATGGGGGCGCTGCGCTTCGCTTCCTCCTCGCTCATGCCCTGCGCGACGAGCTCCCGTACCTCCTCTTTGTAGTGCCGGTCGAACTCCACGTAGTATTTCCCGACGAGGTGGTCGCCCTTCATACCGCTCGATGCGGGCGTCTCCCCGCCGCCGAACCGCTGCCAGGCGAGCATGCTTTTACAGATGTGGATGCCGCGGTCGTTCACGAGGTTGGCCTTGATGACCCGGTCGCCGCACGCCTTCAGGATTTCCGCCACCGAATAGCCGAGCAGGTTGTTGCGGATGTGGCCTAAGTGGAGGGGCTTGTTGGTGTTCGGAGAGGAGTATTCCACCATGACCGTGCGGCCGGTGGGGGCTCCGAACCCGAAATCGGCATCCGCCGCAATTTCCGCAATCTTCTCGTTCCAGAAGCTGCGCCGCAGTGTCAGGTTCAGGAACCCTTTTACGACATTGTAGGAAGCCACGAGGCCGCCCGCCTCCACGAGCGCCCGGCCGATTTCCTCGGCGGTGGCTTCCGGCGATTTGCGGCTCGCGCGCAGCAGGGGGAACACCACGAGGGTATAGTCGCCCTCGAAGTCCCGGCGCGTGCGCTGTATCTGTACGGGCATGCCCTCCGCCTGCGGATAGAGGTTCCTTACCGCAGCTTCGGCCGCCCCGGTGATGCACTGTTCTATGTTCATCTCTTCGTATTCGTTGCAATCCGTTTTGAGAGACAAAGATAGTGAAAGCCGAGCGCAATACTGTCAAGTTTACTTGAATAGTATTGCCGAGGCGCATCCTATCTTGGCGCAACAGCGCAAAGATAGTGAAAGGCGCGCGTAGTGACAAAAGAAAACGGAGTTTTCGATTTTGCCTTTGCCGAGCCGCATCCTTTATTCCGTAAGGATAGCGATTTTTCCTTTTTACCGCCCGGCGATTATCTTTGCAGCGGTAAAATGCTTCGATAAATGAAGATAGCAGGGATAGAATTTCGCGACCGGCCTCTTTTTCTCGCACCCATGGAGGACGTGACCGACCCTTCGTTCCGCTGCATGTGCAAGGGGTTCGGCGCCGACATGGTCTATACGGAGTTCATATCGTCGGACGGACTCGTGCGCGACGGGGCCAAGTCGGTGGCGAAGCTGAACATCGCCGAGGACGAACGGCCGGTGGGCATTCAGATTTACGGCCACCTGATTGAGCCGATGGTCGAATCGGCCCGTATCGCCGAGGCTGTCCGTCCGGATGTCATCGACATCAATTTCGGTTGTCCGGTGAAGAAAATAGCGGGCCGCGGAGCCGGGAGCGGTATGATGCGCGACGTGTCGCTGATGGTGGAGATGACGCGGCGCATCGTGCAGGCGGTGAAGGTTCCCGTCACGGTGAAGACGCGGCTGGGCTGGGACGAAGAGCACAGGAACATCGAAGAGGTGGCCTTGCGTTTGCAGGACGCGGGCATCGCCGCGCTCACCATACACGGCCGTACACGGGCCCAAATGTACACGGGGGAGGCGGACTGGACGCTGATAGGGCGCGTGAAGAACAACCCGTTGATGAAGATACCCGTCATAGGGAACGGCGACATCGACTCGCCGCAGCGGGCGGCGGAGGCGTTCGACCGGTACGGCGTGGACGGGGTGATGATAGGCCGTGCCACCTATGGGCGGCCGTGGATATTCCGCGAAATAAGGCACTACCTCGATACGGGCGAACTGTTGCCCCAGCCCTCGGTGGCGGAACGGGTGGAAATCGCCAAACGGCACCTGGCCAAGTCGGTCGCAGTGAAAGGCGAGCGGGTCGGAGTGCTGGAGATGCGCCGCCACCTGTCCAACTATTTCAAAGGACTGCCCGATTTCAAACCCACCCGGATGCGGCTGGTCACGCTGACCGATGTGGACGAAATCAACGCCACGCTCGATTACATCGCGCAGGAGTGGGGCGGATACGACCTTTCGGGTGCGGTTCCGCCGCCGCTGTCGCACGGGGTGTGAAACGCCGGTACCGAGGCGAGCGATGGGAGCGGAGGCTTGTGCGGCTTCGGGTGGATTTTTTTCGATGCAGGCAGGTCTATAAAAACCTGCCTGCATACGGAATGTCGTTTAGATGGGTGAAATGCGAGGCAAGAAATTTTGTTCCGGATAAACGGTAACTAACCATTTCGGTTCCAAGGCGGACGCCTGGAATACGATTTGTTGCCAAATACCGTATGCGGTGGCATTGTCGGTTTTGATGCCGACGAGCATCTCATCGAGGGATTTGCCGGCTTTCCGTGCTGTGTCCTGTATCGTGCGGGTAAGGCGTCTGAGCGTGGTGGGTGTACCGTTCACGAATATCTTGTCGGCTTCCGCGGTTATCTCTATTACATTGTTTCGTAATTTGTCGGCATCGGTCGTGCCGAAATAATTGTGGGTGAAATAGACGTAATAAGGTACCGGTTGCTCGGACTCTTCGGATGGCAGGCTCAGAGGATTCTCCAAATTGAGAAATTCGCTGCTTTCGATACCTTTATTGATGCCGCCTTTGAGTAATACGTTGTCTCTGAAAGAGAAAATGAAGAAGTATGAGGTCATCGACCGCAATGTGTGTTGAAAGCGGGTAATAGTGCCCCATGGGGTTTGGGGCTGAGGATTCATCACCACATGGATGTACCGGTTTGCGGTGGTGGCCTGCGTGACGGCGGGCTTCAGCATCTCGGTAAATGCATCAATCGTAACGGGGATGCCGTCGACGGAGATATTGCCTTTTTCGTCCATATCTACATAGTAAAGGTCTTCCGCGTTTTCGTAGTGGTACGTGTCGGTCGTCATTCCGTAGAGGGAGGAGGGTATGCCGGACAAATCGGCGGTGGTTCTGAATGCGCCGTCGTGCCGAGCGATGGTTATCCGAGTCGGTGCCTGTCGAAAGAGGTCGGGGATTCGTTCGGTCACTTCCGGCAGGTATTTCGCCGTCAGTTCCGGAATATCTGAGAATGCCATCTCGAAGTTTTCGGGCATATTCCGCAGGTCGATATAGAACCGTTTGCCGGGAATACTCCAGGCGTCGTTGTCGGCAGGTGCGATGAAGAGGCTTATTTCGTAGTTGTCCGGATGTTCGAAACCAGAGTAAGGCGTGTCGATAATGTTGATATCTACCATCAGATAGGGCGGAGTGACCGTTGGTGCTGTACTCGCGATATGCACAGTTTGTTTGATATAGGCTCCTGCGGGTGTCTCCCAGTGCGTAATATACCAATTGGTTTTGGCTACTTTCGTGTTATCTTTGCCGTCGTATTCCCTTTGGGCGAATGCGGTGAGGGCGAGGCATGCGAGCGGCAGCATGGCGAGGACTTTCCAGCGGGCGCGTGGCCCGGAATCTTTTTTGAGCATCATGGTAATTCTTTTTTTGAGGTTACTGTGACCGAGGCCGTCGGCAACGGAATAGCGGCCAGCGCCGGCGGCCTTCTTTATCAGAAGCATTTGGTATTCTTTCGGATTGAATCCGGCCCGCAGTACGGCGCGGTCCGCTTCGTATTCGTGTATGTCCTGCAGCTCCCGCCTCAGGAGCCGCATGAAGGGATTGAACCATTGCAGGCATCCCGCCGCGTCGAGCAGAAGCAGGTCCCACGAATGATGCAGGCGCAGGTGTTCCCGTTCGTGGGCGATAATCTGTTCCTCGTATTCCCTGCGGTCGCTGCGCGGGAGGACGATGTAGCGCATCCAGCTGAACGGTACGGTATGGTCCGCTGTGTGTACGAGTACGGTATGCCTGTCGAGGCGCGTCCGTTCGCCGCCGCGTACCGTTCGGAGAATTTCGGTTACGGAGGCCAGCATGCGCAGCAGCGAAACCGCCGCTCCGCTCCAGAAGAGGCAGGCGATGAGCGTCGGGAGGAGCGGGCGGTGTTCGGCGGATACGGGCTTATCCGGTTCCGCCGCCTGTGGCTCCGGGAGCGGTTCGGGTGTCGGAGCCGTTCGGGTACGGATGGTTCGGAATTCGTCTCCGATGGGGATGATGGCGGTATAGGGTTCGGGGCCGGGGGCGTCGGCGGGAAGGGTGACGAATCCGGCCGGAATGAGGAAGGCGAGCACCGCCGAGGCGAGGAGTACCGCCCGGTTGAGGCCGTGGAAGGTGTCGCGGCTGAGGAGGAGCCTGTAAAGCAGCCAGAATGCCGCGATGCAGATGCCGACCTTGAGAAGATACCAAATGAACGCTTGCATGGCTATTCCTTTCCTTTTTCTATTTTTTCTATCAGCTCCCGCAGTTCTTCCACGGAAATTTTCTCCTCGCGGACGAGGGTCGATACGGCATTCAAGTAGGAGTCGTGAAAGTATTTGCTGATGACGCCCCGGAGCGTACCGCTGCGAAACTGTTCCTCGGTGACGAGCGGGTAGTATTGATAGGTATTGCCGTAGGTGCGGTGGGAGAGAAACCCTTTGGCTTCGAGCCCCCGTACCATGGTGGAGAGCGTGTTGAAATGGGGCTTCGGTTCGGCATAAAGCTCTTGCAGCTCTTTGACGAACAGGGCGCCCCGTTCCCAGAAACGGGTCATGATTTCTTCTTCTCTGCGTGTCAGTTTTTCCATGGGTGTGCGTCGTTTTGCGGTTTGCCGGGAGCGGTGTCCGGCGGATGACCTGTCCCCGGAATTTATGCGGTCGAAACCCGACAGCCGGGGCGTTCCCGGTCGTATGGAACAAAGATAACTAAAAGCATTTCTCGAACAACTAATATATGTAGTTTTTAAACTATATTTTTTAGTTTCCTTTTGAACGGAACAGTCGTGTTATGCGGATTCATGTATGGAACATGCTGGCAGCAAGTGAACTAACTGCCGGGGTTGTCCTCTTTGCATGGCCAGGAGACCGGAAGGCGGTAATTGAATTTTCGGGAGATTGATACGGCGGAGCGGGTTTTTGCGGCTTGCAGTCCGGGGCCGGAGCGACCGGAGGGGCGGCTTTTGGGATGGGTGTGTCGGTAACGGTACCATGTGCCGGAGCGCACGGAATCCGGTTTTTTCGGGTGCGGCGGGAACTCTTTGCCGGCCGCCGGAGGGCAGAGGGTGTGCGGCCGGGGGCTGCGGCTACTGCCGCAGAGTCATGTGCAGTATGGGGTAGGGCAAACCTTCGCTGTCGGTCTCGTCGCGCGAGACCGTTCGGAAGCCGTGTGTACGGTAGAAGCGTTCGGCACGAACATTCTCTTCGTTTACATCTACCTGCGTGACGCCCTTTTCGCGGACGGCGAAATCGAGCAGCTCACTGCCGAAGCCGTTGCCGAACCAATCGGGGTGTACGAAGAGCATTTCGAGTTTGCCGTCCGCGATGCCTGCGAATGCGACGGGGCAGCCGGCAGCGCGGCGGATGTAGCATGCGACGGCGGGAAGGTATTCCGTGGCGAGCGCCGCGCGTATCCGCAGCAGGTCGTCCTCGGCGAGGAATGCGTGCGTGGCCCGTACCGAAGCCTCCCAGAGGGCGGCCAGCGCCGGATAGTCGTCTTCGGTCGCCCGGACGATGGTGCCGTTATCTTCGGCGGGTACTGTCTGTCGTGCTGTCTCGGTGGTCATGCGGCGTAGCGGTTCGCGGCTGCGGCTGCGGGATGTCCTGCGGCGGCGTTTTATGCTTCGCGCAGGCGATAGCGGGCACCGCAGTCGATGATGCAATCGAGCACCTCTTTGAATGCGCTCCGGACATACGATGGGGGAACGGGGACGGGGTGGCCGGCGCAGCGTTCCGCTATCGCTTTCGGCAGGTCGGCGGTCGGAACGTGCAGCCTGTCGGCCATGATTGGCACCTCGTCCGCATCGACGACGGCATACAGCACATTGTCGCGGGTGTGGTCGTCGTAATCCACGAAGTCCAGCCGGACAATCAGCGCGTCGCGGTAGTCGAATCCGATTTCGAGCGAAGACCAGATTTCCAGGTCATCGTCCGATTCCATTACGGTTTCTGCTCTTTTCAGTTCCATCCGGTTTGCGGTTTTCGTTTCGGCGGGCCGTTGCCCTTCACTGCAAAAATAATGAATTATCGCGGATTCCGGCGGAGCAGGGCGGAAAACGTCATCACGCGGCCGGGCCGTCGTTTCATGGCTGCGTGGCTTCGGGGACGGAGCGTGCGGCGGGTTCCTTTTTCGTCCCGTTTTCCCGGTCGGCGGTACTGCGGTGCGGAACCTCGGTCTGTCGTGGGGCGGTCGTTCGGCGACGCGGCGGTTCGGTGCTGCCGGCCGGATGGTGTTACCCGCAGCTCTTTCGGAAACACCGTTGCGGCAGCGACCGGATATGTTCCGTATCTTTCGGCGATGTCCCGTAATACGGACATCTCCCGGCACGTACCGGGGAGGGCGTTCGGTGGAGCGGTGCGAACGGGGGCCATTGTTCTGCGGGCCCTGTCGTGCGCCGCATCGGGAACCGCGGCGGCAGGGGAGGGAGGAACCCGCCCGGTACATGGCAGCCGTCGGGACGGACGACGGTCGGCCAGGCATGTCCGTAGTGTCGGTTCGGAAGAGAGCCTTTTGTGCTGCGGTACGGTATGATGCGACACCGCTCCCGAATCGTATCGGGAGCGGTGTCGGCAGAGTATTTCCGGGATAGTCGGACACAGCCGCGTCGTCCTGCGACGGGTGCGTGCGGCCCGTCGGGTTATCTTCTGCGTCCCCTGCCCAGAGACGGCTTCATCGTGGCGACCGATTTCATCACCTTGCGCGTCTGGTCGAACTGTTTGAGCAGTTTGTTCACTTCGGCGAGCGTCGTGCCGCTCCCTTTGGCGATGCGCTCTTTGCGGCTGGGGTTGATGATTTCCGGATTGCTGCGTTCGGCGGGCGTCATCGAGTGGATGATTGCCTCGGTCTGCTTGAACATGTCGTCGGAAATTTCGATGTCCTTGATGGCCTTGCCGACGCCGGGTATCATGCCCATCAGGTCCTTCATGTTGCCCATCTTCTTGATTTGGGCTATCTGGTCGAGGAAGTCGTTGAAATCGAACTGGTTCTTGACGATTTTCTTTTTCAGCCGCCGGGCGTCCTCCTCGTCGTACTGTTCCTGGGCGCGTTCCACGAACGACACGATGTCGCCCATGCCGAGGATGCGGTCGGCCATGCGTTCCGGATGGAAAACCTGAAGGGCGTCCATCTTCTCGCCCGAAGAGATGAATTTGAGCGGCTTGTTCACCACCGAACGGATGGAGATGGCAGCACCGCCGCGGGTGTCGCCGTCGAGCTTGGTGAGCACCACGCCGTCGTAGTCGAGCCGGTCGTTGAACTCCCTCGCGGTGTTCACCGCATCCTGCCCAGTCATGGCATCCACCACGAAGAGCGTTTCGGAGGGTTTCGCCGCCTTTTTGACGGCGGCAATCTCCTCCATCATGGCTTCGTCCACCGCCAGGCGGCCGGCCGTATCGACGATGACCGTATTGATGTTCTTGCCGCGTGCGTATTTGATGGCGTTTTCGGCGATTTCCACGGGGTTTTTGTTCCCCTCTTCGGTATAGACCTCCACGCCTACCTGCTGGCCGAGTACCTTGAGCTGCTCGATGGCGGCCGGACGGTATACGTCGCCCGCAACGAGGAGGACGCTGCGGTTCCGTTTGGTCTTGAGCAGGTTGGCCAGCTTGCCGGAAAAGGTGGTCTTACCGGAACCCTGAAGGCCGGCGATGAGAATGACTGCCGGTCGGCCGTCGAGGTCGATGTCCGAAGCCGTGCCGCCCATGAGCAGGGCCAGTTCGTCGCGGACGATTTTGGTCATCATCTGCCCCGGTTTGACGGCTGTCAGCACGTTGGCGCCGAGGGCCTTTTGCTTTACCTCGTCGGTGAAGGTCTTGGCGACCTTGTAGTTTACGTCGGCGTCGATGAGTGCGCGGCGTATCTCCTTGAGCGTTTCGGCGACGTTTATTTCGGTAATGCGTCCCTCGCCCTTCAGTATCTTGAAAGACCGTTCGAGCCGGTCGGTCAGATTCTCGAACATCGTTCTATCCGTGTTGTTGGTTTCGCAGGATGCAAATGTAACGATTTTGGTGCAAATATGAAAACGGCCCGGCCGGGGCCGTATCTGCGGGTACTGCGGTATGCTGCCGTCAGCGTTGCTTGCGCAGGCGGACGCTCCGGGTCGCCGGGTCGAACGCGAGCGCCGTCCCCTCGAACAGCCGTCCCAGGTCGCCGTTTCCGGTCAGCATGTCGGTCGTCCCGTAATAGAACCGTCCCCCTTCGAGGAGGGCTATCGTGTCGCACAGTTCGAGCGCGATGGCCAGGTCGTGCGTGGAGAAGACGATGCACTTCCCCTCGTCGTGGGCGAGCCGGCGCAGCAGCAGTCCGATTTCGTATTTGTTGGGCAGGTCGAGGAAGGCCGTCGGTTCGTCGAGCAGGATGATGGGGGTATCCTGTGCGAGGGCACGGGCTATCATTACCCGTTGCCGTTCCCCATCGCTGAGCGTGTCGATACCCTTGCCGGCGAACCCCTGCATGCCCACCAGCGCGAGTGCGCGGCCGACCTTTTCCCGGTCGGTCGCAGTCAGCGTTCCCACCCAGTTGGTGTAGGGTGCACGGCCCAGCGCCACCACGTCCGCCACCTTCAGGTTTTCGACTTTCACCTCTTCGGTGGAAACGAAGGCGATGGCGGAGGCGATGTCGCGCCGCGACATGGAGTCCGTCCGGCGACCGTTCACCGTTATGTATCCTTCTATGGGGCGCGACAGAGCGGCGATGGTACGCAGCAGGGTGCTCTTGCCCGTACCGTTGCGGCCGATGAGCGCCGTGAACTCCCCCCAGCCGAAGCCGATGTCGGCACGGGCGAACAGTACCCTGTCGCCGTAACCGAGCGTCAGCCCGTGGAGCTGTACCGTATTGATGCGTTCGTGAGTCATGTTCAGGAGTTTTTGCGCGTGCGGACGATGACCGCGATGACGACGGGGATGCCGATGAAGGCCGTGACGGTATTGATGGGCAGCGTCATGTCCGAAGGGGGCAGCTGCGAGACCATGTCGCAGAGCAGCATGATGCCTCCGCCGCAGACCATCGATGCGGGCATGAGTACCCGGTGGTCCGCTTCGCGGAAAGCCATGCGCACGATGTGCGGAACGGCCAGTCCCAGAAAGCTGACGGGGCCGCAGAAGGCCGTCACCGTGCCGGCCAGGAGGATGGTCGAGGTGCATATCCACAGCCGCGTGGCGCGGATATTCAGCCCCATGGTACGTGCGTAATTCTCGCCCAGCAGCAGCATGTTGAGCGGTTTGATGAGCGCCGCCGATATGGCGAGTCCGACCGCCACGACCGGGACGAGTATCCGCAGTTCGGAGAGCAGGACGCCGCCGAGACTGCCCATCGTCCATACTACGTAGGATTTCACGGCACCTTCGGGGCTCATGTACTGGAGTATTTCGACGATTGCGGTTGCGGCGCTGCCGAACATCATGCCCATGATGAGGACGGCCATGATATCCCGGATGCGTGCGGTGACGGCCATGATGACGAGCAGGATGGCGGCTGCTCCGACCCATGCCGCGCCCACGGCGCCTATTCCGCCCCACCAGACCGAGGAGGCCGAAATGCCCAGCAGCGGCAGGCCCAGCGTGAAAAGCGCCACGCCGAGACTCGCGCCCGAACTGACGCCCAGAACGTACGGGCCGGCGAGCGGATTGCGGAAAAGGGTCTGCATCTGCAGTCCGACGGCCGACAGCGCAGCGCCGGACAGCAGTGCGGTGACTGCTTTGGGGATGCGGAAATTGAGGACGATGTACCGGACGGTCTCGTCCGTGCCGCTTCCCGTCAGGCCGCGCCAGAGTTCCTTCAGCGGAATCGCCGTGGAACCGACGGCCATGTCGGCCAGCAGCAACAGCAGCGTCAGTACGGTGACGGCCGGCATCAGTATGGCGGTTCTTTTTTTCAATGTTCGCACCGTTTGGTCTGCGGTTGCCGGTTGCCCCGGTCTTTACGGACTATTCGAGCCTTTCGTAATAGTACATCCCTTCTTCGTCCGCTGCGGCCGCTTCGGGATGCAGGCAGAGGATGATATCGCGCAGTACGCGGTCGGCATGCAGCGCTCCCGATTCCCAGAAATCGCTGCCTCCGCCGGGAGTCTGCCGGCGCGTGCAGTTATAGACGCGCCGCCGCTCCACGCAACGGATATCCGTGAATTTGGGATTTTGTGCAGTGAGCTCTCCGATGTCGGTCGCCTGGTTGGGATTCAGCCATACGTCGGCCTGCCGCGCGGCCAGATAAGCCGTCTCGCCGCTGATAGGGCGGCTGACGGAGCTTTCCTCCCCGGCGAAAATGTAGCTGCCGCCGGCATCTTCGATGAGCCGTACCATGTAGCTTCGGTCGCCCGGAACGAACCATACGTCGCGGTAGGGGGCGTTGAGCATCACCGAAGGACGGCCGGCGAATGCGGCGGCCCGCATTTTCAGCGAGTCGTACCGTGCCTCGATGCCTGCGAAGAGGGCCTCGGCTTCTTCCCGCCGGTCGGTCAGTTCGCCGAAGGGGACGAGCCATTCGGCCTTGCCCAGCGGGGTGGTTTCCATGTATTCTCCGATATAGACGAAGGGAATGTGCAGTTCGCGGAACTTGTCGGTCACTGCGGTGTTCTCGCCTCCCACGCCGTAGATGAAGACGATGTCGGGCCGCATGGAGGCCACGAGCTCGTAATTGACGTTGGTATCGTAGCCGACGTCCCGTACCGTTCCCGCCGCATGGCGTTCCCGTATTTTTTCATTGGAGATGTACTCCGCTCCCGACACGCCCTGTACGGCATCCGTGGCATCCAGTGCATCGAGAAACGCCACATGCGTGGAGGAGAAGCATACCGCCCTGCGGACGGGAGCTTCGACCGTCGCGCCTTCGAACCCTTCGGGAGGCAACTCGCCCCCGCGCGATACGAACAGTTGGGTGGTGAAGTTTTCCGCTCCCTGCCACGGATTGCGGATTTCGATGACGGTGGATGCGCCGTCGGTCGCGTATATCGAGTACCCTTCGGCATGACGCGGAGCGTATGCCTCTTCGCCGGAGAGTCTGACCGGCGTACCGCCTCTGCAGCAGCACAGGAGCACTGCGGCGGCGCACAGTACCGTCCGCAGCGTATGTTCGAACCTTTGTCTCATCGGGGAACAAAATTAACATTTTTTTCGACCGATGTCCGCCGTATGGCACTAAAGATGCGCAGGACGGTATCGGGACGGGACAATCCCGTCGGCATGCAGCATGAAAAGAATCGTATTGCTCCGCCACGGCGAGAGCGTTTGGAACAAGGAGAACAGGTTTACGGGGTGGACGGATGTGGACCTTACGGAACACGGGGTGGAGGAGGCCCGGCATGCGGGACGCATGATGAACGAGGCGGAACTCAGCTTCGGGATGGCGTTCACGTCCTACCTGAAACGTGCCGTCAAGACGCTCAATTATGCGCTCGACGAAATGGACCTGGACTGGATACCCGTCGAGAAGAGTTGGCACCTCAACGAGAAGCATTACGGTATCCTCCAGGGGCTCAACAAAAAGGAAACCGCCCGCAAGTACGGCAGCGAACAGGTTTTCCTGTGGCGCCGCAGTTACGATGTCGCTCCCGACCCGCTGTCCGACAACGACCCCCGCAACCCGCGTTTCGACGTGCGCTACAACGACGTTCCCGAAGGGATGCTGCCGCGTACCGAGTCGCTGGAAGATACCGTGGAGCGGGTAACGCCCTATTGGGAGCACTGCATTCTCGCCGCGCTCGACCGTTACGACCAGGTGCTCGTGGTCGCCCACGGCAATTCGCTCCGGGCAATAGTGAAGCTGCTGAAAGGCATATCGGACGAAGATATCGTGAGCCTCAACCTGCCCACGGGGATTCCTTACGTATTCGAATTCGACGACGGCCTGCGCCTGCGCTGCGACTATTTTCTCGGCGATTCGGAGGAAATCCGGCGGATGATGGAGCGGGTGGCCGGACAGGCGGGATGACGCGCCGACCGCGACACCGTCGTACCGACATGGGGGAGGATGCGTATCCTCCCCCATGTCGTATTGCCGGCGCTTATTCCCGGTACGGTTCTCCGAACACTTCGAGCGCTTTCAGTACGGGGTCGTCCACGACGTAGTAGTTGGAGTAGAAGCCGGTTTCTTCGAGCGGCGTGTTGCGTCCTATGTAGGCGCGCAGCAGCGCCCGGAGGAGCCGTTCGGAACGTCGTATCTGGGAGGGGGCGGGAGCCACGCCCTGTCGGCCGGCGTAACGGACGAAATCGTCGAGCAGGTCCGTGTCGGCGTCGAGCAGCGAGTCGAGCCGGGCGACGGTCGTCGCCCCGTTTATCTTCTCTCGGTAACGGTCGGCATACTCCATGGTGTAGCGGTAGAGGATGTTCCGTCCGGCCACCTCCATGTAGTAGTGCGTCATCTCCGTCGTATCGAGCGGGACGAAAAGGTCGGGCATGATGCCTCCGCCGCCGTACACCGTCTTGCCGCCGGGCGTCACGAATTTCAGGCTGTCGTCGAAATGGATGCTGTCGGCCGAGAAAAGTTCGTGGTGCATGTAGCGGTTGTAGATGTCGGCTCCGTAGTCGCTGTCCGCCGCGGTATAGGGCTTCTGGATGGAACGGCCCGTGGGCGTATAGTAACGGGCCGTGGTCAGCCGGATGGCCGAACCGTCCGCGAACGGGATTTGCTGCTGCACCAACCCCTTGCCGTAGGAGCGGCGTCCTATGATGGTCGCCCGGTCGTTGTCCTGCAGCGCTCCGGCGAAGATTTCGCTCGAAGAGGCGCTGTTCTCGTCGATGAGCACGGCGAGTTCCACATCCCGGTAGGTTCCCTTTCCGTCGCTGTACTCCCGAACCTGTTCGCCGTCACGGTCTTCGGTATAGACGATGAGCCTGCCTTCGGGCAGAAATTCGTTCGCCATGAGAATCGGCTGGCCCATGTAACCGCCCGTGTTGCCCCGCAGGTCGATAATCAGCTTCCGCATCCCCTGCGCATGCAGCCCGGCGAGTGCGCGCAGCATCTCTTCGTGTGTGTGCTGCGAGAAGGTGGTGATGCGCACGAAGCCTACGTCGGAGGTGAGCATGTAGGCGGCGTCCACGCTTTTGACGGGTATTTTGTCGCGAACGATGGTGATGGGGATGAGTTCCCCGATGCCTTTGCGCTGTATCTGCACGTCTACCTCCGTCCCCCGCGGCCCGCGCAGCATCCGCATCACGTCGTCCATCGGGAGCTTACGTCCCGCCACGAGCGAGTCGTCGATGCGGATTATCCGGTCGCCGTTTTGTACGCCGGCCTTCTGGCTCGGACCCTGCGGGATGACGTTGAGCACCACCACCGTGTCGGTGGACATGTTGAAGGTAACACCTATTCCGTCGAACTCTCCTTCCAGGGGCATGTTGATTTCGGCCAGCTCCGCGGCGGGGATATAGACCGAGTGGGGGTCGAGATACCACATGAGGTCGGGCAGGAGGGCTTCGACGAGCGAATCGGTGCTCACCGGGTCCACATAGTAACGGTCTATCAGCGAGAGGGCGTAGTCGAGCTTTCCTCCGGGGGCATCGGAGTCGCCCGCCAGACTGCGCAGCATTCGGTCCACGCTGTTGCGCCCGGCGAAGAGGCCGATGAGGACGCCCAGCACGAGGGCCGCCGACAGGAGCACGGGGGTGCGTACGCTGCGCTTCGAGTTCTTTTCCATTTCTTTTTTGCGGTCGTGTGTCCCGCGAAGGGGACGTTTATTTATTCCTGAATACGTATTTCAGACCTATCATGAACGAATACTGGTACTGGAGCGAGGTGCTGTCCTCCTTCCGGTAGTAGAGCTGTCCGTACAGTTTGGTCGAAATGAATTTGGTAATCCTTATTTCGAGCGTGTTTTCCCACCGTACCGTGGGGTTGTCTATTTCGGTGTAGGGCATGAAGAAGTAAAGGTCGGAACGGTAGCGCAGCCACTCCTTCTTTCCGAAGGAGCGGTCGAAAAAGACGTCGGCCGAATAGCCGAGCTTGCCGGTTACCCGTTCGCCCACGGGAACACCGTAGCGGCCGTCTTCGGGGAGCATGTCGTTCAGGACGGTGACGATGTTGCCGCCTAAGGGCGAAAGCGTCACCTTGAACGGGCTGTCCGCCTTGGCGTAGGTGAAACCCGCCGCGATGTCGAAATATCCCGGCGACATGAAGTCCGATACGAGGATGTGTTCCGTGCGCGACTTGTAACCCTGCGAAAACTGGCTCCGGATGTTGATTGAAGCGGAATACGACCAGTTGCGGTGCATCTCCCAGCCGAGCTGCCAATTGAGTTTGAACTCGTCCTTGTTTTTGAAGAAAGCGTCGTCGATGAAGTTCATGCCGTACGTGGCGTCGGCGCGGTAGTCTATCGAGAGCTTTTCCTTCTTGTACTGGTGGCGGAAGAAGATGTTGGCGAGCGCATAGAAGTTGTTGCTGCCGCTGCCCGTCCAGTGTTCGAATTGCTGGAGCGACGTTTCCAGCGAGGCATTGAACTCGATAGTGTTGCGTTCCCTTCGTAGTTTCAGTTTCCGTGCACGTTCTGCAGCCGGGTCGAAATAGGCGTTGTGCGGCTGTACGGAGGGAAGCCGGTCGAATACCCTGGGTGCTTCCTGCGTTTCGGCGGCGGGTCTGCGTATCGTGAACTGCGCGAAGCATTCATACGTGCCCGACAGTGCGAACAGTGCTGCGAAGCAGAACGTTCGGAACCAAATGCTTATCGACGGGCGTTTCATCCTGATGCCGGGTTTATCACGAATGCAAATGTAATAAAAAAGCGACGAACGGCGTATGGCTCTGCCGGAAAGAGGGTTTTCTTCTCCCGTCGGGATGTCTTGGTCCTGTGTTCGGGATGCATGTATTGGCTTGGAGAGGGTGCGTGCGGCGGCGCCGGGTTGCCTGCCTCCGTTGCGCTCGTATTTCTTGACCATGCAAAATCGGGTCCGTACTGTCGTATCCATCGGTTTGCGGCATCTTTTCGTTCTGCTTTCCCGAAGGGCGGACGATGGAACGGAGGAAGTACGGTTTGTCGGATTGGCATTCCGGCGGACTTCTTGACTTTCCGGCGTTCTCGTTTGCACGGGCGCAGCATCGGGGGACAGGTGTCGTTTTTCGCGACCGGTCGCCTCGCGTGGGACGGTCGATGGCGGGAAAAACGGAATGAAACGGATGCGGCGAATCGTCGTGCCCGCTGCCGGTCGGCGCTCTTATTTTCGATAAATATATTTACGTATATTTGCCTGCAAAACGGATGTTGCCATGACAAAATATTTCGGAGCACATGTGAGCGCATCGGGCGGAGTACAGCACGCTCCTGCCAATGCGCGCGAGATAGGGGCGGGAGGATTCGCCTTGTTTACGAAAAACCAGCGGCAATGGCGTGCTGTCCCTCTTGCCGGCGACGTAATCGAAGCGTTCCGCCTCGCATGCCGCGACAACGGCTACGTACCGCAGTCGGTGCTGCCGCATGACAGCTATTTGATTAACCTCGGCCATCCCGGTCGGGACGAATTGCAGCGGTCGCGCGATGCCTTCATCGACGAAATGCGCCGTTGCGGCGAGCTCGGTCTCGACCGGCTCAATTTTCATCCGGGAAGTCACCTCGGTCGGATTACGGTGGAGGAGTGTCTCGACCGGGTGGCCGAGAGCATCAATATCGCCCTCGACCGGACAGAAGGCGTAACGGCCGTCATCGAGAATACCGCAGGCCAGGGTTCCAACGTCGGATTCGATTTCGAGCACCTCGCCTATATCATCGACAAGGTGGAAGACAAGTCGCGCGTAGGCTACTGCATCGATACGTGTCATGCGTTCGCTGCCGGATACGACCTCTCTTCCGCGGAGGCATGCGATGCCACGTTCGCATTGCTCGACCGCACGGTATCTATGAAATACCTGCGCGGCATGCATCTGAACGATGCCATGAAGCCGCTGGGCAGCCGTGTCGACCGCCATGCTCCCCTCGGAGAAGGGACGATTGGACTCGACGCTTTTCGGTACATCGCATCCGATGCCCGGTTCGACGGCATGCCCGTCATCCTCGAAACCCCCGACCCTGCACGCTGGCCGGCCGAAATAGCCATGCTGTATGATTTTGCGGGCGGGCGTTAACCCGCGCCGTACCGCATGACAAGGGAAGAAAGACCGGATTGAATACGGTCGGTGGGGAAATGCTTGTCTCGTGCATCCATTGCATTGTACGGGACGGAGGCGTTGCTGCACGGGAAGAAGGACTGTATGCGAGGGGAGGGCGCCCGGAAGACCGACAATACGAAAAGGGTATGCTCTGCGCATACCCTTTATTTTGTTTCCGGAGCCCCGTGTACTATAATGCGTTCACGTGTTTCTGGATACTGCTCTTGAGGTTGCCGGCCTTGTTGGCGTGGATGATGTTCCTCTTGGCGAGCTTGTCGAGCATGGCGCTCACTTTCGGCAGAAGCGCTTCGGCAGCCGCCTTGTCCGTCGTATTGCGCAGTGCCTTCACGGCGTTGCGGGCGGTTTTGTGATAGTATCTGTTCTGGAGCCTGTGGGCTTCAGTCTGACGAATCCTCTTTAGTGACGATTTATGATTTGCCATGTTTTGTTGCTGTTTTTAACTTTGTAGCCCATAGGAGAATCGAACTCCTCTTTCAAGAATGAAAATCTTGCGTCCTAGCCGATAGACGAATGGGCCGTGGAAAGGTCGTTTGAAACTTTCGCGGTGCAAAGATAGGTAAAAAAGCGTTCGGTGCAAATATTTTCGGAAAAAAATCGAAATGGATGGTTCCGGTCGCCGCAAACGACGTATCTTTGGGTATGCCGTCGGGTGGCGTCGCAAGGGTGCGGCATTTCTGCCGGTGGTGACGGAAAGGTCTTGCAGGGAGCACGTTTGGTCCGGAACGGTACGTTATATGCAAGGATGCATGCTGCGGGCGGCTGCGGGCCGGTCCGCGTATGCGATAATCGATAAGAAAGGAGGCAGTAATGAAGGGTTATAAGGAGATACCGGCGGAGGAGATGCCCGGTAACGTAATCGAAATGATAGGTCGGCAGTGGATGCTGGTCACCGCCGGCGGAGCGCGGTGCAATACGATGACCGCGAGTTGGGGCGGTATGGGCGTCATCTGGGGATGCCCGGCTGCGACGGTTTATATACGGCCCCAGCGCTACACGAGGGAACTGGTGGATGCCGAGGAACGGCTGACGCTGTCGTTCATGGGCGGGGAGTACCGCAGTGCGTTGGCCTACTGCGGTTCGCACAGCGGTCGCGACGGAGACAAAATAGCCGCTGCGGGGCTGACGACGGAACGTACTCCGGCGGGAACGCCTTACATCGGCGGTGCCGGGGTCGTGCTCGAATGCCGCAAGATGTACCGGGACAGGCTCGGCCCTGCGGAATTTCTCGAAAAGGAGCTGATAGATGCCTGGTATCCGGAGAAAGATTTTCATTATGTCTATATTTGTGCCATAGAAAAGGTTTATATCAAGGAATAAGCGTATGGAGAATTTCATTTTTCGGAACCCTACGAAACTGATATTCGGCAAGGGAATGATAGCCCGTCTGAAGGACGAAATCCCCCAGGGGGTAAAAATAATGGTGACCTTCGGTGGCGGCAGCGTGAAGAAAAACGGCGTGTACGAGCAGGTTACGGCGGCATTGGCCGGTCGCGACTATGTCGAGTTCTGGGGCATCGAGCCCAATCCCAAAATCGAGACCCTGCGCCGGGCCGTGGAGCAGTGCAAGCGCGAGGGAGTCGGATTCCTGCTCGCCGTGGGCGGAGGCTCTGTACTCGACGGTACGAAGCTCATTGCAGCGGCGGTGCGTTACGACGGCGATGCCTGGGACTTGGTGCTGGACGGCAGCCGCATCGGTGAGATTCTGCCCTTCGGGGATGTGATGACGCTTCCGGCCACCGCATCGGAAATGAACCGTAACGCGGTCATATCGAGCATCGAAACAAAGGAGAAATACGGCATGCGGGTGGATTATCCGCGCTTTTCGATACTCGACCCGCAGACGACGTTTTCGCTTCCGAAGTATCAGATAGCTGCCGGCATCGCCGATACGTTCATCCATGTCATGGAGCAGTACATGACCACGACGGGGCAGTCGCCCCTGATGGACCGCTGGAGCGAGGGCATTCTTCAGACGCTGGTCGAGACGGCTCCGAAGGTGCTGGAGAATTCGCACGACTACGACCGTATGGCCGATTATATGCTCTGCGCCACGATGGGGCTCAACGGTTTCATCGCCATGGGCGTTACGGAAGACTGGGCGACGCACCAAATCGGACACGAACTGACGGCCATCGACGGCCTCACGCACGGGCATACGCTGGCCATCGTGTTTCCCGGCCTGCTGAAGGTGCTGCGCGACCAGAAAATGACGAAAATCCTTCAGTACGGCGAGCGCGTATGGGGGATTACGGAGGGCAGCGACGAGGAGCGTGCCGCACGTACCATCGATGCTACCGAGGCGTTCTTCCGCTCGCTGGGATTGCAGACGCGGCTTCACGAGGTGGGAATCGGCCGGGAGACGATACTCGAAATCGAACGCCGTTTCAACGAGCGGGGCGTGGCCTTCGGCGAAGCGCATAACGTGACGGGAGCCGTGGCGCGCCGTATTCTCGAAGAGGTGCTGTAGCTTCCGGAATCCGTGCAGTCGGAGCAGGGACGCTTGCGGCGGCAGTTCGGCAGCGTGCATGCTTCCGGGAGGGCGCTGCGGCACTTCTTCCCGGAAGAAGGGGCGAGGCGGGCCGGAACGATGCGGCGTTCGTTTCTGCTGCCCGCAGCCGGAGTGACGAACAAAGGCCCTGTTTGTTTGAACGCTGTACGGCGGGGGGCAGTGAGGTTTCGGCCGGCCGGTGCTGGTTGTGCGTTGCTTTCTGGACGGCGCTTTATATATTGTATTCTGTTTGCCGGAAGAAGTCGTCCTTGTGCGGTTGCGTGCATTAAGGTACGGCGGTTGCTGCTTCGGGCTGCCTGCCGCACGGCCGCCGCGGTGCTGCGGGAAGAATCGGAAAACGGATTGAATGTAATTTTTCGGTATGGTTATGGATGAAAAAGCCGTCGTTTCGCATCCGGCCGAGGAACATCCCCTCGAACCTTTTCTGCCGGAGGGAGCGCGGCTGTTGATGCTCGGCAGTTTTCCGCCGGCCCGTTCGCGGTGGTCGATGGAGTTCTATTATCCCAACTTCCAGAACGACATGTGGCGCGTGATGGGGTTGGTATTTTTCGGCGACCGGGAACGGTTCGTGGCGCCGGACGGCAGACATTTCGACAGGGAGGCGGTCGCGGCGTTTTGCCGGGAACGAGGAATCGCTCTTTCCGATACCGCTGCCGAAGTGGTTCGTGTGCGGGGCAACGCCTCGGACAGGTTCCTGGAGGTGGTGCGCCCGTTCGACCTGGCCGGCATGCTGGAACGGCTGCCGGATTGCCGTACCGTAGTGACGACGGGCCAGAAGGCGGCGGATACCCTCGCGGCGGTCGCGGGGTGTCCTGCGCCTGCGGTGGGATGCTTCACGGAGTTGGAAGCCTCCGGCCGCACGGTGCGTTTCTACCGCATGCCTTCCACATCGCGCGCCTATCCCAAGCCGCTCGCCGAGAAGGCGGCGGTTTACGGCAGGATGTTTGCCGATGCGGGAATGCTCCCCTGAGAGGAGTGCCGGATTTCGGATACCGGTCGTGCTGCCGTCGTACCGGAGGCGGTGCCTTCCGGAACGGGTGCGTTTTGCCGTATAGTTATTTTTTATACTTTTGTGGCTCGTTATAGCTTCTGAGATGACGATTGTACAGTTGGAATATTTGCTCGCGGTGGTGAATTTCGGCAGTTTTTCGCTCGCGGCCGAAAGGAGTTTCGTTACCCAGCCCTCGTTGAGCATGCAGATAAAGAACCTCGAAGAGGAGCTCGGCGTCGTGCTGCTCGACCGGTCGAAAAAGCCCGTGGTGCTGACGCAGGCCGGAGAGGTGGTCGCGGAGCGGGCGCGGGAGGCGGTCAGGACGTTCCATTCGGTCTATGAGGATGTGGCCGTGCTCAAGGGAACCATATCCGGCGTGCTGCGCCTGGGGGTGATACCGACCATCGCGCCGTATCTGCTTCCGCGCATGGTGCAGGATTTCGCGGGCCGCTGTCCGGACGTGCATCTGGAGATTAAGGAGATGATAACTCCGCAGATTGTCCGGGCCATGGAGCACGACGAGATAGACGCCGCCATCCTTGCGGGAGGAACGTGTCCGGAAGGAATTACCGAGGACTGTATTTTCGACGACCGGTTTTACGCCTACGTTTCGCCGGCACACAGGCTGTTCGAGCGTTCCAATATCCGGCTCGAAGACCTCGACTTGAAGGAGATGCTGCTTCTGTCCGAAGGACATTGTTTCCGCGACCAGATACTCGACTTGTGTCCGTCGAAGGGCGGAAAGCACGCTTCGTACTATTTCGAGAGCGGGTCGCTCGAAACGCTCATGCGCATTGTGGACAGCACGGAATTCATGACCATCATCCCCGAAATGGCCGTGCCGTACGTCGCCTGCGAACATGCCGCTCAGGTGAAGCCGCTGGCCAAGGGAGCCGTCTCGCGCAAGATAGCGGTGGCCGTGCGGCGTACCTATGTGAAGGATTCCATCGTCAGGGTACTCAAGGAATCGGTGGCGGCCGTGGCAGCCGTGCCGGTCGCGTGAGACGGGAAGCGGGAAGGCGCATAAATGCGGGTGCGGCGTGAATGTGGCGAAAAAGATGTACATTTGCCGACGCCCGTGCAATGATACGGATAATTAGGTATGGAAGAATTGTTGGAAGCAGTCGTTTCGGCGATAGAAGATAAAAAGGGAAAGAACATCCTTTCGCTCGACCTGAGAGGATTCGATGGTGCGGTCGCGGATGCTTTCGTGGTTTGCAGTGCGGAATCCACCACGCAGGTGGCCGCCATTGCGGACGGTATCGAGGAGCAGGTGTTCGAACGGCTCGGCCAGCGGCCGCGCAGAATCGAGGGCATGCAGAACGCCATCTGGGTGGTGGTCGATTACATGGATGTCATGGTACACGTGTTCCAGACGCAGGCCCGCGAGTTCTACCGGCTGGAGGAACTCTGGGCCGACGCACCGACGGTCCGGTACGGCGAGTGGGAGTAATAAAATGCGGGGAACCGCGTTAATGTTCCGCGGCACGGACTCCGATGCGTGCCGCAGCGACAGAATTGAACGTATAGAGAAAAATAATGGCATCCAGAAACCAGAACAACAATAAGAACGGCGGCAAACGTCCCCAGATACGGCCGATGGGCTACGGCATGTGGATTTACGGGCTTCTGTTCCTGCTTATCATCGGCTGGTCGTGGCTGGGGAGCGGCGAGTCGCCCGTGAAAACCAACTGGAACACCGTCGAACAAATGATAGCCGACGGCGATGTGGAGAGCATCGAAGTGGTGAACAAGGAACAGGCGAATGTCCGGCTCCGGAGCGGTGCGGTGGAAAAGTACGCCTCGCAGAGCGAATACCGGAACATTCCGCGCCGCGGAACGCAGTTCGTCTTCAACATAGGCGACGTGGCCACGTTCCGGCAGGACCTGGACAGGGCCGAGGAGCAGTACGGGCAGTCGGTGCTGCTCACCTACGAAACGAAACACAACATCTGGCTCGACGTGCTCGGCTTCCTGCCGTTCATCCTGCTGATGGTGTTTTTCATCGTCATGATGCGCAATGCGTCGAAAAATGCCGGGGGCGGTCAGGGTGGCGTGTTCAATGTCGGCAAGGCGAAGGCCCAGATGTTCGACGCCAACAACAAGGACCGGGTGACGTTCAAGGATGTGGCCGGTCTGGAAGAGGCGAAGGTCGAAATCATGGAAATCGTGGATTTCCTGCGCAACCCGCAGAAGTACCGGGAGCTCGGCGGCAAGATACCGAAAGGCGCCCTGCTCGTGGGTCCTCCCGGAACGGGCAAGACGCTGCTCGCCAAGGCCGTGGCCGGCGAAGCAAACGTGCCGTTCTTTACGATGAGCGGTTCGGATTTCGTGGAAATGTTCGTCGGGGTGGGTGCCTCGCGTGTGCGCGACCTATTCCGGCAAGCCAAGGAAAAGGCGCCCTGCATCGTGTTCATCGACGAAATAGACGCCGTGGGGCGTGCCCGCAGCAAGAACGCGGGATTCTCCAGCAACGACGAGCGCGAAAATACGCTCAACCAGCTCCTGACGGAAATGGACGGCTTCGGCACCAATTCGGGCGTGATTATCCTTGCGGCCACGAACCGTGCCGACATACTGGACAAGGCGCTGATGCGTGCCGGCCGTTTCGACCGGCAGATTGAGGTCGGGCTGCCCGATATCAAAGAACGGGCCGAGATATTCGACGTGCACCTGCGCAGCATCAAACTCGCCCCCGACCTCGACCGGGAGTTCCTCGCCCGGCAGACGCCGGGCTTTTCCGGGGCCGACATCGCCAACGTCTGCAACGAGGCGGCCCTCATCGCGGCTCGTCACGACAAGAAGTTCGTCGAACGCGAAGATTTTCTCAGTGCCATCGACAGGATTGTGGGCGGTCTGGAGCGGAAGAACATGATAATCACGCCGGAAGAAAAACGGCTTATCGCATACCACGAGGCCGGACACGCAACGGTGAGCTGGATACTCGAACATGCCAACCCGCTCATCAAGGTGACCATCATCCCCCGCGGACGCGCGCTCGGCGCGGCTTGGTACCTGCCCGAAGAACGCCAGGTGACCACCCGCGAGCAAATCATGGACGACATCGCCTCTACGCTCGGCGGCCGGGCGGCCGAGAAGCTGGTGTTCGACACACTGGGTTCCGGAGCGCTGAACGACCTCGAAGTGGCTACCAAAAGGGCCTATTCGATGGTGGCTTATCTCGGTATGAGCGACACGGTGGGCAACATGAGCTATTACGATTCGTCGGGCCAGTCGGACATGGCGCTGACCAAACCGTACAGCGAACGGACGGCGGAACTTATCGACAGGGAGGTGAAACGCTTGCTCGACGAGGCGTTCGCGCTCGCCACAAACGTACTCAGGGAGCACCGGAAAGGATTCACGCGGCTGGCCGAACTGTTGCTCGAAAAGGAAGTGGTCTTTTCGGAAGACCTCGAACGCATTTTCGGCAAGCGCATCAAGGACATTAAAAAGGAGCAGGCGGAAGCCGCAGCTGCGGCGGCCGGGAGTGCTTCCGCACCGGTTGCGGAAGCGGCATGCGCCGGAGCGTCCGCGTCCGGGGACGGCACCGTTTCCGTGCGGGAGGCTGAACCGGAAAAGTGACGGCATATCTTATCAGACTATAAAAGGTGCGATTGCCTGACATGAACGGGCGGAACCGAAGTTCCGCCCGTTTGTATTTGGGCCGTTTGCACGAAATGGCAATATAAATGTCATGATATTTTTTTGTATTGAATAATGTCAGGGGCTGTCCACGATTGGGGATAACCCGTTGTTATCCGGCAGGTAAGGGAAACGGTTGATGGAAAGGGAACGGCGCAAAATTCTCTTTAGATAACAGTTTTATGTCTGACCGTGGTTCCGGAAAAAGAGACTTGGAAAAACACCGACATGAATTCCGCGGGCATAATAGGAATGAAGAGAAGCGGATGTGACATGATGCACAGACCTCCCGTGTAGGAGTGACGGTTGAGAACTGTTATGACGGTATTCGCTGTATTTGTGTCTTTCGTCGGAAACGGTTGATGCGTACATCCTGGCAAGGTCTCCAATGTCTTATGTGTTTATCCGGGGAATCCCCGTTTCGTACCGGATATTTTGTATCTTTCGCGGCTTGTTCCCCGCGGCGGTACGTCCGGTTCGTCGAGGACTAAGCCGGAACAACAAACATGTGGTTATTGTCGGAAAAAGGTGTATTTTCTGATTGCGATTTAGGCAGTTCGAATTTATTCCATATTTTTGTCGTTGCGGGTCGCTGCGACGCGACGGGTGCGGCTGAATAGCCGGCTGGAGCGGGGCGTAAATTTTTGGATATGGCGAAGTTTGGTAAGGAATTGGCGGTAAGGACGCTCAGCGGTGCGGTGTTGCTGCTGCTCGTCGTGGGAGCGGTCTCCGTGTCGGAATACGGCTTCGCGGCGCTCATGTTGGCGATATGTACGGGCAGCCTGTGGGAGTTTTACCGTATGGCAGGAAAAAAGGATATCGTCGTCGGCCGCGCCTATCCGGTCGTCGTGGGCGGCGTGGCTGTCGTGATGAGTTTCCTCGTAGCCCGCGGAACGCTGCCCGTCGTGTGGCTGTCGTTGTTCTTTCCGCTCGTATATGTGATTTTCGTGTATGAACTCTGCCGGAGACATCCGGAGCCGTTCATGCGCATTTCCGTCGCGGTGGGCGGGCTCGTCTATGCTGCGATGCCCATGTCGTTGATGTGCTTCGTGGCGTTTTACGGTGGGGCGTACGATGCACGGACGATGCTCTGCTATATTTTCACGGTGTGGGTCAACGATATTTTCGCCTACCTCACGGGGGTGTTGTTCGGCAAACACAAGATGTTCGAACGGGTTTCGCCCAAGAAGTCGTGGGAAGGTTTTTTCGGCGGGTTGGTATTCGCCGTCGCTTTCGGCTTGCTCTGCGGTTATCTGCGCGGCGGGTGCATGCTCTGGTGGGGAGGACTCGCCCTGGTCGTGGTGGTCAGCGGCGTACTGGGCGACCTGGTGGAGTCGATGTTCAAACGGTCGGCCGGCGTGAAGGATGCCGGAGCTATCATTCCGGGGCACGGCGGTTTTATGGACCGCTTCGACGCATTGATTTTCTCCGTGCCGTTTGTTTTCGCATATTTTACTATCTTTGCCGACTAATGGCTGCCTGTCGGAAAACGGGCTGCGCAGGAGCGGCGATACCGGCGGAAGTATAAACGAAATCCTCGATAATGAAACTTGCCAGGGAGGGATATTCCATCGTATTGAGTACGTTTGCGGTCTTTGCGGTCGCAGCGGCAGGCATGGCTTTTGCCGTGAAGCATGCCGGAATGCCCGTATGGCTCTTCTGGCTGGCGGCGGTACTGCTCTTCGGACTGTGCGTATGCGTGGCGCTCTTTTTCCGGGAACCTACGCGGAGGAAGTGTCGCGCCGATGCGGATACGGTCTTTTCCAGTGCAGACGGTAAGGTCGTCGTCATCGAGGAGGTGTACGAGGGCGAGTATCTGAAAAAGCGCTGCCTGCAGCTTTCCGTCTTCATGTCCCTGACCGACGTCCACGCGAACTGGTACCCCGTAGGGGGGCGCATCGTTTACCGCAACGACCATCCGGGGCGTTTCTTTGTGGCGTGGCACCCGAAGTCCTCGGAAGAGAACGAGCGGACCACGACCGTGGTGGATACGGGCCGTGAACAAATCCTGTTCCGTCAGATAGCCGGGTTGGTGGCCCGACGTATCGTGAACTACGCGAAAGTGGGGGATACGGCCGAGCAGCAAGCCAAGTACGGGTTCATCAAGTTCGGTTCGAGAATCGATATCTTCCTGCCGCTGGACTGCGAGGTGCTCGTCGGTCTGGGCGACAGGGTGCGCGGCGGGCAGACGCCGCTGGCGAGGTTGAAAAGATAACGGCAGCGATGGAAGGAGCGGAAAACGACGGCAGGCAGGCGGTGCATGCGACGAGATATGTCGTCGGGGTGCTCGCTACCGTGGCTGGGTTGCTGCTGATGTGGTATTTCCGCGACATCGTGGGGTATATCGTCGCTTCGGCGGTGCTGGCCATTATCGGCGCCCCGCTGGTGAAACTGATGCGGAAGGTGCGCGTGAAGGGGCGTTCCCTGCCGGGATGGTTGGCGGCTCTCGTCGTACTGCTCGTCCTGTGGGGTGTCGGCGTCGCCATGTTCGCCATCTTCATTCCGCTCATCTTCGACAAGCTGACAGCACTCGCTTCGGTCGATTTCTCCAACGTACTCGGTTCGTTCGACGAACCGCTGCGCAGACTGCAAAATTTCCTCGACGAGTACTTCTCGCTGAACGTTTCCACCATTTCCATTTCCGATGCAATCGGGGCGCAGGTCGAACGGCTCTTCAACCCCGAAAAGCTGCAGAATTTCCTCGGTTCCATCGTCTCCGGCGTAGCGAATACGGTCATCGCCCTGTTTTCGGTCACGTTCATTACCTTCTTCTTTCTCAAGGACGACAACCTGTTTCTGCGGATTATCCTCGCGGTTACGCCTACCCGGTACGAGGGAAACGTGAAGCATGCGCTCGGTTCGGTATCTTCGCTGCTGTCGCGCTACTTCATCGGCATTCTCGCCGAGTCCACCATCATGATGCTGCTGGTATCCGTCTCGCTGATTTGCTGCGGTTACATGCCGCAGAACGCCTTTTTCATCGGACTTATCGTCGGGGTGCTGAACGTGATACCTTACGTGGGGCCGTGGATTGGGTTCGGAATAAGCCTGCTGGTAGGAATGGCGTTCGTCGGCGGCGGAACGACGATGACGTTCATCTTCTTTTCGCTGGCCATCACGATACTTGCGGCCCAGATGATTGACAATTTCGTGCTCCAGCCGCTGCTCTATTCCAACAGCGTGAACGCGCATCCGTTGGAAATCTTCATCGTAATCCTCATGGCAGGACATTTCGCCGGTGTGGTCGGGATGCTGCTCGCCATACCCGGTTATACCGTGCTGCGCGTCATCGGCAAGGAGTTCTTCAACCATTTCAAAATCGTCCGGAAACTGACGGAAAAGATGTGAGCGTGCCGGTACGGCAGGCTGCGTATGCGGTGCTGCTCTCTATTGGGAGGCAGCGCCCGTCCGTCTGCGGCCGGGCCCTTCGGATTCGCGCAGCCCGTTTTTCTTTCGGCCGGGGAGCGGGTTGTTCCCGGCCCCGGTTCTTTTCGTTGCACATGCCGTCGGTCGGGTATGAGTGCGCATATGTCCGTTTCGGTGCTGCGTACAGCGCCGGCGGAGGGATGCGGGCGCCGTAGGTGCCGTTCTTGCCTTTCGATGTCTGTACGCAGCGGTACGTTCGTGTGCGTCCGTTTCAGTGCCGCGTACAGCGCCGGCGGAGGGATGCGTGCGCCGTGGTTTTACCGTTCTTGCCTTTCGATGTCTGTACGCAGCGGTACGTTCGTGCGCGTCCGTTTCATTGCCGGGCAGCGCCAGCGCCAGAGGAGGTATGCGGGCGGCCTGGTTGCCTCAATAGGGGAAGTCTGGACTGGTACGTAGGAATGCGCGGGAGCGTGCCGCAGGGCAGCATCCCCCTTTGCCGGACGGGTGCATCCGATGCGTTCCGAAAGGTGCGTCCGTCGGCAGGGAACTTTACTTGTTCAGAATCATCAGGGATTTCGGGTACAGGTTGTTGGTGCGGCTGCCGATGCGCTTGGCCCAGCCGAGCGCATGTCCGTCGAACGTGAGCAGGTTCATTCCTTCGTCGAGCCGTGCGTCGGGCCCCAACTCTTCCCGGCGCAGGTACCGTAACGCATCGTCGTACGACAGCGGGGTTTCGGCCGCCGCATTGCGGGACAGGTCGTGGAACATGGCCAGCGAGTGGTCGGGTTTCAGTTTCCCTCCGTACAACTGTCCCATGCAGATGCCCGAATGGAGCGTGTTGAGGTGTTCGGCCGCACTCCGGATGGCGGCATACGGCGCGGCATAGTATCCGTACAGGCTGTCGCCTATGCGGGCGAAATGCATCAGTTCGGGCTGTCCCGTCCAGCGGGAGAGGGCAGCCGTCTCGGTGCGGGTCGCATCGGTCAGCAGCGCCTTGCGGGGTTTGGGGCGCACGGGGCGTCCTCGTTGCCCTCCCTTGCGGATGGCGGCGGCGAAGAACCCTTCACCCGCGACGCGGTGGGGCCAGAAACGGAAACAGCGTATTCCGCCCGCTTCGGTCTCTTCGATGCCCCATTCGGACGGTACGGTCGCGCCGGCATCCCCGCCGCCGAGGGTGTCCGCTATCCACGCCACGTTTTCCTCGTTCTCCTGCCTGTTGAAGGTACAGGTGCTGTAAATGAGGAGTCCGCCGGGGCGCAGCGCTTCCCATGCGTCGGATACGATGCGGCGCTGGCGGGCTGCGCACAGCCGTACGCCGGCCTCGCTCCACGCTTCGCGTGCTTCGGGATTCTTGCGGAACATGCCTTCTCCGGAGCAGGGAGCGTCTATGGCCACGATGTCGAACCATTCGGCAAGGCCGGCCAGATGCGACGGGTCGTTGTTGGTGACGGCCGTATTGCCGATGCCCCACTTGCGGATGTTGTCGGCGAGCGTCAGGGCCCGGCTGCGGACGACTTCGTTGGCTATGACGATGCCCTCTCCGCCCGCGAGGGCGGCATAGAGCGTGGCCTTGCCGCCCGGTGCGGCGCAAAGGTCGAGGATGCGTGCGCCTTCGGGGGCGGCCGCGGTGCGCACGAGGTGCTCGACGAACATGGAGGATGCCTCCTGCACGTAGTAGGCGCCGGCATGGAACAGCGGGTCGGTCGTGAACGACGGCCGGCCGGGGAGGTAGCGCCCGTAACGGTTCCACGGAACCGCTGCTCCGGCCGGGGGCGCCGACGTTTTGTAAGGGTTCCAGCGCACCGAAACCGGCGGCGTCCCGTCCAGTGCGCCGAGCAGGGTGTCGGCATCGTTCGGGATGTCCCGACGTATGGTGCGGATGAATTCTTCGGGAAGTGAAACGTTCGTCATGGGTCGATAATCGTCGTATGCGGTGCCGCCGGCAGGGGAAACGACCGGCGGTACGGTCTCATGTGTTCGGTATATCCGGTGTGTCCGGGAGTACGGGCAGGGGGTATGTATCAGTCCACTTTGCGGACATAGGGGTTGTTCGTCGTCACACGGCAGTCGCCCTCGTAGGAGACCGCGCCGCCCGACGAGGTGGTCGCCAGCAGTTCGTCGGTGCAACGGACTGCGGCGTGTCCCGACGACTTTGCCGTTACGGAACAGTTCCGTATGGGCAGGTCGGGTGCGTTGAACCGACTGCCGGAGGAGACTTCGATGACGGCCGAGGGTACGGGAGTATCGCCGGTCAGGGCGATGCGGGATGACGCGGTGGATACGGCATAAATGTGCCCGCCCGCGAAAGCACCCGCTATGATGCTGCCGTCGGTGCTTTTCAGCTCGGCCTGTCCCGCAGCCGAGATGCTGCCGGCGTAATGGCTCGATGCCGTCGCGTGTACGAGGACTACGTCGGCATCGGCATTGCCCTGCATGACCGAGCCGTTCGCTGCCTTTATGTGGAGCGAGTTGCCGGCGGACGTATCGCCTGCGAAGTGGCCCGAAGCGTCGAGGGTTATTTCCCCGTGTACTTCGCAGGTGAGCGGGGCCTCCAATACCGAGCCTTCCGTTACCGATATTTTGCAGTTGTTGCTCTTCAGAGCCCCGTTGAACCGGCTCGACGAGGATATGACAAGCGTACTTTCGCCGGTGCTCGTTACCGGCATGTCGGCGACGGAACCTTCTGTCAGCGACAGGGCGCAGCAGAGCGCTTCTACCGAACCGTTCGCCCGGCTGGAGGAAGAGACGACGAGGCGGCAGTTGCCGGACGCCTCGATACGGGTGTCGGTCCGCGAGCCTTCCGTTACCGTAATTTGGCAGTTATCGCCCTTCAGGGTTCCTTCGAACCGGCTGCATTCGGATACGTGCATCCGGATGTCGTCCCCCGTTCGGATGTCGGCGGCAATCCGGCTCCCTTCGGAAGCGCGTACCGTCACCGGCCCGTTACCGAGCGGCACTTCGCAGCGTACGGTGCTCGCGCCTTCGGCTTCGAGTGTCCGGAGTACTGCGGAGGCCGGTATGACGGCGCGTACCGGACGATTCTTTATATTGCGTGCATCGATGCGCAGCATCAGGCGCTTGCCGTCGGAACGGGCGACGACGCGGTCGATGATGTTTTCGTCGGCCGTTACGACCAGCGTGGAAGCCGTTGCGGAAACGACGGCCTCGATACCGTCGGAGACATACAGGGCACTGTACGCGCCGACCTTACCGCGGTCTTGAGTAACCGGCTGCGCGTTGCCTTTTATTTTGCGGGGTTTGGCGGTACGGACGATGGTTTCGGTGTCGTCGGAGGCGGGGGTTGTGTTCGGGGCGGCCGTGCTTCCGTATGCGAGAGTCAGTGCCGCGGCCAGCGTAAGCATTGTTTTCATGGCGTTCTGCGGTGTTACGTTCGGTTTTCGGGATAAAGGCATGTCGGATACGTTTCCGGCAGGGGGCCGCGAGGCGGCCGGCCGAAACCTTCCGGCATCGTTATCGAATGATAAAGGTAGGCAAATTATATCGTCCTGCCGCAGACTTTATTGAATATTTCCCGGCGGTTCTTCGGGGAAGGAAGTGTCCGGATGCCGGAGCGCCGTTGCCGAGGCTTTGCCGTTGCGGTGCGCCCCTCTCCGGAGCGAGGAGGTATTCCGCCCTCTATCGTGCAGGGTGGGCCGCTGATGCTTCGGCTTCCTTTATCCGCTGCACGATGTCGTCCACGATGGCCGGGTTGAGAATGAAATCCTCGTTGTCGATGTCTACGGTCAGCACCCGGCCGCGGTAGATGCGGTCTATCCAGTCGTTGTAGCGGTTGTTGAGTCGTTCGAGATAGTCGAGGTCGATGCCCATTTCGTAGCTGCGGCCCCGTTTCAGTATCTGGCTGACGAGCGTGGGGACACTCCCGCGCAGGTAGATGAGCAGGTCGGGAGTGGGAATGAGGTTGGTCGAAAGATTGAAGATTTTCATGTACGTGTCGAAGTCGCGCGAGGACATCAGCCCCATTTCGTGCAGGTTGCCCGCGAAGATGTGCGCGTCTTCGTAGATGGTACGGTCTTGGATGACGTAACCCGCGGTCTCCCGGATACGCAGCCCCTGTTTCATGCGGCATCCGAGAAAATAGATTTGGAAGTTGAACGCCCAGCGGTTCATGTCTTCGTAGAAATCGGCGATGTAGGGGTTGGCGGTATCCTCGAACAGCGCCGTGCCGCCGAGCCTTTCGGAGAGCAGTTCCGTCAGCGAAGTCTTGCCGCTGCCGATATTTCCGGATATGGCTATGTACATGGTCTTGGAATGTTTTTACGGTTGCGGGTATCCCTGCCTCAGGCGCTCGCCCTGCCTCCGTTTCCCGTGCGGAGCGACGGCTCCGTTTCGGGCTCCGCGGTGCGTATCAGTTCGTCGGCGTACGTGCGGTCGTTGTAAAGTCGCGGGACTTTGTTCTGCCCCCCGACCTTGCCGTGCGCCCGCATCCACCCCTCGAACGTGCCGGTCGGAACGACGGTAATCTTGGGTTCGGTCAGGGTGGTGTCCCGGTACCGCTTGGCATCGTAGTCGGAATTTACCCGTCTGAGCCCTTCGTCCACCGCGCGGGTGAACTCCCGCAGGCTGGCCGGCGGAGTGCGGAACTCGACCACCCATTCGTGGGCCCCCTTGCTGCGGCCTTCCATATATACCGGCGCGACGGTATATTCCGCCACTTCGGCCCCGGTCGCCGTGCAGGCCTCGTGCATGGCAGCTTCCGCGTTGTCTATCACGATTTCTTCGCCGAAGGCGTTGATGTAGTGTTTCGTGCGTCCCGTAATCCTTATCGTGTAGGGCGCGGTGGAGACGAACTGTACGGTGTCGCCAATCATGTAGCGCCACAGTCCGTTGCAGGTCGTGATTATCATGGCGTAGTTCACGCCCGTCTTCACCCCTTCGAGCGGTACGGCGGCGGTCGGGTCGCCGAGCCGGTCGGTGGGCAGAAATTCGTAATAGGTGCCGTAGTCGAGCATCAGCAGCATGTCCTGCCGGCCCGGTTCCTCGGCGATGGCGAAGAACCCTTCCGATGCGTTGTAGGTTTCCATGTAACGCATGTCGGGCGAGGGGATGATTTTACGGTACTGCGCCTGGTAGGGGCGGAAGTCCATGCCCCCGTGGACGAAAAGTTCCATGTGCGGCCAAATCTCCAGGATGTTGTCCTTGCCCGTATATTCCAGCACCCGGTTGAGCATGACGAGGTTCCACGAAGGTACGCCGGTGAACGACCGCACGTCCCGGCGGGCCGACTGTTCCGAGATGAGCCGGACTTTTTCGTCGAAATCGGGAATGAGCGCCGTCTTCTTGTCGGGGATGCGGAGGATGTCGGCGATGGCCGGAGTATTCTCTATCAGGATGGCCGACAGGTCGCCCGACATCATGCGGTCGCCTTCGCGTTCGATGCGTTTCGAGCCGCCCAGCGTCAGCATCTTGCCCTCCACCACGCGCGTGTCCGGATAGCGGTGGCAGTAGAGCGCCATGATGTCTTTCGGGCCGCGCATGTGCGACCGGCGCAGTCCGGCCGTCGTGACGGGGATGTACTTGCTCCGCGAACCCGTGGTGCCGGAAGACTTGGCGAACCATTTGGCCTCCTCCGGCCAGAGTACGTGCCGCTCCCCGCGGCGCGTCCGGTCGATGAATTCGGAGATGGTTTCGTAGTCGTAAACGGGTATCCGTTCCCGGAACTGCTGTTGCGTGGCGATACCGCCCATGCCCAGGTCGCGTCCGAATTCCGTCTGCGCCCCGGCCGCGAGCAGGTAGCGGAACTGCCGTTCCTGCACTTCTGCCGGATGTTCGCGGAAATAGTCTATTTCCCGGAGCCTGCCGGAGAAATACAGATTGATGAGCTTTGTCAGTGCGGCCATGCGGTATCGGTTAGCAGCCGGACGGTACGGGGCATGCCCGCGGGAAGTCCTGCCGTCAGTTGAAATATTTGCCTATCTTCGGTATTGCGCCGGGGAGCGAAAAGACCACGGCGCGGTCGTATGCGTTTACGCGAAAGTCGGCGTCCGGGATGAATACCTTGTCGCCCCGCACGATGCCGCCTATGATGGCGTTGTCCGGGAACCCGGCATTGCGCAGCGTCGATTTCGTGATGGGCGCGTCGGGC
Source organism: Candidatus Tidjanibacter gallistercoris (assembly GCA_019114205.1). Lineage (GTDB taxonomy): Bacteria > Bacteroidota > Bacteroidia > Bacteroidales > Rikenellaceae > Tidjanibacter > Tidjanibacter gallistercoris. The sequence continues at coordinate 35,378 of DXFY01000075.1, read as the reverse complement.
TTGACGACGAACTCCAGCACTTCCGCCTCGCTGCCGGTCAGACATTTGATGGCCTGCACGTCGGTGTCCATCGTGAAGCGGAAAATGCGGCTCGCGGTTATCTGTTTCTTGTTGATGATGGTGTCGATGCCGATGCTTTCGGCCAGGTTGATGTAGGTCAGGTTCTCCACTTCGGCGATGACCTTCTTGACGCCCATTCGTTTGGCCAGCATGGCCGTCAGGATGTTGGTCTCCGAACGCCCCGTGACCGCAACGAAGGCGTCCATGTTGGTGATGCCCTCTTCCGTCATCGCGTCGATATCGCGTCCGTCCTCGTTGATTATCAGCGTCCGGTCGAGCGTTTCGGCGAGCCTGTACGCCTTGTCGGGATTGTATTCGATGAGCTTGACGTTGAGTTCGTCCTGGAGTTCGGCGGCTATCCGGACACCGATGCGGCTTCCGCCGAGTATCATCAGGTTCTTAATCGAGACGTTGGTTTTCCCCGAATAGTTCATGACCATCCGGGCGGCTTCGTTGTTGGTGATGATGTATACCGTATCGCCGTCGTAGAACATGTCGCGCGAATGGGGAATGATGGTCTTGTCGTCGCGGCTGATTGCCACGGGCCGGAACGACGAACCGCCCAGGGCGTTCACCTCCCCGACCGTCTTGCCCGTGAACTCGGACGAGGAGTCGATGGGGAATACTACCAGTGCGAGCCTGCCGCCCGAAAAGTCCACGTATTCGGTGGTGGAGGTGTGGCCGAGCAGGTTGATGACTTCGCGGGCGGCCACTTTTTCCGGGTAGAAGAGGTAGTCGATGCCCAAGTTCATGAACATCTCCTTGTTATTGGGCTCAAGATATTCGTTGTTGTCGATGCGGGCGATGGACTTGCGGGCGCCGAGCTGCTTGGCGAGGATGGCGGCGATGATATTGATGTTCTCCTCGTGGTTTACGGCGATGAACAGGTCTGCCTTGCGTACCGATGCCTTTTTGAGCGTGGCGAACGTGGTGCAGTCGCCCTCTATCGTGACGATGTCGGACATGCCCTCCACGTCGTCGAGCAGCCGGGCGTCGGCGTCGATGACGGTGATGTCGTGGTGACCCCCGCTCAGCATCTTGGCCAGGTGGTTGCCCACCTCGCCGGCTCCTGCAATGATTATCTTCATCGGATTATCGATTTATCCGCAAATATCCGCACAAAATTAATAACTTTACCGGGGATTGGACAACATCGTGCCGATAATTGTGTTACGGTGCGGTTACATCCGGGTTCAACAAACAGTCATTATGCCGACGATACTTACAGTCATACTGATAGCCGTGGGACTGGTCGCATTCTTCGTGGTGGGAATGTCGCTCACGCTGATTTTCAAGGGCCACAACATTCGGTCGGAGATAAGCGACAACGAGCACATGCGTGCCCGTGGAATCAAATGCGCCATTCAGGAGACGCGGGAGCTCGACGGCACGTGCGACACGGTGTGCGGGGGCGATTGCAGCAGTTGCGCGCCCCGGTCGAAGGATACGCCCGAAGCGTGAACGGCGCTGCACGCCGGCGGCTTTCCGCTTTGCCGGCCCGCACCTGTCCGGCCGTTTCCCGCATTGGGAATCGCTCCCGGCCGGAGCGGAACCGCTACCGGTCGAACCATTTGCTGCGGCAGGCGAAGCGGGGATTGACCAGCGATTCCTTGTTGTAGCGGAGTGCGGCCGAATCGTCGAGCGAGTAGATGCAGCCTCCCGCCAGGGCGATGATGGATTCCCCGGCCGCAGTATCCCATTCGTAGGTTTCGGTGGTGCGCGGATAATAGTCTACGGAGCCTTCCGCAATCAGGCACAGCTTGTATGAACTGCCCTGTTCCAGCACCTGGGCTCCGGGGTGTTCCCGCATCATTCCCTCCAGATGGCGTGCGGTTTCCTCGTTGCGGTGGGAGCGGCTGACGGCTATCCGCAGCGGCGTGTTGCGGCATTTGTTCACGGGAAGCGGTTCGGCGCCGCAGGTGATGTCCGCATAGCAATATTCCGCTTCGGGGTCTGCATCCACGTTGCCGGTACGGAATGCGCCGAGGTCAGCGTCGGAAAAATAGATGCGCTTCTTGTAAGGTACGTAAATCACGCCGAAAGCGGGTCTGTTGTCGGCCATCAGGGCGATGTTCACCGTGAACTCGCCGTTTCCCTTGATGAACTCCACCGTACCGTCCAGCGGGTCCACCATCCAGAACAGGTCCCAGTCCTTGCGTTCGGCATAGAGCATTTCGCGCCCCTCCTCGCTCAGGAGCGGGATGCGCGTCTGGCCGAGATACTCCCTGATGGTGGAATGCGCCATGCGGTCGGCCACGATGATGGGCGAGCGGTCGCTCTTGATGCCGATGTCAATCGGTTCGCCGCTGTCGTATATTTCGAGTATCGCGGCACCGGCCCTTATCGCGGCATTGTATGCCTTGGGCAAAAGATATTCCTTCTGTTCCCTGGTTATCATGTCGTGTATCGTGTTTTGACGTTTTGCAGCGAAGGCAGCATTTTTCGTACCATTCGGCGCGGTTCCCCCTTCGCAAGAACAACGCCGCAAGCTGCGGACTATTGTGGCGCAGCGGCTTTTTTCGGGCCGGTCACCGCAGCCGGAAGACGGGAATGCTCCCGTCGCTCACATCGACGTTGAGGACGCGGGGGCCCCTGTATTTCGTTCCGTCGGCGGCTATCCAGGTTCCGCGCGGCAGCCTGACCGTTCTCTTGTCTCTGTCGTCGAGCACCGGAGCCACGAGGTACCGGGCGCCGAGCATATACTGGTCGGTACAGTTCCAGAAACCCTGGCCGGGAAACTGGTACTCCATGTGGCGCATCAGCGGTTCGCCGGTGGCGGCCGCCTCGTGCAGCAGTTCAGTCATGTATTCGTTCATCTCCATGCGCAGGGCGACGGATTGCCGCAGCGCCCTGCGGCATACTTCGTCCGTGAAGAGGCTCCCGTCCGCAGGAACGGCCGCGAGGGGCATGAACAGCGCGAGTTGTACGGCCCGCAGCAGCAACCGTTCGTCGGCGCAGTGGCCGGCCGAGGAGGTCAGCGACAGGTAGGGATACGTATGGCCCGTGAGGCCCGCATCGAGGGCGGTCTCCAGCGTCCGGCGCAGGGATTCCCACGAGATGCCGCCTTCGGGCGAGAGGGAGTAGGGAAGCCACTGTGCGGGAGCTTCCTGCGCAAGCGGATACATGGCCGCACCGTGGCGATGGCCGAGCGCCGTCCAATGTCCCATATAGGTTTTGAACGTTTCGTCGCATGCGACCGCATCGCGGACGCGGTGGCAGTCGAAATAGAAGCCGGCGACACCTGCTTCCCGCGCGCGTGTCAGTTTCGCATCGAGGCGCGCGACCGCTTCGGGCTGCGTCATGTCCAGGCATGCGTAGTAACCGGAGGGCGTCCGGACGATTGCCGGGCGGCCGTCCGGCCCGGCAAGCAGCAGACCTTCCCGCCGGGCCGCAACATAGTCGGGGCCCGCAGCGGGAATATACGGCGTGACGGTGAGCATCACGGAAAATCCCCGCCGGGCGAGCTCTGCGGCCAGTGCAGGGAACGAGTCGTACAGGTTGCGGTCGAAGCATCCCTCTGCCGCATGGTCCTGCCAACCGTCGGAAATCAGCAGGGTGCCGGCGGGATAACCCTTTGCGGCGACGGAGTCGGCTGCGGCGAGCAGGGCCGCACCGCTTGCCGCAGTGAGCCGTGCGGAAAGGCCGGTGTCGTAGACGGGCTGCGGGAAGAGCCGGTTATCGGCGGGAGCTTCCTGCGCCCAGACGTATTTGTGAACGCAGTACAGATAGGCTTCGCGCAGTGTCCGGCCCCCCTTTCCCGTTTCGGGCCGGCCCTCGGCAGCGGTCACGGTAAAGGCCGTGCCGTCGTAATGCACCGCGAAGGGGGTGTCGCTCCGGATGAAACTGCCGTTGCCGGAGAGCATGAAGGGAGTGACGAATACGCCGCACGTGTCGTATCCGGCGGTGTCGAACGGGGCCGCGAAAGGTTGGTTCGGGCCGCCTCCGGTGAAGAGGCCCCACCATTTTTCGTTGTGCAGCGGTTCGATGCGCAGGGTGCGGGGTTCTTCGGCCGTTGCTGCGGCCGACAGGATAAAGCACAAGAGTGCCGTAAGGGTTTTGCGCATGTCGTAGAGTGTGTTTCGTTTTCCGTGCGGGGCGGCATCCTGCGGTTCGTACGGAAATCCATTATGCAAAATAAAGCAAAATCCCGCATTGCCGCAATACGCGTCCGATGTCATTTTCCCGTCGCGCCCGTTCCGCCGCACGGGGCCGGAGCGGCGGACTGCCGTATCGTCTGCCCGGAAGCGGCTGCCTTGCGCCGCAATGCTTTCGGTTCCGGCTTCCCGAAGCATGCGTGTGCGGAAGAGCGGACGGAGGCGATGCCCGTTCCGTTCGCGGCGGACTGTTCCCCGAACCGCGGAACGGAGGGAGCGGGGAAAGGATTCCGGAAAAAGCAGCGGATGTTTGTGCCGTACCGGGAAAATTGTTATCTTTGCACGCTGATTCGCAAAAAATTCTTTATAAAGAATATGTACGTAATAGTAGAAATCGCAGGCAAACAGTTCAAGGCTGAGAAAGGTCGGAAACTCTATGTAAACCGTCTTCAGGGGGACGAAGGTTCCTCGGTGAGTTTCGACAAAGTCCTGCTAACGGATAACGACGGTCAGGTCAAGGTAGGCTCACCTGTGGTAGAAGGAGCTTCCGTGAACGCTAAAATCGTGCGCCACCTCAAGGACGACAAGATTATCGTGTTCAAGAAAAAACGCAGGAAAGGGTATAAGGTCAAAAACGGTCACCGCCAGTACCTCACCCAGATTCTTATCGAAGACATCACAGTCGCTTAACGTCTAAAATTCGCAGAAGATGGCACACAAGAAAGGAGTAGGTAGCTCTAAGAACGGTCGTGAGTCGGAAAGCAAGCGGCTCGGAGTGAAGTTGTTCGGCGGCGAATTCGCCAAAGCGGGCAATATCATCGTACGCCAGCGGGGTACCGTACACAATCCCGGCGAGAATGTGGGGATGGGCAAAGACCACACCCTGTTCGCCCTCGTGGACGGAACGGTTTCCTTCGCAAAGAAGACCAACGGCAGGTCGTACGTGAGCGTAACCCCCGTGAACGAATAGTTCGCAGGAAACATAATCGAACGGAGCGGGCATCGGCGGATGTCCGCTTTTCGTTTTCGGTGCGGCTCTGGAGCGGGTACGAGCATCGCCGCATATCGGATGGCCCGTCCGCCGCGGCCGTTCCGGTCGGGCGGCCGGAGCCGGGAAAACGCTGCCGTGCGGCGGACGGTTCCGTAGGGGGCGTGAGGCCGCAGGTGCGTCGAAAAATACAAAGCGTGGAATTGCGCCCGCTCAACCGCAGGCGGGGCGATATGTCGTCAGGATGCCGCAGGCCTGTCGGCTGTTTGTGGGAGGCCGTGTCTCATTTCAGCTTCGCCCGGATGCGGCTTAGGCTCACGGGCGTGATTCCCAGCCAGGAGGCAAGGTATTCCAGGGGCATGCGTTGCAGCAGGCCGGGATGCTGTTCGAGCAGGAGCCGGTACCGTTCGGCAGCCGTCGTGAAGAGCAGGGGTATGAGCTTTTCTTCCGTTTGAAGCAGTTCCGATTCAGCGAATTTTCGGCCCCAGTTGCAGATATGGATGTCTTCGCGGTAGAGGCGTTCCAGGTCGTCCCGCTTCAGGCGGTACAGCGTAGAGTCTTCCATGAGTTCGATGTGCTCGTATCCCTGTTCGTTGCGGACGTAGCTCCGAAGCGATACGACGGCTGCGCCCTCCTCTCCTATCCAGAAGGTGATTTCCCTGCCTTCGTGCGTAACGTAGGCGCGGGCGATTCCGCGGGCGATGAAGAAGATGTCCGGTTCCCTCCGTCCGGCCTGCAAAATATGGTGACCTTTCGGGTAACGGATTTCGGATGCGTAGGATGCGAGCCTGGCAGCCGATGCTTCCGGCAGCGGTTGGATGCCGTCGATGATGTCTTTCAGTTCCATGGAGGGCGGGTGTGCGTATCGTCCGGTTCGGCAAAGATACGATGTATTTGCCGGCGGGGGAGGTGGCATCCTTTTCTTTTCTTATCAAATGTAAAGAGGCATGTGCCGGGAATGGGCTACATTCGCCGTATGTTTCGGAAACATATAAATCGCAGGAAGATGGATTGGATTCTTTTGGTCGTGGCCGGACTGTTCGAGTCGGGTTTCGCCTTTTGTCTGGGGAAGATGAAGGAAGCGACGGGAACCGAATGGTATCTGTGGGGTGCGGGGTTTCTTGCCTGTCTGACCGTCAGCATGCTGTTGCTCGCGAAGGCAGTTCAGACACTGCCCGTCAGCACGGCCTATCCCGTATGGACGGGTATCGGTGCGGTGGGTACGGTCGTGCTGGGAATCGTGTGCTTCCACGAGCCGCTCACGTTCGCCCGCCTGTTTTTCATCGTCACGCTGATAGCATCGGTAATCGGTTTGAAGATGGTCTGATGCGGCCGCATGGCTCCGGCGACGGGAACTTTAAGGGACGGCACGGTATTCCGGAGCCCGCCGGGAAAGGAAACACCGCGATACGGGAACGGCCTCTGCGCGCCCCCCGTTTTCCGCAATCCGTTCCGCCTGTCGCTGTGCAGCCGTGCGGAAAATACGGCGGCGCGGCCTGACGATTTCTCTGAAAGATATTTTGCGGATTCGGATATTTTGTCTACTTTTGTCCTGCTTTCGAGGGGTATCCTTCGGGCAGAATAACCGCTCCATTCGTCTAACGGTTAGGACAGCAGATTCTCATTCTGCAAATACCAGTTCGATTCTGGTATGGAGTACATCTCAAAATCGAGCCGGCTGAATATAAGCCGGCTCGATTCGTTTGTATGGCAAGTTCCTTTCCCCCGAACGGCATCGTCGTTTCATTCCGGCTGCGGGGGCGTGCGGACGGTAGCTGTCGGACGGTGGAAACGCGGCCCGCTTCTTCTCGCAAGAGTGGGACCGGCAGCAGGTGGCAAGCAATGCCTTTCGCGCAATTTTCTGTTATGTCATGACGGAAGACGCCGGCGGCGTACAGCTGTGTTATGTATCTTTTCTGTTGCCGCAGGAACGGTGGCGGATGGAAAATGCCGGCAGTCTGTCGTGCCGGATTCCGCGGGAGCCTGCGGATGCGCTTTGCGGCAGGCGTACCGGAAGCCAGAGGGGCGCACGTGCGGATACCCTTAATCGTTGCAGGTACGGAACCTTTTGCGTAATTTCGCCGGGAGGAAACGGATACCTGTGGAAAAAGAGGAACTGAAGGAGCTGCTCGATGCGCTTTACGACAAATACGATACGGCGGCGTTCATAGAAGACGACCCCGTATCGGTTCCCCACATGTTCACGGAGCGGCAGGACCGGGAGATAGCCGGCTTCCTTGCCGCCGTTATCGCGTGGGGCAACCGAAAGGTCATTGTGCGGAACGGACGGCGGATGATGGAATTGTTGGACTATGCGCCGTACGATTTCACGATGAATGCCTCGCCGGGCGAACTGCGTGGGCTGGAAGGTTTCGTGCACCGCACCTTCAACGGACAGGATTTTGCGGCGTTCGTCGCGGCGCTGCGCCGCATGTGTGCGGTGCATGGAGGTATCGGCGCGTTTTTTGAAGCGCGTTATGCCGCCACGGGCGACCTGCGAAGGGTGCTGGCCGATTTCAGGCACGAGTTCTTCGCATGCGCCCACCCGTCCCGCTGCGAGAAACACGTCCCGTCCATCGAGCGACAGGCCACGTGTAAACGGCTCAACATGTACCTGCGCTGGATGGTGCGCGACGACGGACGGGGCGTGGATTTCGGCATGTGGAAGGGGATACCCGCATCGGCGCTTTACCTTCCGCTGGACGTGCACAGCGGGAACATGGCGCGGGCGCTGGGGCTCCTGCAACGCAGACAGAACGACTGGCGGGCAGTCGAGCAGGTGACGGCGGCGCTCCGGGAGCTGGAGCCGGAAGACCCGGTGCGGTACGATTTCGCCCTGTTCGGGGCGGGCATCGACGGTTATTTGGAATGACGCCGTTGTTTCCGGTACTGATGCGAAGGCGGCGGATGCTTCGGAAAAGATGCGGCAGCGGAGGCGGAAGCAATCGGACGGACTCCGTATTCCGCGGACACCGCCGCGGACTGCGGCCGGGCGGGAACGGTAATTCGATTTCGGACGGAATGAAGAAGATACGAGACATAGGTATTGCACTTTGTGCCGTGTGCATGGCGGCGACGGGGTGTTCGGACGGCAGACCGGTCAGCGGTCGCGAGGCCCTGGGGCTCAAAGGGGCGGTCTGTTCCGTGACGGTGACGGCGTACGAAGCGGTCGCTGCCGACGGGCGGGTGGAAAGGGGGGTGCCGGTCGAAGACCCCCGGACGAATCGTTCGTACCGTTTCGACAGGGACGGCAATACGGTTCATGCGGAATATTATCTCGGCGGGATGTTGGTCGGCTGGGACGACTATACATACGGCCCGGACGGTCGTACGGACAGCATCGTGTGCCGTTCGGTCTATTTCGGCGGCGACCGTACCGTCGGGTTCGCGTGGGGCGACGGGGAGAACCATGTGCGCCGTACGTACGACGAGCAGGGACGGCTGGTGGTCGAGGAGCGTTTCGAGCGGCGCGGAAACCGTTCCCGGAACGTCTGTGTGTTCGACGGGGGCGATACGGTGGAGTTTGTCACGCGGTACCGCGGGCGGCTGCCCGTGCGACAGGAATGGCGTTCGGAGGCGTACGATACCGTGCTGGAATATACCTACGACCGCGACGGCAATCCGACGGAGATAACCGATTGCACCGACGGTGCGATGACCGGAGCCACCCGTCTGGAATACACCGCCTTCGACGGGGAGGGCAACTGGACGTCGCGTGTCGTGTACGATGCAGACGGCAGCGGAGCCGCGGTTCCCCGCAGGGTGGAGGAGCGGACGATAACGTATTATTGACGGCCCCGTTCTCTGTGCGCGGATGCAGGGGAGGCGGGCCGTCGTTTTTTGCAATGTCGAACGACCGATTCAGATTCAAAAAGTTTGTTGTGGAGCAGGCGGGCGCCGCCATGAAGGTGGGTACCGATGGGGTACTGCTCGGTGCGTGGGCGCGCGTGCTGCCCCGTCCTGCGCGTTATCTGGATATAGGAACCGGGACGGGAGTCATCGCGCTGATGCTCGCCCAGCGGACGGAGGAGGCAGGGTTCGCGGCGGAGTCTAAGGTGGATGCCGTGGAACTGGACGGCGACAGCGCCGTGCAGGCTGCGGCGAATGCGGCCGCGTCGCCGTGGGCCGGAATGGTCGGGGTGTACTGCTGCGGTATCCGGGATTTCGTTCCGGGTTGTACGGCGCCGTTGGCGGCTGCCCGCGGCAGGGAAGTCCCGCAGGCGGTATCGGAGAATGCTTTTGGTGTGAGCCGCATCCCTTTCGGAACGACCGTCGGGGAACGGGCTGCGGCAGGCGGCGACCCGTTGCAGGCGCTGCGGTATGACCAAATCGTTTCCAATCCGCCGTGGTTCGTGGATGCGCTGCGCTCTCCGCATGCGGGACGCAGCCGGGCGCGGCACACGGATTCGCTGCCTTATGCAGAATTGCTGGAGTGCGCGGTGCGGCTCCTCGCACCGGAAGGCATTTTTTCGGTGGTGCTGCCGGCGGAGAACAGAACACGTTTTCTGGAGCTGGCGCATGCCGCGGGGCTCGGTCCGAACCGGTGCACGTTCGTCCGTACCCTTGCGGGAGCCGCCCCGAAGCGCGTGCTGCTCGAACTTGCTTTCGCCGACCGCTGTTCGGCGGCCGTAGCGGAAGATACCCTGACGATTGAGACGGGCGGGGCTCCGGGAAGCTATACCGAAGAGTACTGCAGGCTGACGGGCGGTTTTTACCTGCGGTTCTGAGGGTTTGTCGCCGCAGGGTTTCCGTTTTTCTGAAAAAGCGTTAGATTTGTAGTACCGCAGCGAACGCCCCCGGCCGGTGCGGAGGGAATGTGTGTTCTTTATGTGTGTTCTTTAAACGAAATAGTACTTATGGGAAAAATCAGGATGATGCTCGCCGCGGCCGCGCTGACGGTCTTTGCGGGCACGGCTTACGGGCAGGTGCTCGAAATGATGCCCGTGGGCGATGCGACGATGCCGGACGGCAGTCGGGCTTACGTGTTGCCGCAAACGACCGTGGCGGTCGATTTGACCGTATCGAAGGAGCGGGTGGTTACGGGCCCTTACGCCCGTTTCGCCCAGAAGTATTTCGGCGTCATCGCGCCGCTCGCCGACAAGGAAACCTATACGCTGTTGTCGGCTTCGGTCGGTTTGTGCGATGCTGCGGCCGGGTACGGCCGCAGCATCGGAGCGCTGCCCGCTCCCCGTACCGAAGTTTATTCCAATAACGGCAGTGCGGAGGAGTTTCCGCGTGTGCTCCCCGACCGGCGGAGCGCTTCGGGGAGCAGCCTCGAAGATGCGGCTAAAGAAGCTGCACGGACGATTTTCGACCTGCGCAACAGACGGGCGGAACTCGTGACGGGGGATTATGCCGAAACGGTCTACGGGGCCGGGCTCGCTACCGCAGTGGAGCGGATGGACCGCATGGAAGAGGAGTACCTCGAACTCTTTTTCGGCAAACGTACCGTGACGACCTATACGGTACGTTACTTCGTGGTACCCCGTGCGGATGCGGAAACGTTCGTGGTATGCCGGTTCCGCGAAGACCGGGGAGTGCTCCCGGCCGACGACCTTTCGGGCGAGCCGGTCGTGTTGGAGTGCCGTCCGCAGGGTATGGCCGTTTCCGTTTATCCGCCTCAGCGCAAACGCTCGCCGCGCACTTCCGAAGCGGAATATGCCGTTGCCGATATCGTGGACTGTCGGGTAATGTTGAACAAAACCGAACTGGGAAGCGCCGTCCTCCCCATCTATCAGTACGGTGTGAGAACCATCCTGGAGGTGCGGTAGCGGAGCGGGGAGCGGTTGCCCGAAGTCCCTGCCGCGGAGCGGGCGACCGTATTTCTTCCGATAAAAGACAATCGTATGGAATCGAACGGTAATGCGGAAAAGATGGCCGCATTGATACGCATGCTCCGCCGCGACATAAACGGGGCCGTGACCGAGCGCATGGAAGAGCTCGGAATACATTACGCTTGCAACTGGGGCGTCAGTCTGCCTGCCGTACGCCGTGCGGCTGCGGTGTTCGCTCCCGACCACGAATTTGCCCGCTTCCTTTACGGAAAGCAGTTGCGTGAACTGTTGCTTTCGGCTTTCGTAATCGCCGACCCGCAGGCAGTGACGGCCGGGGAACTGGCCTTTTGGGGGGCAGGCGTGAAAAACGCGGAACTTGCTGAAAACCTCGCTTTCTCTCTGTTGTCGCGCACGGCGCTGGCGGTTCCGCTGGCCGGGGAGTGGCTTGCAGACGATGCGCCGGTGTTGCTTCAGTATTCCGCCCTGCTCGCGCTTGCGCGCATGCGCGACGGTGCGGGTCGTCTGCCTGGCGGCTTGGATGCCGAAGCCCTTGCGGTGCGTTTCTCGGAGCATGGGAGTGCTCTGGTGCGCGGAGCTGCGGCGCACCTATTGCCCGAACCGGTTTCGGGCGAGTAAGCAGTCCGGGGCGTTAGGTGCGGTCGTCTGCCCGGCGGTCTGGATGCCGAAGCCCCTGCGGTGCGTTTTTTGGAGTGTGGGAGCGGTTTCGTATTTCGTATGCAGGGCGCGGGAGCAAGCGTCGTAGGGATGATACTTATGATTCAAGGCGATACCCGGAAGGTATCGTCTTTTGCGTATCGGGCCATGCATGCGTGCAGCCGTTAGCCGATGTAGCGTTCGAGGATGCGCACCATGTCGTCCGTGCTGCGGGCACCGCTTTCGCGCCACAGGAGTTCCCCGCGGCGGAAGAGCATCAGCGTCGGAACGGAACGGACGCCGTACCGTTGTACTGCCTGGATGTTGCTGCGGTTTTCGATGTCGAGTTTGATGATGCGGAGCCGTTCTCCGTAGCGCCGTTTCAGTTCTTCGAGTACCGGCGCCATCATCTTGCACGGGCCGCACCACGTGGCGAAGAAATCCACCAGCACGGGCGTTTCGCCGCCCGTCGCTTCATCGAAACCGGCCCGTATCTTTTCGTGTGCTTCCATGGTCGGAACTGTTCGGAATGTTTCGTAACGATACCGGATGCAGCAATTTCCGTACCGGAGCAACACCGCCGTGCAGTACGGTTTTTCGGGAGCGTCAGATATTATTGAAAAAATTTAAGAACTCCTTTACTTTCAGTACCATGTTGTGGGCACCTGCATAGAAAGTCACCCGCTGGTGTATCGTTTCGGGTTGCAGGTCGAGGATGCGGCCTTCCTCGCTGCAGGCGAGGCCGCCGGCCTGTTCCGCGATGAATGCAATGGGGTTGCACTCGTACAGCAACCGCAGTTTGCCCTTCGGGTGGCTGTCGGTCGAGGGATACATGAAGACGCCGCCCTTGAGCATGTTGCGGTGGAAGTCGGCGACGAGCGAGCCGATGTAGCGGGACGTGTAAGGTCTGCTGGTCTTGACGTCCTTTTCCTGACAGTATTTGATGTATTTTTTGATTCCTACGGGGAATTTCTCGTAATTGCCTTCGTTGATGGAATAGATTTTCCCGTTTTCGGGCGTGCGGATGTCCGGGTGGGAGAGGCAGAACTCTCCGAGCGACGGGTCGAGCGTGAAGCCGTTCACACCCCGGCCGACGGTATAGACCAGCATGGTGGACGAACCGTAGATGATGTAGCCGGCCGCCACCATGTCCGACCCTTTCTGGAGGAAGTCGTCCAGCACGGCAGCCTCGCCGAGGGGCGATTTGCGCTTGTAGATGGAGAAGATGGTTCCGACCGACACGTTCACGTCGATGTTCGACGAGCCGTCCAGCGGGTCCATGCAGACGATGTATTTGGCATTGCGGCACAATCCTTCGTGGAATGTCGTTACATCTTCGTTCTCTTCCGATGCGATGCCGCAGCATTCGCCGCTGGCCTGCAACTCTTCCATGAATGCTTCGTTGGCGTAGACGTCGAGTTTCTGCTGCTCTTCGCCCTGCACGTTTTCGCACCCCGACCGGCCGAGAATATCGACCAGGCCGGCCTTGTTGATTTCGCGGTTTACTTTCTTCGCGGCGATGCCGATATGGTGCAGCAGACAGGAAAAGTTACCGGTTGCTTCCGGGTAGTCGGCCTGCTGGTGTATGATGAACTCATTGAGTGTTACTGATTTATTCATCTCGAATCGTATGGTTAGACGCTTTAAGATTGTTAATTTTTACACAAATATAAGGCCTTGTGACGGAATAAGCAAAATAGCGGGCGAAATATTGCCCGCTTTTAATGAATTTGTCTATTTTTAAAATATTTTAAATATGGAAGGGCCGGATGGCTGCATCTTACGGAGTGGCGGAAAAACGATGTTCGTCCGTACAGCCGGAGGAGGTATTGCTTCGGTGCGGTGCCTGCGGCCGGGGTTCCAATCCGTGGGCCCTCCCGGACTGCTGCCGGGAGCAGCGGTGGCATGAATTTGGGATTTTCCGGTTTCGGGCGAAAAGGCTAACTTTGCGGAAAACATCGCGGAATCATGAAAATCGCATCGGCCGCATTCGCATGCAGCAGCGGCAAGCTGTCGCAGATACCCGACGACGGGCTGCCGGAGTTCGCCTTCATCGGGCGCAGCAATGTGGGCAAGTCGTCGCTTATCAACATGCTCACGGAGAACGGTTCGCTGGCCAAGGTATCGGCCACGCCGGGCAAGACGAAACTGATAAATCATTTCCTGATTAACGGCCGGTGGTACCTCGTCGATTTGCCGGGCTACGGATATGCGAAGGCTTCCAAGTCCGACCGCCGGGAGTTCGGGAAACTGATAACGGATTATGTTACGAAAGCGAAAAAGCTGTGGTTCCTTTTCGTGCTGGTCGATTCGCGGCACGCGCCCATGCGGATAGACCTCGATTTCATGCGGATGCTGGGCAGGGAGGGGGTGCCTTTCGGCATCGTGTTCACCAAATGCGACAAGCTGTCGGCCGGGCAGGCCGATGCCAATATCGCGCTCTACGAAAAGAAGCTGTTGGAGGAATGGGAGGAACTGCCTCCCGTATTCCGGACTTCGTCGGTGAAACGGGCCGGCCGCGATGCCGTTCTCGACTTCATCGGGGAGTGTCTCGAAGGGGCCGTCCGGTCGTAAAAGTTTCTTTACAAAAACGGCACGGAAATGTGCTATCGTTCCGGATTATCCTTACCTTTGCGGTAAGGTAACGCACACAAAACAAAATCCCATTAACAACTTACATTGATGGCTATTCATAAACTGAAAATCTTCGCCGGCAGCGGTTCCCACGAACTTGCCGCGAAGATTGCCGAAAGTTACGGATGCGAACTGGGCGACCTGTCCGTCAGCAGGTTCAGCGACGGCGAGTTCCAGCCCGCGTTCGAAGAGAGCATCCGCGGATGCACCGTATTCATCGTGCAGTCCACGCCTCCCCCCGCGGAGAACCTGATGGAGCTCCTGCTGATGATTGATGCGGCCAAGAGGGCTTCGGCGTACAAGGTAATCGCCGTTATTCCTTATTTCGGATGGGCGCGTCAGGACCGCAAAGACCGTCCGCGCGTGTCGATAGGAGCCAAGTTGGTTGCCAACCTGCTCGTTTCGGCGGGTGTGGACCGCATCATCACCATGGACCTGCACGCCGACCAGATACAGGGATTCTTCGACGTGCCGCTCGACCACATCTACGCGAGCCGCATTTTCGTACCCTACATCGAGTCACTCGGTCTGGAGAACCTTTCCGTAGCCACTCCGGATATCGGCGGCGCCAAGAGGGCCAACAGTTATGCGTCGTATTTCAACGCGCCTCTAGTCATCTGCCACAAGCACCGCAACAAACCCAACGAGGTCGCGAAAATGATAGCCATCGGCGAAGTGAAGGACCGCAACATCATTCTGCTGGACGACATGATTGATACGGGCGGTACGATTACCAAGGCGGCCAACATGTTCATGGAGATGGGGGCTCGCAGCGTCCGTGCCGTGACCACCCATCCGGTGCTGTCGGGCAAGGCGTACGAAAACCTGAGGGACAGTCAGTTGTCCGAGGTGATTGTGACCGATACCATACCGTTGCGTACGGACAGGGATACATCCAAAATCACCGTTCTCAGTACGGCCGACGTGTTTGCGGACGTGATAGAACGCGTACATAACTATAAGGAAATCAGTTCGCAGTTCGTGTTCGTAAAAGATGCGAAATAGCGGAAGGGGATTCCGAGGAAGTTGCAGGCGGCGGGGTACTTCTCCGCCGCCTGCCGTTTTGTGCGCAGTCTGTTTTGTGCGCAGTCTGTTTTGTGCGCAGTCCGTTTCGGGAGCAGTCCGTTTCGGAACTGCCCGTTTCGGGGCTGTGCGTGTGGCGGTGGGCGGTTCCGGGCATGCGGTATTGTGGTCGATGTACAGTCGTGGTGCTTCGGTTCGGTATGGCGGATAAGGCCTCTGGGCTTGCAGCACGGTTCGGAACCGCGGAGTTGTCGGCGGTGCGGACTGTTGCGGATGTTCACGGGGGAATCGACTGCGGCGCGTGCCTGCGTGTCGGTCGTCTCCTACCGGTGGCAACCTCCGGACGGAAACCGGTGTTCCGTCCGGTCAAACGGTATCGCGACGGTCTGCGGCCGGCAGAGGCATCCGTTCGGCGAATCATGGTAGGAACGGACACCGGCGCAGAGGAGTGTTTCCTTGCGGGGGACGGTTCGTGTCACGAAGGAAAAAGTTCGTTTCTCAGCTCTTCGGAACAGCCGCCGAGCGGTGGCGGTTCCTGCTCGGACAGCATTCAGGTTTGCTGCAATGTATGGCTCCGGAATGTTCCGCTTTCTGTTCGGGAAGAGCGCCCGTAAGCGTGGACGGCATTCGGACGAAGCCGGAATGAGCCGCGGCCGCCCCGTCCGCTGCGAACCCCGTTTTTCGGAACGGGACGCCGCATAACTGCGTTGTCCCGGCGATGTACGCCGGCCGTTCCGGTCTCGGCGGTACGGTTCGGCGGCTGCGGGTGCCGGAATACGGTTTCCGGACGGGGACGGAATGCGAAGCGAGGATACGTATTTATGCTGTTGCGCGCGTTGTGGCTGTCGGCTATTTTTGTTCCCGATACGGTTTATCGATGTTATGACAGAAACGAAAACCCTTGCCGGGGTATTGGCAGAACCGTCGGGCAGGAGTGACGGTGGCGGGAAATTCTTTGCAGGATTGCTCGAACTCGTTTCCGGGCGGGAAACGGACGGGGCGCTGGGTGCTTGCATCCGTGCCTATGTACTCGACTGGCTGGCGGAAAACCCGCTGAACGGATTCGATGATTATGTTGCAGGCGGTTATCGGCGTACCTATCTGGGCCGATGTCCGCAAACGGGATGGGAAGCTCTGGTGATGAGCTGGCAGGAAGGCAGCCGGACGAGCGTGCATGCCCATCCCCGGTTCGCCGGATATTTCTTCGCCGACGGCAAGTTTCGTGTCGAACAGTTCGATGCTGTGGGGCCGGGCCGGGCACGTCTGCGGGAATCGGTCGTCGTGGATGCTCCGGTCGGCTTTTATGCCGTCGGACAGGATGGTAGTTTTGAAAATCATATACACCGGATTACGTGTCTGAGTGCGACGGGGCACAGCCTGCATGTCTATTCGGACGATGCGCTGCGTGGTGCGGTCTATGCGGAGGAAGCGTAGGTACGCGGCCGATTGATGCGGGGCGGTTTGCAGTTCGTACGTGCGTCGAGGAATGACGGGTTTTGTCTTCCCCGGTGCGGCCGCAGGAGAGCTTGCAGGAAGGGAAATGTCGGTCGGCAGGCATTCCGGGTCGTTTCTTGCCTGCGGCGGAGCAACCTCCGTTGGTTGTGCGGTATGATAGAGGAACGTAGCCTCGGTCGGCAGAGCTGCACTTGAAAGCGGAAAGTTGCTTGCCGAACGACGTATGCCGCGTTGCCGGTGTGGTGGTGTTCCGGACGCACGGAACAATGGGATGTTATCCATTGTCTGTGGCAGAAACGTATCCGTGTCTTGGCTCATGAACAGGGGCATGTGTCTGGAGGCAAACCTGTTTGACCGGATGTTGTTGCGTTTGTACGGGAGCCGCCAATGTATGAGGCAGGAGGCATGCCGGCGGGCAGGACGTGCGGATAAAAAACGGATATGCGGACAAAAAATAAGAGAGGGGCACCGCTTCGTGTCCCTCTCTGTCTTTTTTCGGGTGCGCCGATTCGTTTAGTTCTGGAGTTTGAATACAATCGGCATGGTATAGGAGAAACGTACCGGCTGGTCGCGCTGACGGGCGGGTTCCCATTTCGGGGATTCGGACAGTACGCTTATCGCTTCGTCCGAAAGCGTTTTGTCCGGGCTTTTCAACACCTGTATGTTGGTCAGCCTGCCGTCTTTCTCGACGACGAATTTGATGGTCACGGTACCCTGTATGTTGTTTTCCTGTGCGAGCGGCGGGTAGTGGAGGCGCGACTGTACCCAGTTGCGGAACACGTTGAGGTCGCCTCCCTGGAAGGTGGGCTTCTGGTCGGCCACGATGAAGATGGTTTCTTCTTCGATTTCCTCCGTTTCCACTGCTATCGGCGCGATTTCGATGTCCTCGTCGGCGAAGTCCACCCAGCCGATGCTCGTTTCTATCTTCGTGTCGTTCCGCACCACGTTCAGTACGTCGGTGATGACCGCTACGGTCTGGTGCTGTACGGGAGCCGTTTCGGGTTCCTGCTCGGTGGTCACGTCAATCATCTCTATTTCATCGACAGTCGCGACCGGGGCCATCACTTCAACCACTTTTTCCTTCTGGCTGATGCTGAACATGATGATGACGACAGCAAGGGCGACGATGAGCCCTATCTCCATGAACAAGCCCCTCCTGTTGTCGAGGTCGGCCTTTTTGCTCTTTTTGACTTCCATGATGTACTTATGTGCGTTTTTTATTGTTATTGCGGATTGAACAGTCCTTTACGGTTCACAAATATAAGAACAAAAATCGGAAAATTACAGGACGACCGGTTTTTTTGAGAACGCCCCGCGTTTTCCGAAGGCCCTTTTCCTTTGTTTTATCGTAAAAAGCGTTATCTTTGCGGTGCGGAACACGCAAGGGGAATTAGCTCAGTTGGCTAGAGCGTTTGAATGGCATTCAAAAGGTCACCGGTTCGATTCCGGTATTCTCCACAGAACAGTGCAGCCGCCCGCTTCTGTTTGTAAGATGCACGGGCGGGACGAATTCCACAAACGGCCGTCCGGAAATTTCGAGACGGCCGGATTTTTTATACCGTTCGCCAATGGAAAAGATGGGATATATGTGTTCGGAAAGAGCGCACGGCGGGGCGGGCGACCGGCGTCCCGTGCTGTACGGTAGGACGCTGGAACAGCTTCGCGAGGTGGCTGCGCAGACCGGGCTGCCGCGTTATGCCGCCGGGCAAATGGCCGCGTGGCTTTACCGCCGCGGCTGTACCGACATCGCCGCGATGACCGACTTGTCGAAGGCGGCCCGCGAACGGCTCGCAGCCGCGTACCGTATCGGGCTCGAAGTTCCCGTTTCCGCGGCAGTGTCGTGCGACGGAACGAAAAAATACCTGTATCGTACCGCCGGCGGCCATTACGTCGAATCGGCCTATATTCCCGACGGCGACCGGGCTACGCTGTGTGTCTCTTCGCAGGCCGGGTGCCGCATGGGATGCCGCTTCTGCATGACGGGGCGGCAGGGGCTCCGCGGTCAGCTGTCGGCGGGAGAAATCCTGAACCAGATGGCATCGCTGCCCGAACGCGACCGGCTGACCAATATGGTATATATGGGGATGGGCGAGCCGCTGGACAATACCGATGAGGTGCTGCGGTCGCTCGAAATCCTCACCTCCGAATGGGGATACGGCTGGAGTCCGACGCGGATTACGGTCTCCACGTCCGGCATCGTTCCGGGGCTGCGCCGCCTGCTCGACGAAAGCCGGGTGCACGTGGCCGTCAGCCTGCACAACCCTTTTCCCGGTCAGCGTGCGGAAATCATGCCCGTAGAGCGGGCCTTTCCGGTACGCGATGCGGTGGAGTTGCTGCGCCGTTACGATTTCACCGGCCAGAGGCGTGTCAGTTTCGAGTATATCGTGCTTGCGGGCATGAACGATTCGCCGGCCCATGTGAAGGAACTCGCCCGGCTGCTCGACGGACTGAAGTGCCGTATCAACCTGATACGGTTCCACAAGATACCCGGCTCGCCCTATTTCAGCCCCGGCGACCGCGAAATGGAAGCGTTCCGCGATGCGCTTTCGCGCAAGGGTATCGTCACTACCATACGTGCTTCGCGCGGCGAAGACGTACAGGCCGCATGCGGCCTGCTTTCCACAAAGGAACTGGAAGAGGCGGGACAAAGGGCGTGATGCAGGCAGCAGTCGTGCCGGCCGCCTCCCCGCGGACAGCGCGGACGGCCGACATGGATGAAGGTCAAGCACGTATATAATTGCCAATAAAGGATACGGCCGACGACGGCGCAGCGGATGTTTTGCGGACCGAAAAGGGGTGTCCGGCTTCCCCGGTTGCGAACCGGTAAATATAATAAGGTAGCGCAGGCGTTCGGCAGGCGCACCACGGTGTGGCGAACGGTGCCGCGGAACAGGGGCGGAAGTGCCTGCCGCATCTTCCCGGAGCGGGGACCGTGCGCGGAGAAGTTCTTTTTTCGTACCTTTGACAATCGTTTCAAAAACACGTTCCGCGATGTCGAGCCAAATGCGCAAACTCGCAGGTCAGACCATGGTTTACGGAATCAGTACCGTACTGGTCAGGCTGCTGAATTACCTGCTCGTCCCCTATCTCACCCGCGTGATGGGACAGGCTCAGTACGGTGTGGTCGGCCAGTTCTACGCCATCATCCCGCTGGCGCTCGTCATCCTGACCATGGGGCTCGAATCGGGCTACTTCCGCTTCGCCGGAAAGGCTGCTTCCGGAGAGGAGAAACGCAGGGTGTTCGCAAGCGCGTGGGGCATGGTGTCGCTCGCTTCCGTGCTTTTCTTCGGGCTGGTGCTGCTTTTCAACGGGGCGATAGCAAAGGGAATGGGGTACGCGGAACACCCTTCGTACATCTGGATGACGGGGGCGATAATCGCCCTCGACTCCGCTGCGGCCGTGCCTTTTGCAAGGCTGCGGGAACAGGCGCGGGCAGGCAGGTACGTGCTGCTGCGGCTTGTTTCGGTCGTGGTGAACCTTGCCCTGTGTTTCTTTTTCTACGGCCTGCTGCCGTCGCTGGCGGCACAGGGCGTGCTGACATGGGCCTACGACCCTTCGATGGGGCCCGGTTACGTTTTCGCGGCCAACCTCGCGGCGAGTGGCGTGACGCTGGCGCTCATCCTGCCTTCGTGCGGCGGGACGGTGCCGCGGATAGACGGGACGCTCGCCCGCCGCATGCTGCTCTATTCGCTGCCGCTGCTGCTGAGCGGTATAGCGGGTACGGCAAACGAATTCATCGACCGCCAGATGGTGCTGTGGTTCACGCCGGGGGGCGGGGAGTATGCCCTCGCACAACTGGGCGTGTACAGTGCGGTCATCAAACTGGGCGTGGTCATGACGCTCTTCACGTCGATGTACCGGCTGGCGGCCGAGCCGTTTTTCCTGGCCGAGTTCAAGGGGGACGATTTCCGGAAAGCCAATGCCGAGGCGCTGAAATACTTCGTCATCGTCTCCATTTTCATCTTTCTGTTCATCGCCCTGTTCCGCGACCTTTTCGCCCTGATACTCGGCCGCGATTTCCGCGAAGGCATCTGGATACTGCCCATCGTGCTGCTTTCCAACATGCTGTCGGGCATCGTGCTGAACCTTTCTTTCTGGTACAAGCAGACCGGGGCGACGAAGTATGCCATTTACATCACCGGTACGGGTCTCGTCTTCACCGTGGCGTTCAATGTGCTGCTCGTTCCTTCGTTCGGCTATGCGGGAGCTGCTGCGGCGCGGCTGGTGTGCGAAGCGTCGATGGCGGTGCTCAGCTACCTGCTCAACCGTAAATACTGTCCCGTGCCCTATGACCTGAGGCGGATAGGAGGGTATGCGCTCCTGGGAGCCGTGCTCTACGGTGCCGGGATGCTGTGCGGCGGCGTGACGGCGTGGGCGAGGTATTTGATATATTTGGCTTTAGTAGCTATATTTGCAGGTTACGCCGTCAGACGGGAACGGATAGATCTGCGCGGATTGCTTCGGTCGGCGATGCGTCGGGGACGATAACCCGCCTGCGGCACAAGATTACGGGATTATGGTCGTTAAGGTTATGAACAGGTCGGCATACGAGTTGCCGCATTACGAAACGCCCCTTGCGGCCGGCATGGACGTGCGGGCGGATATACGGGAAAGCATTATGCTGGGCCCCCTGTGCCGGACGTTGGTACCTACGGGACTTTTCGTCGAGCTGCCCGCGGGGTACGAGATGCAGGTGCGTCCGCGCAGCGGACTGGCCGCCCGGCACGGGGTGACGGTGCTCAATGCGCCGGGGACGATAGACGCCGATTACAGGGGCGAGATTAAGGTCGTACTTGTGAATCTTTCCGATACGGCGTTCGAGATAAAGCCCGGCGAGCGGATTGCCCAAATCGTGGTGGCGCGGCACGAACGTGTGGAATGGGAAGCGGCCGAATCGCTGTCCGATACGGCACGCGGTGCGGGCGGTTTCGGTTCTACGGGAAGATAGACGGACGGCAGTCGGGCAGCGTTTGCCGGCGGGCGTCGAGCGGAGGGAACGGATGAAATTTGCGGATGTCACAGGACAGGAAGGGGTGAAGGAGATGCTTCGCCGCAGTGCGGACGAAGGGCGTATCAGCCATGCCCAGATGTTTGCGGGCCCCGACGGAAGGGGAACCTTGGCCCTCGCGCTCGCGTACGTACAGTATATCAACTGTACGGACAGACGGGACGGGGACAGTTGCGGGGTGTGCCCCTCGTGCGTGAAAATGTCCGGGCTCGTGCATCCCGACGTGCATTTCGTGTTCCCGACCAATTCGTCTAAGGGCGGTTCGCAGAAACTTCTAAGCGATTCCTTCCTGCCCCAGTGGCGGGAGCAGGTGCTGGAAACGGGAGGATATTTCGACGAACGGATGTGGTACGCACGCATCGGGCTCGACAACCAGCAGGGAATCATCGCCAAGCGCGAGGCGGACGAAATCATCCGGAAGCTGTCGTTCAAGGCGTTCGAGGCCGATTACAAGGCGGTGCTTATCTGGCTGCCCGAAAAGATGGGGGTGGAGGCTGCCAACGGTCTGTTGAAGATATTGGAGGAGCCGTGGGACAGAACGCTGTTCCTGCTGGTCTCCGTTACGCCGCAGGCGTTGCTGGCGACGGTACGTTCGCGGGTGCAGGACATCGCCGTTCCGCCCGTGGAAACGGAGGCGGCGCAGCGCTGGCTGGCCGAACGATACGGCATGGACGGACGGAAGGCCGCAGGACTGGCTCGGCTGGCCGGCGGCGACATGATTGAGCTGCGCCGGATGGCGGAACGGCCGGACGGAGATGCGGCGGACGAGGACTTCGGACATTTCGCGAGTCTTATGCGCTTCAGTTACAACGACCGGCATCTGGAACTGCTGGGATGGGCCGAACAAATGGCCTCGCTGGGCCGCGAAGCGCAGAAACGTTTTTTCCGGTACGCGGTTTCCATGCTGCGGGAAAGTTACATGCTTTCGGCCGGAATGGGAAATATATCCTATCTTTGGGGAGAGGAAATGGAGTTTTGCAAAAAGTTCGCTCCTTTCATAGGAAACGGGAACATCGAACGGCTGGTGGAGGAGAACCGTACCGCGCTGCTGCATATCACCCAGAACGGCAACGCGAAAATCGTATTCACCCATTATGCCCTGTCGGTGAGCAAGCTGATAGGGCCGCGGCGGTGAAACGGCACTCCGGAGGAATACGGACAGGCATGCGGCGCACGTTGCGGAGTGTGCGTCCGGTACGGGGAGCGGAGCAGCAGGGACGGTCGGCGGAGCGTCGGTCGTTTTCTTCCCGGCGCCGGGAAGGGGAACAAACGATAATCATTTGGCGGCATCGGCGGTCGCCGGCGCGGGGCCGATGGTGGCGGAGGAGGCCTCCGGGGGGGCGGACTTCAGCGGGTACGCGACAGTTAAAAGAGTCTACGCAATGGCAAGAGCGATTATAATAACGGGAGGCAATATAGGAGACGTGAAACCGCGCCTGAGGCAGGCGCAGCAGATGATAAATGCCGAGGTAGGCATCGTGCTGCGCTGTTCGCACGTTTATGAAAGCAGGGCGTGGGGGTTTTCGGCGGAGAGCGATTTCAAGAACCAGGCGATGGTGGTGGATACCGACCTCGACCCGGCTGCACTGCTTGCCGCGTTGCAGGATATGGAGCGGCGTCTCGGAAGGGACAGGGAAGCGGAAGCAGCCGAAAAGGCGCGGACGGG
Organism: Candidatus Tidjanibacter gallistercoris; assembly: GCA_019114205.1. Taxonomy (GTDB): domain Bacteria; phylum Bacteroidota; class Bacteroidia; order Bacteroidales; family Rikenellaceae; genus Tidjanibacter; species Tidjanibacter gallistercoris. The sequence goes on along the minus strand of DXFY01000075.1, from coordinate 12,022 downwards.
CGAACCTTATTCGTCGCGCATCATCGACATAGACATCATCTTCTACGACGACTTGGTGATGGACGCTCCGGAACTGACGCTGCCGCATCCGCTGATGCAGGAACGCGAATTCGTGCTGGCGCCGCTCGCGGAGATTGCGCCCGACAAGGTGCATCCCCGCCTCGGAAAGACGGTAGAACAGCTTCGTGCGGAACTGCAGGAGCGGCAGACCGCGGCGCTTAACGGAGAGGAATAAGGATATGAAAAGAGTTATCTGGATGCTGTCATGCGTGCTTGCGGTCTGTTCGCTGGGCGTTTCGTGCGACAAGCCGGTGCTCGGCTGCGACTACCGGCTGACGGTGATGTGGCAGGAACGCAAGAGCGTTACGGAGCCCATCCCGCTGCAAACGGCCAAAGTATATGCGTTCTTCGTCAGTCCGGACGAATGGGAGGTCACTTCCATCGAAAACGCGCGGGCGGGAATCGCCACCGCAGTGGGGGACCCGTCCCGGACGCGCAGCTACGACATGACGGCCGAAGCCGGCGGCGAGTCGCAAAACGTGTTCGAGATGCAGTTTTCCACCACGCCGGTGATGATTCTGGTAGCGGATACGCAATATCCCATGTGGGCGACGGGCAACGCCAACATCGTCGCCGGTCTGGCCAACATGTACGTGACGATAGAGTTCATGCCGCTCAGCTGGAAAGAGGGGGCGGACGAACCCACGGTCAAGGCTCCGTGGAAATTCTACGGATACGGGAATGTGCACATTCCGATTCGGACGCAGCTCGACATAACGCCTGCCGTATTTCCGGAGGGTTCGTACACATCGGAACTGATGACTACGGCCCGGTGCTATGCCTACTACGGATTCAGCAAGGCCAACGACGGGCGGGTTACATCGTGGGAACAGGCCGCTTCGGGCATGGCGGAAAGAAAGGCCGATGATTCCGACGATTACGTCGAGGAGCCGTTCGACGTGGAGGCTTCCATGACGGATGAACGCATCACGATGGAACTTACCGACAGCGATGTGATGCTCGTCCTGTACGACGAAATCGGGGAGAACAAGATATATGCTTACGGTTATCTCGACCTGACCGATAATCCGGTGAATGCGGAACAAACGCTGTCGGTAGACCTGAACAGGACGGGCGATTCGTGGACGTCGGGTATTTGGAATATCGTGGTGGAACGGCCCGATGTACCGGAACCGGAACCGGAACCCGACCCCGAACCGGAGGAGTGAGGAGTGCCGCGGCGGGAGAAGCCGGGGGGCCGGCGGGAGCGCGCCGGATTGCGGGAACGGAAGGAAGAATATCGTAAAGAGGATTCGCAGACGAATGAGAAAGGGTAGCTTACAGGGCAGGACATGGTTGGGCATAGCGGTGCTGACGCTTTTCAGCTCCGCCTTCTTCTGGCGCTGCGCCAACATAGGGGCGCCGCAGGGAGGGCCGAAGGACACGATTCCGCCCAATGTCATGGGCGCGACCCCCGCATTCAATACGACGAATTTCACCGGTACGCGGATTTACATCACCTTCGACGAATACGTACAGCTCAAGGACCAGCAGAAGGAATTCTTCACCTCTCCCAAGATGAAGAAGACGCCGACGCTTCTGGTAAAGGGCCGGGGCGTGCAGGTCGATATCCTCGATACGCTCAAGCCCAATACCACCTATGCACTGAATTTCGGCAGCAGCGTATGCGACAACAACGAAGGGAATCCGCTCAACGGATTCCGCTATGTCTTCTCCACGGGGCCCGAAATCGATTCGATGTTCATGTCGGGCTACACGGTGGATGCCTACAAGAAGGACAGCGTGAAGAAGACGCTCATCTACTTTTACGATGCGGCCGATTCGGCTTTCATGCGCGAACCGTTCCTGCGGCTGCTGGACCCCGACCGACCGGATTCGCTGCCCGTGTTCGATTCGACGATTTTCAATGTGCAGCCCGACGCCATCGCCAGGGCCGAGAACAACGGCATATTCATCGCACAGAACCTCAAACCCATCGATTACAGGGTTTATGCCATCGAAGATACCAACGGCAACCTCGCCTACGAACCGGGCGTGGACAAGATAGGGTTCCTCGACGGCGTTTTCAATCCCGCCGACCTGCCCGATTTCATGGTCTGGTACGATACTACACGCCGATACATGACCGCCGAACCCCAGTTGTTCATCCGCATGTTCACCGACCGCCAGTTCAAACGGCAAAACCTTGCGGAACAGAAGCGACCGCTCCAGCACAAAATCGAACTCTATTTCAATGCGCCTTATCCGCAAATCGATTCCCTCGTACTGGACGGAATCGATTCGTCGCAAATCATTACCGAATACGTCACGCCGGGCAAGGATACCATCAATTTGTGGCTGAACGTACCGGGCGAAGAGCTTCCCGATACCATCACCGGGCGGATTACCTACATGAAGCACGACAGCATCAATCAGCTCGTGCAGAATACCGACAAGCTGCAGCTGTTCTGGAAATACATCGAGACGAAGGAAGAGGAGCGTGCCAGGGAAAAGGAGGAGAAGGAGCGCGAGCGGGCGGAACGCGAAGGGGAAACCTATACTCCTCCGGAAAAGCCCAATCCGTTCAAGTACAGTCTGAGCGCCCGCGGAGAAATCAATCCGGAAAACAACGTGACCATCAGCTTCGACTATCCCATCGTGGAAATGGACAGCACCCGCATATCGCTCGTCCGCCTCGGCGAGGGCGAGGAGATGTACCGGGTGCGGTACGACCTGCAGCGCGATTCGGTGGATATCCGCAAGTGGGTGCTGTCCGCCCAGTGGGCTCCGGAACAGAAATATCAGTTGGTCATTCCGGACAGCGTATTCCTCGACGTTGCCGGTCAGCGGAACGATTCCATCAAGGCGGACTTTTCCATTCTTTCGCCGGACAAATTCGGAACGCTCACCGTGAACGTGAAGGGCAAGAGCGATTCCAGCCTTTACATCCTTCAGCTGCTGAATGACAAGAATAACGTGCTGCAGGAAAAGAAGTATGCCGTGACGGGCAGCTACGTGTTCCGTTACGTAGACCCCGGCGATGTCAAACTGCGCGTCGTCGAGGATGTGAACGGTAACGGGCAGTGGGATATAGGCGACCTCATCCTGCGCCGGCAGCCGGAACGGGTGGAGGTGTACGTTCCGGAGTCCGGCAACGAGATGATTACCATGAAGGCCAATTGGGACATCGAAATAACGGTCGACATGAATGACCTGTTCCGGCCGGTGGATATCATGGATATCAGGGAACAGCTTCGCAAGCAGGAACTGCTCCGGGCCGAGCGTCTTATCGAGGAGCGTATCAAGAAAGCCCAGCAGCAGAAACAGCAGCAGAACACGCAGCGCAGTCAGAATGCGGGCAATGCGTTCAACCCGACCGGAGCGTTCAATACGGGGGGATTCTGATGCCGGACGGGAAAATGGATTTACGGACTGGAAAGCCGACAGCGTATCGTCAATGAAAAGGAGAGTCATCATATTCGTCGCCGTATTGCTTGCATTGGCCGCGATGCCCTTGCGCGCGCAGCACTTCGTAGGAGCCCGTTTGGGTTGGGGCATCGGCTACGGCCGTTTTGCTCCGGTGTCGTCCTATCCCATGAAATGGGTATGGGGAACGTGGTCGGCCGGAATCCAGTGGAAGTATTACGGAAAGGTGCGCTACATAGGTGCTGTGGCGGCCGAACTCGAATTCCTGCAACGGGCCTATCAGGAGCAGGTGAGTCTCGATTCGGAGGACTATACCCGCCGCATGTACAATACCGTGAACCTGCCGCTGATATGGCACATACACATGAATTTCAACGACAACCGGCTGCGGATTTTTCTGAACGCCGGCGTGTGGGCCTCCTACAACATCAGCGCCTACGAATGGGTGAAGAGCGGAAGTACCGTATCGGAGGGACCGTACCGCATGAAGCTCGTGCGGGACAATCCGCTCGGTTACGGACTGTTGGGCGGAATCGGGCTGAATGTGGTCATGGGCAAATGGGAACTGATGATAGAAGGGCGCTATTATTTCAGTTACGGGGATATCCTGCGCAACAGAGCCGTCTATGCGGGTAATCCGGTACGTTCGCCGCTGGACAATATCAGTCTGTCGCTCGGCTTCTATTACCGTCTGGGCGACAGGCCGCATACGCCGGAACCGCCTCCCTGGTATGCCCGCATCATCGCCAAGCGGGAGGCCAAACGGGCGATGCAGCAGATGGAAGCGGAGAAGACCGCAGGAGAGGGGAGCCCGGCTCCGGATGCCGCCGGAGAAACGGGTGCGGAGGATGCCCTGTCCGAAATGCCTGCGGAACAGTCGGAAGCGAACGATGATTCGTCCGAAACGGACGAAGAAGGTACGGAAACAACCGCTCCGCCCCGAACGAATGCGGAAGGTACCGTTTCCGGAACGGATGGGAACAATACGGCTGCCGCCGGCGCGGTCGCCGCGAACATAAAAGACGAAACAACGGAAAACCGACATGGAAACGACGAGACAGAGCAAGGTAGCCAGACAGATACAGAAGGACATCAGTGACATTTTCACCAAAGAGGCGGCAGACCTCGTGCGGGGCGTCATGGTGACGGTGACGTCGGTGCGGATGAGTCCCGATTTGGGATATGCGAAGATATACCTGAGCGTCTTTCCCTTCGAGCGGAGCGCGGAGGTCATGGATGCCGTCGGTGCCAACGAATGGCGCATCCGCAAGGCGTTGGGAACGCGCATCCGCAACCAGCTCCGGACGGTGCCCGAACTGTCGTTCTTCCTGGACGATTCGCTCGAATACATCGAGAATATAGACAATCTTTTAAAGTAGGGGCACCGTGGGCCGCATTTCGTCGCTTTTCGCACGCCGGTATCTCTCCTCGCGCAACTCGCTGTCGGTAATCAACATCATATCGAGGGTGAGCATCTTCGCGGTGGGCGTGCCGGTGGCGGCGATGGTCATCCTGCTTTCCGTCTTCAACGGCTTCGACGGTCTGGTGAAGAGCATGTACGGCGTTTTCGACCCGGAGCTCGTCGTGGTGCCGGCGGAAGGCAAGGTGTTCGACATAGCCTCCATAGACGAGCGCGCGTTCGCGGCGGCCGGAGCCGAATCGTTTTCCTATGTCCTCGAAGAGAGCGTACTGCTGGAGTACCGCGGGCGTCAGGCGGCCGCACGGCTGCGCGGTGTGGACGAACGGTACGACGAGGTCGTTCCCGTGCGGGAAACCGTCGCCTACGGCGATTACGAGTTGCGTTTCGGCGACATGGAACAGGCGGTCGTCGGGCAGGGAATCGCCTACGACCTCGGCGTGAAGACCGCTCTGTACGACCCGCTGAACGTCTATGCAGCCCGGCGCGGCGAATACTCGTCCCTGCTGCCGATAGACGGTTACACAGTGGGCGGCCTGTTCCCTGCGGGCATTTTTCGGCTGGACGCGGAAACGGACGGAACCTATGTGCTGAGTACCATCGAGTTCGCGCAGCAACTGCTGGATTATGCCGGCAAGGCCTCTTCCGTAGCCGTCCGTGTGGGGGAAGCCCATCCGGAGAGTGTCCGGAAAAAGCTGGCCGAAGAGCTCGGCGACGGATTCCGGGTAATGACCCGTTACGAACAGAAGGCATCCATGTACCGGATTATGAAGCTCGAAAAGCTGGGCATTTTCTTTATCAGCCTGTTGGTGCTGGCAATCGCTTCGTTCTCCATCATCGGTTCGCTCGTGATGCTCATCATCGACAAGCGTCCCGATATCCGGATACTGTTCACCATGGGGGCTGATGTCGGATTCGTCCGGCGTATTTTCGTCGGCGAGGGGATGTTGATTGGCGGAATCGGAACGGGCGGAGGGCTCGTCGTCGGGCTCATCTTCGCCCTCGTACAGCAGCATTTCGGACTGATAAAGATAGGGGCGGCATCGTTTCTGGTCGATGCCTATCCCGTCGTCGTGCGGTTCTGGGACATAGTCGCCATCGCGGCCGCGGCGTTCGCGGTGACGTGGATTATCAATCGTTTAACGGTATCGCGGATGATACCCAAGTCGTCGGTAAGGTTATGAAGACAATGGTTTTCAGGGTATGCGTGCTGCTTGCGCTGGCTGTCGGTGCGCTCTCTTCGTGCAGGGGATACGAACAGATACCGGAAGATACGCTGGCGGATATCTTCAAGGATATGTATATGATGAACGCCTATTTGGAGCGGCACAACATGAATCTGCAGTACGACAGCGTGGATGTGTACGGGCCGCTTATCGAGCGATACGGTTATACGACTGACGATTTCAAGCGTACCATTACCGATGCGTCGAAGCGGAAGAGTTTCCGGCTGACGGATATCATCGAGGCGGCTATCGTGAAACTCGAAGCCGAACAGGAGGCTGTCGCCGAGCGGGTGCGCATACGGGACGTCATCGACAGCACGGCCCTGGCCGTCAGCAGCCATGAGGTGTTCCGCGATTCGCTCATCTCCATCCGCAGCATGGCCGATTCTGCCGCCATGACGCTACGGGTTCCGCTTGAAGCGGGTGACGGCAAGATAGAGGTCTCCTATTACTACCATGTCGATTCGCTCGACGGCAACCGGAACCTGACCAACCGGCATGCCTTGCTGACGGCCGACAGCGTGACGCGGTCGAGTTCTACCGTCCGCATGGTGAACGGCCGGCGCGTGAAACACGATGTGGTGCTGGCCGGTGCCGAAGATGTGGCGGAGCTCGCCATCCGTTTCGGCAATTATCCGGACAAGCCTAAGCGGATGCACCTGACGATAGACTCGTTGGTGGTCGTCCGCCAGTTGCCGCTGGAGGAAGCATACGAGGTGCTGGCGCATGAATATACTTACCGGTTGATGATAGACGGCAGGGAATATGAAACATACTATGAACCCCAGGCGGATAGCAGCGCATTACGTGTACCATCGCCGCTCGTTGCTCCGGAATGCGATTGTATCGTGGACGAGTGACGGCACGGTGGCCGGGGTGGAAGTGCCCGGCAATGTGGATGCTTGTGCCGGTGTCGAATTCCTTAACGGCATCCTGCTTCCCGACCTGGTCGATGCGCATTGCCATTTGGAACTTTCTTACCTGAAGGACGCCATCCCGCAGGGCGGCGGTTTCACCGCTTTCGCCCGCGGAATGGGCGAAGTCCGCGGGCTGAAAAGCATGGAAGAGCGCATCGCAGCGGCGGCCGATGCGGACGCCGCGCTGTGGCGTCAGGGTGTCGGGGCGGTCGGCGATGTCTGCAACGGGGCTTCCGTATTCGGCATCGAGGCCGAAAGCTGCGTGGCGTACCGTTGTTTTCTGGAACTTTTCGGGCTCGGCGTTTCGTCGGCTGCCGTTCTCGCACCGCTCGCGCGCGAAGCGGCACGGCGGGAACTCTCCTTCTCGGTAACTCCCCATTCGACCTATTCCCTGCAGGATGCTGCGTTCCGTTCGGCTGTTTCTGCCGGCGGCGGGCTCCTGTCGGTGCATTTCATGGAGAGCCCTGCGGAACGGGAACTTTTCGAGGGCCGCGGCGAACTGTACGAATGGTATGCGCAGCGGGGCACCCCCATCGATTTCGCCGGATACGGTTCGCCGGCCGCCCGAATCGTCGCTTCGGTTCCGGCCGGGCGGGACATTCTGCTCGTACATAACTGTTGCGTGACGGAAGAGGATGTCGAGCGGATAACGGCTCATTTCGGGGGCCGGGTCACGTGGGTGCTCTGTCCCTGTTCCAACCGCTACATCTCCCGGCTTGCGCCTCCGGTCGCCATGCTGCGCCGAAAGGGAGTGCGGATAGCTGTCGGGACGGATTCGCTGGCGTCCAATACGGCATTGGATATGGTTGCAGAACTTCGTGCGTTGGGCGACGTGCCTCTGGAGGAGTTGCTTGCGTGGGCTACCGTGGACGGTGCGCGCGCATTGGGTATCGACGGGATGAACGGGTTCGAGGAAGGTTCCCGGTCGGGGGCTGTCCTGTTGAGCGGTGTAGACTGGAACCGCATGCGGCTGACGGAAGATTCGCGGACGGAACGGATTGCATTGTGAATACATGCCGGAAGGCCGTTCGCATATACGTTCCGTTTTCGAGTTGCGCGTTCCGGAGCGGGAACGGGGCAGGAAAGCGGTCGCATCGCTTCCTCGAAGGGATTGCGGGCCGGCCGCGGTATGCTGGCTTCCGGGGGCGGTGCATGCAGGGGCGGTATGGAAAGGATGGCAGGCTGCCGGTTTGCAACGGCGAGGTGAGGCAAAGATGTCTCCAGGGAGTCGGGAAGGAAGCTGGTGTTGCAGCACGACGGCAGTCCGGATGTTCTGTAAAAAATACCGGTTGCGCCGGACTTGCATTTATTTCATGGCGACGGAAAATATGATACCTTTGCGGTCGGAAACGGAATAGAGGAATGAACAAACTGTACGAACGGGAAGACCTGTACGATGCGGGTACGGTGGAGGAACTCGCTGCCCATTACAAAAGGATTCTGGAACTGTTGGGCGAAGATACCTCGCGGGAGGGGTTGCTGAAGACGCCGGAACGGGTGGCCAAGGCGATGGCCTTCCTTACGAAGGGCTACGGGGAGGACCCGAAGGAGATACTGCTTTCGGCCAAATTCAAAGAGGATTACCGCCACATGGTGGTGGTGAAGGATATCGAACTTTATTCCATGTGCGAACACCACATGCTGCCCTTCTACGGCAAAGCGCATGTAGCCTATATTCCGAACGGTTATATTACGGGACTTTCCAAGGTGGCGCGCGTGGTGGAATGCTTCGCCCGCCGTTTTCAGGTTCAGGAACGTTTGACCGTCCAGATACGCGACTGTATTCAGGAAGCGCTGAATCCGATGGGGGTAGCTGTGGTCATCGAAGCGGCTCATACGTGCATGCAGATGCGCGGTATCCAGAAACAGAATTCCGTCACGACTACTTCGGCATTTACCGGAGCGTTCTTGAAAAACCAGAATACGAGACAGGAATTTCTCCAAATCATCAGCAGCAATCTGCGGTAACGGCTCTCTTGTGGCGAAGCGCTGTCCGTGCGCGGTGAACCTGTGTGCGGAAATCGTCGTGCGGCGTCCGGTATGGCAGGCGGCATTTCTCCTGCGGCTTTCATCGAACCTTTTTAAGAAGGTGCAAGGCTCCCCGGCTTTGAGGCCGGAGGGAGCATTGCTGTGCCTGACCGTGCGTGTGCCGGCAATTTTCTTGCCGTGCCCGGTTTGCGGCAGCGATGACGGTTGCCCCGTTTCGGAACGGCCATACGGAGCGAGGCAGGTACTGTCGTTCATTTCAGAAATAATCGCCTGTTGATGTAAGGCAGGCCGTAGAGTCGTCTTGGCGGCCCGCGTCCCCGATGGCCCGCCTCTGCGGCTGTCGTTCCGGTTACTGGCCGCCGGTTCGTCATTCGGTCTTCGTATGTATGTCCCGGCGGTGCGTGAGCCATCATTTGGGACACTTTGGCTGTTTCCCGATTCGATATGTCTTTTGCCGTTCCTGCGGTTCGTGACGGAAATTCCTTGTGCGGCATCCTGCCGGAAGATAAGACCTGCTGCGGTGCTGACGATACGGCAGGGTACGCAGCGTTTGCCCCGTAGCTTAACTCTTTGCACGAAACACGACGGCGGCGAAAAGGGACGATTTCGTGCCGGCGGATATAGGAGCGTATCGGGTTTCCGGGCTGCCGCAGGGTATCGACGCGGCTGTCTGCCGGGGGAAGTGGAGCGACCGAAAAGCTCGTGTCGTAACGGGAGCGCAAACGAAAGGGGACGGTTTCCCGCCCCCTGACCGTTTTCCGGTATCAGACCGGTTATTTCAGGCTGTCGAGGTATTCCTTAACCTCCGCTGCTACGCTGTTTCCGTTGTAACCGAACTTTTCGTCGAGTACCTTATACGGGGCCGAGTATCCGAAATGATTCAAGCCGTGGATGTATCCGTCGTCACCCACGAGGCCGCGCAGATTGACGGACAGGCCGGAAGTCAGGCCGTAACGCGGGATGCCCGGAGTCAGGACTTCGCGGACGTACGCGCTGCCCTGGTCGCGGAATAACCCTTCCGACGGTACCGAGACGATGCGTGCTGCGATGCCGTCCTCGGCAAGCAGCTGCGCCGCATCCACCAGCGTGGATACCTCCGAGCCGTCGGCAATGAGGAGTACGTCCGGTGCAGCGGTATCGGCTACCACGTAGGCGCCTTTGTGCAGTTTTCTCGAATCCTTTTTACGGTCTCCGGGCAGGTCTTTGATGTTCTGTCGGGAGAGAATGAGTCCCACCGGTCGCTGTTCCTCGATGGCCAGTTTCCAAGCAGCAACCGTTTCCTCGCCGTCTGCCGGGCGCAGTACGACCATCGACCTTTCGCCGCGGTGGTTGCGGACATGCTCCATGAGCCGGATTTGGGCTTCCTGTTCGATGGGTTGGTGCGTCGGGCCGTCCTCGCCTACGCGGAACGAGTCGTGCGTCCAGATGTAGACCACATGCAGCCTCATAAGGGCCGAAAGGCGGATGGCCGGTTTCATGTAGTCGGAGAAGACGAAGAACGTGCCGCAGGCAGGGATGACGCCTCCGTGCAGCGCCATGCCGTTCATGACGCAGGCCATGGTGAATTCGCTGACACCCATCTGGAGGAACTGTCCCGTGAAATCGCCCTTGGCGAAAGCCTTCGTCTTTTTGAGGAAACCATCCGTCTTGTCCGAATTGCTCAGGTCGGCCGAGGCCACTATCATGTTGCCGATTTTCTCGGCGAATACGCCCAGCACCTTAGCCGATGCGGCCCGCGTGGCTGCGTCCTTGCCGGGGTCTATCGCATCGAAATCGATTTCGGGCAGCCTGCCGCTCAGGTAGCAGTCGAGTTTTTCGGCCAGCTCCGGACTTTCGCGGCGCCATTTCGCCTCCTCTTCGTTCATCCGTGCCACCCAGCTGCGCAGCTCTTTCGCCCGCGCTTCGTACAACTTGCGGCTCTGCGGGAATATCTCGAACGGGTCGTCCGGATTGCCGCCGAGGTTGCTGATGGTCGTGCGGATGTCCGCACCGGCAGCCGAGAGCGGCTGACCGTGGGTGGACACCTTGTTCTCGAAACTTTCTCCATTCGCGCCGCGTGCACCCTTGCCCATGACCGTTGTGCCTATGATGAGGGTGGGGCGTTCCGTTTCCCTGCTGGCTGCGGTCAGCGCTTCGCGTATCCGGTCGGCGTCGTTGCCATCGATGGAAATGACGTTCCAGCCCCAGGCGCGGTATTTGGCTGCGACGTCCTCGTCCATCACTTCCTGGACGGTAGTGGAGAGCTGGACGTTGTTGGCGTCGTAATACATGATGTAGTTGCTGAGACCGAGCAGACCGGCCATACGTCCTACGCCCTGCGCCACTTCTTCCTGCATACCGCCGTCGGAGATGTATACGTATGTTTTGTGGGCCATCCATTCACCGAATCGTGCGACCAGGAAACGTTCCGCGATGGCGGCTCCGAGCGCCATTGCATGGCCCTGTCCGAGCGGGCCGGACGTGTTCTCTATCGCGTGGGCAAGGTCGGCTTCCGGATGCCCTGGGGTACGGCTGCCCCACTGGCGGAAATTCTTCAGTTCTTCCGCAGGCATGATGCCGGCCAGCGCCAATACCGAATAGAGCATGGGCGACATGTGGCCGGGGTCGAGGAAGAAACGGTCACGGAACGGGTAATCGAGTCTGTCGGGGTCGTAATTCAGAAATTCCGAATAGAGGATGTTGATGAAGTCGGCGCCCCCCATGGCTCCGCCCGGATGTCCCGATTTCGCCTTTTCGACCATTGCCGCAGACAGGATTCTGATGTTGTCCGCCGCCCTGTTGGTGATTGAATTGTCCATGATTGAAATTAGTAGTGATTTATACTGTTTGTTCGGGTCGGATGCGTATCGCCGCACCCATGACAGCAGTGCAAATTTAGGCATTTCGTATGAAAGAAGCCGCATTGCCGGTTACTATTTATCCGGCGATGCGGAGCCTCCGCTTGCTCCGGTTCGGACTGGAACAGGGGAGAGCAGGGCTGGGGTACACCATCTCCTTCCGGACCATGTTTTCTGTCGTAGGATATCAGCGACTTTCCGACCGATAAA
>DXFY01000074.1 GCA_019114205.1 Candidatus Tidjanibacter gallistercoris | reverse complement strand
AAAAACAAAGGACGATGAATTTCAAACTTAAGATATGGCGTCAGGCGGACGCCAAGGCAAAAGGCGGGTTCGAGACGTACGAGGTGAACGATATCTCCGAAGACACGTCGTTCCTCGAAATGCTCGATATCCTGAACAACAACCTGATACACGAAGGCAAGGAACCGGTGGCATTCGACCATGACTGCCGCGAGGGTATTTGCGGTATGTGCTCGCTGCACATCAACGGCGAAGCGCACGGTCCGGATACCGAAGTGACCACCTGCCAGCTCCACATGCGCAAATTCCACGACGGCGATACGATTACCATCGAGCCGTGGCGTTCGGCTGCTTTCCCGGTCATCAAAGACCTCGTGGTGGAGCGCAGTGCATTCGACAAAATCATGCAGGCCGGCGGATTCATCTCAGTCAATACGGGCGGCGTACCCGATGCCAACACCATCCCTATTCCGCGCGACGACGCGGAGGAGAGCATGGATGCTGCGGCATGTATCGGCTGCGGCGCCTGCGTGGCTACCTGCAAGAATGGTTCGGCCATGCTGTTCGTAGCGGCCCGCGTTTCGTCGCTGGCCAAACTGCCGCAGGGTAAGGTCGAAACGTTGCAGCGTGCCAAGGCAATGATTGCCAAGATGGACGAACTCGGCTTCGGAGGCTGCACCAACACGCGTGCCTGCGAAGCGGAATGCCCCAAGAGCGTTTCCATTTCGCATATCGCCCGTCTGAACCGCAAGTTCCTGACGGCCAAGTTTAAAGACTAATATCGGGCAGAACCCTTTTCCGGCGGTTCGCCGCAGGGGAGGAGGGACTTTCGACGATAAGTGTTGCATTACCGGCGGATGCTTCGGGCGTCCGTCGGTAATTTTTTATTCGGAATAGTGCTGTATGGTAATGACTTGCCGTCAAAAGCGGAAAGACCGGCCATTATTCCTTGTGCAGGGTGCGACACACGGCGCCTTTACGCGCGGGGCGGCGCAGCACATTGTCGGTTGCGGTGGACGGCGGCTTTATTCGGCCTTTCTGTACCGGTGCGCACGGGTGGGATTCGTTCCGACACTGCGGTTGCGGCACTGCGCCGGACGACGCTTCGTATCCATAATGCGCCGGAACGATGGCAGTTGTATCGTGTGCGTGCGTCAATTCAGAGGAGGGCGGCGTATTCGTTCCGTCGTTTCCGTGGGGCGTTTCGCGGGTTTGCGGCTGGTCGGTCGGCATTTTCGTTTTCGGTCGGAACGGGGAGGTGTCGTTTGCGCGGGAGGTACCCATCGGGGGCGGTGCGTACCGGAAGAAGAAGCGCGACGGTGCGTGAGAAAAATTCATTCGAAGCAATCCGATTTTCATGTCGGTGTGAATCAGGACGCTATGTGAAGGAGGGCAGGATTCCCTGTCCGGCCGGAACATGGAGGGAAATGAACGGTCGTGCATCCCGATGCCGTTGGCTTACAGTACGCTTCGGGAACGAAACCGGCCGGTCGTGTCATTTTTTCATTTCGTGCTGACAAATTTTCAGGTCGGCGGTCGGTACGGATGATGGCATACTCTTTGTCTGTTCTATAAATGTTCGCGGGCGAAAGGCCCCGGAGCAATAATGAACGGGACGGCCGCAGGGCCGGACGGAATATTGGATACTGATTAAAGTTAGGAGGACAAAGTTATGATGCCAGTAAGAAGAACACAGGGATGGCTGCCGGGAATTCTGGACGATTTCTTCGGTAACGAGTGGGTGGACAAAACCAGCTCTACGGCTCCTGCCGTGAATGTGATAGAGACGGAGAAGGATTATAAGGTCGAAATAGCGGCTCCGGGGCTGACCCGCGAAGATTTCAAAATCGACATCAATGAAGACAACGAACTCACCGTGTCGATGGAGAAAAAGATGGAAAAGAGCGAGGAGCCGGAAAAAGAGGGTAAGAAACACACCTACCTGCGCCGGGAATTTTCGTACAGCAGTTTCCGTCAGCGGATGATACTGCCCGACAATGTGAATGTGGACAATATCGACGCGAAAATGGAGAACGGCGTGCTGACGATAGACATCCCGAAAAAGACGGAGGAGGAGAAACGCAAGAGCATGCGCCGCATCGACATCAAGTAGTACGGTGTGCTGCCGGGCGCGTCAGGCGTGCCCGCAGGAGGGCCGGAATACGGGAAGACCGTATCCCGGCCTTTTTTGTGTGCTTTTCCTTTGCCGCCGCCCGCATGGAGAGGAGTGGCCGGGCCGCCGCCGGAGCCGGTGTTCCGCAGGGGAGTATCCAGGAATGGTGCAGCCGGAGCGTCCGTCCGGTCGTCTTCGATGATATACTGGCCGGGTGATGCGTGCCGGTCATGTTCGTGTCTGCGGAATCATCGAGGGCCTTTGCGCAAGGAAAGAGGCGGCCAGCAGTACCTGCTGAAGCCGGCCGGGTGTTGGGGCGGGGAATGCAGTCGGTTCCGCTGCATATTTGTCGGCTGTCCGGTGGACGGTTGCCGGTCAGAATATTTCGCCCAGCATCCGGACGGACTGCACCTTGTCTATGGCATCGAGGTGGTAACCGAAAAAGTGCAGCATGTCAGCCAGAAAATCGGCACGCTGGCTGCGCGACAGGGGCAGGCTGCCGAGCTGTTCTGCCTCCACGCCCATTAGCGAAGCCAGCAGTGCGCTGTTGGGGCGGCTGACGGCGATGGCATGTTCCGGGAACCGGCCCACGAACGAGCCTTCGGTGATGTCGAACCAGTCGCCTTCGGAGTATTCGCCTGCCGGATAGAAGCCGAGGAATGCGCTCAACTGCACGAGAAACCACAGGTGAAAATTTGAAATGCCTTCCTCCATGCGGTCGAGGGCCGTGACCGAGTCGCGTACGAAACCGAAGAGCGGAGAATCGGGTTCCACTTCCCTGACGAGCCGGTACAGCACTTCGGCCATGAACAGCGCTATCGTGCTTTTGCGAACGTCGAACGGGATGCTTTGCAGCGGCTGCGACAGGCGTACGTCCTTCATGCGGTCCATCTGCGAGTGCCGGGACGGGATGCCTTCGAATTCGAGCAGGAACATCGGTTGCAGCAGGGCGGCCTTGTTGCCTTTTCCCCGTCCGCTCTTCACGCCCTGTACGAGGTAGTTCTGTCGGCCGAGCGTGTCGGTCAGAACATAGGCCACCAGCGACGTATCGCCGTATTTAATGGTGTGCAGCACGATGCCGTGCGCCTTGTAGGAGTTCATCGCATGCGGGGTGTGGTGGCCGGAAAACGTCCCGGCAGGACAAAATTACGAAAATATGGAATCGGAAGCCCCCTGCGGTTCCGGGACGTCTCCGATATTTTTCGCGCAATAAAACGGCGCAAAAGGAATAATGTAAAAATCTTTTCCCTATATTTGCATAAATATGTGACAGAAAATCCGATTGTTATGAGCAAAAAATCTGAAAGACTGGACGTTATAAGGAATCTAATCGATTCCGAGCAAATATCTTCACAGGAAGAGTTGTTGTCGTGGCTCAAACGGGTGGGCATAGATGCCACGCAGAGTACCCTTTCGCGCGACATGAAGGAACTCAGGGCCATCAAGGTGCCCGATGCGGAGAAGGGGTATATCTATCTGCTGCCCGAAACGCTTCAGGGCGAACAGACGTCCGGCAAGGTTTCCTCGTCGGTCACCGACAACATCCGGTACATCGAGTTTTCGGGAAACATGATTGTCATCCGGACGAAGGCCGGTTATGCGAAAGCGGTCGGCGTGATGGTGGATAATGAGGATTACGACGATGTGCTCGGAACGCTTGCCGGAGACGATACGGTTTTCGTCCTGTTGGCCGAGGGGGTGAAACCGCTCGACTTCCTGCCGTCGTTCGATTCGATACATCCCGATATAAAGACGCTTTACAATCCTGAGGGGCGCAAGAAAAACAATGCAGCCATGCGCCGCCGATTCTTCTGACAGGCGGGTACATGACGAAATACAGCGTATCGGGCGGGGCGTGCAATACACACCCCGCCCTTCGTTTACCATTCCCTCCGGAAGCGTTTCGGATGCTGCGTGCGGTCTCCGGAAAAGAAGCGTTTCGGTATGCGTACGGATATTTTCGCCGGAGCGGAAGAGAACGCTGGGGGTACGATTCATGTCGCTCGCTGTTAGCCGGTTGCATTTTTGCGGGATATCGTTTCCCGTTTCGTATGCGTGCGGTTCGTGCGGATTGAAGTGCGCGAATGCCCCGTTTTGCACATAATTTGTTTACGATACATGCGGGACGGTGCGCTGCGGGGCACCGTCCGAACCCCGGAACGGTTCATAAAAGATGATATTCACATTAAATTTACTGAGATGAAAAGAATTACTTTATTACTGATGGCAGCGGCCCTGTGGACCGGGACTGCCGCTTCGGCGCAGGACCTCCGGCGGGAGGAGCGCACCATGAAACGGTACGAGCAGCGTGCCGAAAACGACATGCGCCGCACCATGCGCCGTGCGCATGCGGCGGAAGTCCGTGCGGAAAACCATGCCCGGCAGGAGATGATGCGTGCGGGGAGCGACATGCGGCAGGAAATGCGGCGTGCCGGAAAGCACATGCACCCCATGCAGCAGCCGAACTGCCAGGCCGTCAAGGTCGTGTCGTATCAGTCTACCATGGTCGGCGAGACGGTCGATATGGATTTCATGATAAACTACGACGGCGTCATGCTCGATGCCAACGAGGAGTTCGTGATTACTCCGTATCTGTCCAAGGGCGAAAACATGCTGTGGCTGGCTCCCGTAGTCATAACGGGCGAGAAACGTTACCGCGATATGGAGCGCGGTATGGGGCTTAGCGACAATCCCTCTGGGCTGATGCCTTACGAAACGGTGGCGTTGTCGCGCCGTTACGTGCGCGAGATGCGTCGCGAAGCCCGCAGGAACGGCATGCAGTGGACGGAAGATTCCCCCAATACGGTCATGTATTCCGCTTCGTTCCCCTACCAGGCATGGATGGACGGTGCCGACATCAAGCTCGACCACGTTTATTCGAATTCGAGGCGGAACATCGTGGCCGAATATCCGACTACGATAGGCACGCTCTACAATCCCATGCCGCCGCAGGTGATGTTCCTCGTTCCGGAGGTGGAAGTGGTGAAAGCCCGTACGGAGACCATGACCTCGCGCATCGTATTCCAGGTGAACAAGACCACGGTGGACATGAACATCTTCGACAATGCCGCCGAACTGGAGAACATCTACAAGTTCACGGGACGTCTTGCCGGCGACGACAAGATAAAGGTGACGGGTATCGAAATGACCGGATATGCTTCGCCCGAAGGGCCTTACAACCTCAATGCAAAACTGTCGCTCGGCCGGGTGAACGCCATACGCGACCTGGTGCAGAAAAGGTTCCCTCGTATCGAGAAGTCTCTTTATGACGTGAACAACGTGCCGGAGGACTGGGACAGCGTGCGCCGCTGGGTGGCAGCGTCCGACATCCGCTACCGGAACGAGGTCCTGGATATCATCGACAATTACGCACCCGATGCACGCGATGCGAAAATACGCGCGCTCGACCGTGGTGCTACGTACAACATGTTGCTGCACGACGTTTATCCGGGCCTGCGCCGTACCGACTATACCATAGACTATACGGTACTGCCGTTTACCGTCGAGGAGGGTAAGAAGGTCATTGCGACCCATCCTCAGTACCTCAGCCTGAACGAATTTTATCAGATAGCGCTTTCCTATCCGCAGGATTCTCCGCAGTACGAGGAGGTGTTCGTGACGGCATTGCGTTACTTCCCGGACGACCCTGTGGCCAACAACAACATGGCGGCCATCGCGCTGCGCAAGAACGACCTTAAGGAGGCCCACAAGTACCTCGACAAGCTCGGCGACTTTGCCGGCGCGCATAACAACATCGGCGTGCTGAAGGCGCTCGAAGGAGATTACCGGGCGGCCGAAGCGCATTTCCGCAAAGCCATCGAACATGGCAGCAAGGAAGCCAAGTTCAATCTCGACAACCTGACTTCGCTGCGCAGGCATTGACCGGATACGCTTCGTACCGCGGCGTTGCGTCTTTCGGAGCAATGAGCACGGTTTATACGAAGGGCGGGACTGCATCTGCAGTCCCGCCGTTTTCATGGGCATACGCATCCGGCACTTCCGCATATCGGATGTGCCGCCGGTCGCTACCAGAGCCTTTCGGGATACGCTCCTGCATCCACCAGGGCGCGAAGCCGGTTCACCACCCCAGGCCGGTCGGCGGCGTACGTCACGCCGAACCAGTCCGCGTCGGTGGCGAGCACTTTCACTTTCGCCGTCCCGCTGCGCAGCGCTTCATTGACGACCGTCGGAATATAGAATTCGCTTTTCATTTCCTGTCCGTGCTCGGTCAGGAAACGTTTGAACAGGCCGGCGGAGAACTCCATGTAGTCGGGCGTGAATCCCCACATGTTCATGGATACGGGAGTATTCGGGGCCAGCGTATGGTATTCGTTGTGTTCGTCGCGGAAAATGATGCCGCGCCCTTCCTGCCGGCGTATTTCGGTTCGCTCCGTCACCGAAACGAGAAATCCCTCCCCGTCGGTTTCGCATACTCCGCGCGATACGGAACCGCTTTCGGACAGGGTGTTGCCTACCCGGTAACCCACCATGCAGTATTGTCCGGGAGCGTCGGTCGCTGCGAGGAACCGAGCGAGCACCTCGAATCCTCCGCGGCCGTAGAAGTCGTCGGCGTTGATGACCGCGAACGGTTCGCGGATGACTGCTTCGGCCATGAGTACGGCATGGCCCGTACCCCACGGCTTGACCCGCTCCGCGGGCGGAACGAACCCCTGCGGCAGCGCATCCACCGACTGGAAGACGACCTCGACCGGAATGCGGTCTTCGTACTTGGAAAGCACCTTTTCACGAAATTCCCGCTCGAAAGCGCGTCCGATGACGAATACAACCTTTCCGAATCCCGCCCGTGCGGCGTCGAAGACCGAGTAGTCCATGATGGTTTCGCCCGACGGGCCGACGCCGTCGAGCTGTTTGAGGCCGCCGTACCGGGAACCCATGCCGGCCGCCATAATCAATAGTGTCGGTTTCATCGTATGTAACAGTTTGTTTCGTATGCTGCGTTCCGGCTCCGCCCAGCTTCGCTGCGGGCCGTATCCGTTCCGTATTCCCTTTTTCCGCGGGTTGCCGTTGCAGGATTGGGAAGCGGTTCCGGGGCGTACCTCCCCTGCGTGCGTAGCCCTGCCGGTATTGTCCGGACACGGGAAGGGTTGTTTTCCGGTTTGCAAAGATAGCGGTTTCCCGGCGATATGTACGGCAAGCGGACTCCTGAGCCATCCGTTTGCTCGTTTCTCCGGTCGTCCCGTGTCGTATTCCGGCTCGTGCCCGGAACCGGTTCCCCGGCATCGTGCGGGATGTCGGATGGAATGTCGCTTCGGGCTCGGTTCGGGAATCCGGTCCGCACCGGTCGGACAGGGCGGGCTGTCGGAGGGGCCGCCTCTTGCCGCATGAACGGTACGTTCAGAATACCCGTTTCAGTATTTCGCGGATGTTGCCCGAACGGCTCATCGTGTAGAAGTGCAGCGCCGGTACGCCGGCCGCTTTCAGTTCCCTGGCCTGTCGGACGGTCCATTCGATGCCCGCTTCCGTGGCCTGTTCGTCGTTGCGGCAGCAGGCGAGTTCTTCGGTGAGCGCTTCGGGCATGTCGATATGGAAGGTGCGGGGCAGCATTTCGAGGTGTTTCAGCGACGATACGGGTTTCAGTCCGGGGATAATCGGTACCGTAATGCCCTCGGCCCGGCACCGTTCCACGAAGTCGAAGAACCGGGCGTTATCGAAAAAAAGCTGCGTTACGATATAGTCGGCTCCTGCGTCCACCTTCTCTTTCAGCCGCCGGATGTCCTGCGCGAGGTTCGGCGATTCGTAATGTTTTTCGGGGTAGCCCGCGACCCCGATGCAGAAGTGCGTGCGGATGGAATCCTGCCGGAGTTCGTGCAGGTATACGCCCCGGTTCATGTCGCTGATTTGCCGCACGAGGTCGGCGCAGTAGGCATGGCCGCCGCGTGCGGGAGTGAAGAAACGTTCGCCCGGAGCCGGGTCGCCCCGCAGCGCCATGACGTTGTCTATGTCGAGGAAGTTGAGGTCTATCAGGATGTTCTCAATCGTATGCCGGTCCAATCCGCCGCAGACCAGGTGCGGTACGACCTCCACGTCGTACCGTTTCATGATGGCCGCCGCCAGTGCGACCGTTCCCGGACGTTTCGTGACGGTAATCCGTTCCAGCGTTCCGTCGGGCCGCTGCCGGATGACCTCCTCGTCGCGGTGGTAGGTGAGGTTGATGAACGAAGGCGCGAACTCCATGAGCGGTTCGATGGCGCCGTACACCTTGCCTATGTCTCCCCCCTTGAGCGGGGGCAGCAGCTCGAACGACAGGAGCGTCCGTTTCGAGCCTGCCAGTATGTCCTTTATTTTCATCGTATCGTATTCGTGGGCGTACTCCGTGCGGCGGTCGTTACGCTTTTGTTCCGGCCCTCTATCGTCCGGATGTCTGTTTCCATATTTTCAGTCCGTAATCCCCGCAGATTCCGAACATGTCGTCCTTGATGCAGATGGCGCCCGTTACGGCGGGTATTTTCCGTATTTCCGCGATGACGGCGTTTACGTCCTTTTTCGTGTGTATCCTGTTGGCGAAAGCGGTGGCGTAGCTGTCGGCCAGTCCGGTGTCGGTGCATACGACCATGACGGCATCGGCCATTCCGAAGCTGAGCGAGGGCCCCACCGTTCCCGAAGAGGTGCAGATGCCCATCCGGCCGCCTTCGGGTATAAAGATACCCACTTTTTCCGAAAGGGGCGACGGCCCGGCGAATACGGGGATGTCGATTCCTTCCGCGATGTCGGCATAGATGTCGCCGCCGTTTTCCACGATGACTTCGCGGCAGCCGAATTCTTCCCGGATGCACCGGCAGACGGTTTCGGCTACCGCTCCGGCGACGGCAGCCATCGGGCCAACCCCTGCGGTGGCGGCGGCTTCCGCCATCCGTACCAATATTTCCGGCGCTCCCGCGGCGGGAAGGTAGGGCGTAAGGATGACGGCGTAGGTCGGGTCGCCGGAGAGGTAGGTCTCCATTTCAAGCCGCAGGTTTTTGAGAGTGCGTGCGGCGAACGGTACCATTTCGGGCACATAGGAGGCCCTGTCGATGCCGATGCAAAGGTCGCTCTCCTTGTAGCCGACCGTGAAGGTGTGCCATCGGTCGCGGTTGTAGCTGTCGCGGTAGATTCGTATTTTGTATTCTTGCATGGCTCAGTCTGTCGTTATGGTAAATAATTTTTGCGGACATGCCGTGAGGCACAGTTTGCAGAGGATGCAGTTTTCCTTCCGGAGGGAGAGCTTCCAATCGGGCGGGCCGATGGTCAGTGCTTTCGGGAAACAGGCCAGCGCGCAGTTTCCGCACGCTATGCACCGCTCTTCGCGGAAGATGATTTTGTCCGTCACGAGCGCCGTTCCCACGCCCAGGTTGCCGAGAAATTCCACCGTCCGTGCCATATCTTCTTCGGGGGCGGTGAACTCGGCCAGCATGGAGGCATCCATGCCGGGAGCTATTTCCGCCTTGATGATGTTGATGCAGATGTCGAAACGTTTTATCAGGTCGTGGATGACGGGCTGGCTGCCCGTGCATTCCGGGAACGACAGCATGTATTTCCTTTTCATGGCTCTTGCGTTTTTCGGTCGGTTCGTTCGGGGGTTTCGCGTATCCGCAGTTTTTTCATCGCGGTACCGGCGGGCATGGGCCTGACCGGTGCGCTCAGCAGGAAGCGACCGCTGCGGATGCGCTCTTTGAGGAGTTCCGCAATCTCGCGGGCCTTGGAGATGCTCGATACGGGCGATGTCCGGATGCGGCGGCCGCCTATCTCTATTTCACCGCTCTGAAGGGCCGCATAATCGGTTCTGCCGAGGACGGCGTTGCCGTTTCCGTAGTCCACCACGGTGGTTTCGATTTGTTCGTTGCGGATGGATACGCGGCGGGCCAGGTCGGTGTCGAGTATCGGAATCGGAACGCCGATGCCTACGAAGAGGCTGCATCCGTACCGTTCGTAATACACGCCCCGCAGGTATTCGGTACGCATCTCCCGCAGGTCGCCTATTACCGCGATGGTACGGGCGTTGCCGGTCGGGATACCGTGTCCGTTCACCTCTTTGGCCGTGTCGAACTGCGTGCCGTTCCATGCCACGTACCCTTCTGCTCCGGCGAGGAAAATGCGTGTTCCCAGTCCGATGGTGCGGCATTCGGGGTCGTTCAGCAGCGGCGACAGTTCGCCGGAAGTGGAGTAACTCGCATTCTTCATGCGCGGCAGGAGCGTCCCCATGTAGGTGTGTAGCGTCCGGTCCGTGGTGTTGGTGGCCACGTTGTAGTTCTGATAGGCGTTGCGCGGATTGTAGAGGCAGGCTTCGTTCACCGTATCGCGGTTGATGTAGGTACGGATGTGTTTGCGGGGGTAGCAGTCCGTACCCTTGCCCCACGCCTCCAGCAGGATGTCCTTGCCGTCGACGAACTCTTCGATGATGTGCCCTCCGCCGTAGGCGGGGTTGGCGGGATTGCAGTCCGCGGCCCCTATGTAGGTATCCACCGCGGCCAGCCCGCCGCTTACGCCTACTCCGTTGAGCTCGATGCGTTCCATGCGGATGGGTGGTTCGCTGTGGCCGAAGTTGATGAATGCCCCGGAGGAACACATGGCTCCGAAGGTTCCGGTGGTCACTACATCCACCTTTTCGGCAATCTCTTCCGGCGGCATCGTGCGGGCGAGCTGCGACACCTCCTCGGCAGTCAGGACGACCGCTTCGCCGTTCTTGATACGTTCGTTTATCTGTTGGTATGTTTTCGACATGGGAAAATGATGTTTGACAGCGCAGCAAGGCATGCTGCACTCCGGGTGTGAAAAATGTATGATTCGGGTATGGGGGTGACGTACCGTCACGACGCACTGCGCACTGCCTGTCTTACAGGCATGTCGGCAGCATTTTCCGGGAATAGAGAAAGATTAGCGCGCCCGGCGCATACGCATGTCCATGGAGAGGAGGCCGCGGGAAGAACCGCCGCGGCGGAATGTTGCGGGAATCGTCTGTCCTGAAATGCTTTTCATTGTCTCCATAGCTTCATTATATTTCCTGTCCCTTGCAGGTCGGGATGTGGCACCTTGTATCGTTGCGACAGGTTGCCGAAGTTTCATTGAGCCCGTTCTCTCCGCTTCTCGTTATAATTCGCCACTATTTTACCCAATAGTGTTGCCGCAAAGATATGTGGTTCTTTCGGAAAACAAAATGTATTTCATAAAAATGTGGATAATTTTTCTCTTTCTGTGTTTTTTCGGAAGGGCCGGGCGGTTTTCATACGCGGTCGGCCGGTGCGCGGCCGGGCGTGAGGAGGTCGCGAGGCGATGTCGTGCCGCCGTGCGCAATTATCTTTCGATGAATATTATTTTTACCTTTGCGGTAGCACACAAACAGCAACGAAGTTATGGAATACGATTTCCGCGAAATAGAGCCGCGATGGCAGCAGGAATGGGAGCGGCGTAGGACTTACAAGGTGGACACGGATGCTTCCCGCCCCAAGTATTATGTACTCGACATGTTTCCCTATCCGTCCGGGGCCGGCCTCCACGTCGGGCATCCGCTGGGATATATTGCTTCGGACATCTATACCCGTTACAAAAGACTCTGCGGATTCAACGTGCTGCATCCGATGGGGTTCGATGCGTTCGGGCTTCCGGCCGAGCAGTATGCCATCCAGACGGGGCAGCACCCTGCGGTCACCACGGCGCAGAACGTGGCGCGTTACCGGGAACAGCTCGACAAGCTCGGATTCTCGTACGACTGGGACAGGCAGGTGGTGACCAGTGACCCCACATATTACCGGTGGACGCAGTGGGCGTTCCTGAAGATGTTCGACAGCTATTACTGCTGCGACCGGCAGCAGGCGCGTCCCATCGCCGAGCTGACCGAAGCATTCGCCCTCCGGGGAACGGAGGGGTTGCATGCCGCCTGTACCGAGCGGATGGAGTTCACCGCCGCCGAATGGAATGCGATGGATGAGAAGCGTCGGCAGGAGGTGCTGCTGAACTACCGTCTGGCTTACCGGGCCGATACGACGGTGAACTGGTGCGAAGGGCTCGGAACGGTGCTCGCCAACGACGAGGTGGTGAACGGCCTTTCGGTGCGGGGCGGTTTCCCGGTGGTACAGAAGCGCATGAAGCAGTGGCTGCTGCGGGTGAGCGCCTATGCCGAACGGCTGCTCGACGGCATGGAGCGGCTCGACTGGAGCGAATCGCTCAAGGAGATACAGCGCAACTGGATAGGGCGCAGCACCGGGGCGCAAATGTTCTTCGGCATCCGGGGAAGCGAGCGGAAACTGGAGATATTCACCACGCGGCCCGATACCGTTTTCGGATGCACGTTCATGGTCATCGCGCCGGAACACGAACAGGTGTGCGAACTGACGACCGAGGCGCAGCGGGCGGAGGTCGAACGTTATATCGAGGAGACGAAGAAGCGTTCCGAACGCGAACGGATGGCCGATACCAAACGGGTGAGCGGTGTCTTTACGGGTTCCTATGCGGTCAATCCGTTCACCGGTACGGAGCTGCCGATTTATATAAGCGACTACGTGCTGGCGGGGTACGGCACGGGAGCCATCATGGCCGTGCCGGCGCACGACGCGCGCGACTACGCTTTCGCCAAACATTTCGGACTCGGCATCGTGCCGGTGGTCGAAGGGGGCGACATCGATGTCGCCAGTTACGATGCGAAGCAGGGGCGGTTGATGAATTCCGGGTTCCTCGACGGCATGGACGTGAAGGAGGCCATCGAGCGGATGTTTGCGGAGATAGAGGCGCGGGGCATCGGCCGGAAGAAGGTCAATTACCGCCTGCGCGACGCCATCTTCAGCCGCCAGCGTTATTGGGGAGAGCCCTTCCCGATTTACTATAAGGATGATACGGCCTGCCC
This sequence comes from Candidatus Tidjanibacter gallistercoris, assembly GCA_019114205.1. Lineage (GTDB taxonomy): Bacteria > Bacteroidota > Bacteroidia > Bacteroidales > Rikenellaceae > Tidjanibacter > Tidjanibacter gallistercoris. Next base: position 9,942 of record DXFY01000074.1, on the reverse strand, counting down.
GCTGCCGGAGGATGCGCTGCCGCTCACGCTGCCCGATGTGTCGGAGTTCCGCCCGACGAGTTCCGGGGAACCGCCGCTCGCCCGTGCTGAAGGGTGGCATACGGCCGAAGGGTATCCGTACGAGACGAGCACCATGCCGGGCTTCGCCGGTTCGTCGGCCTACTATTTGCGCTACATGGACCCGCACAACGACCGGGAGCTGGTGAGCCGCGAGGCGAACGCCTACTGGCGCAGCGTGGACCTCTACATCGGCGGCATCGAGCACGCCACGGGCCACCTCATCTATTCCCGTTTCTGGAACAAGTTCCTGTACGACATCGGCGTGGCCGTGGAGGACGAGCCGTTCCGCAAGTTGGTGAACCAGGGAATGATACAGGGACGTTCCAACTTCGTGTACCGGGTAGCCGGGACGAACACCTTCGTATCGCACGGACTGAAGGACGGGTACGATACGCAGCCGCTCCATGTGGACGTCAATATCGTGAAGAACGACATCCTCGACATCGATGCCTTCCGCGCATGGCGGCCGGAGTTCGCCGACGCGCAGTTCATCCTCGAAGAGGGGCGCTACGTTTGCGGCTGGGCGGTGGAAAAGATGAGCAAGTCGATGTACAACGTGGTCAATCCCGATTACATCGTGGAGCATTACGGAGCCGATACCCTGCGCATGTACGAGATGTTCCTCGGCCCGCTGGAACAGAGCAAGCCGTGGGATACCAACGGCATCGACGGCGTTTCCAAATTTCTGCGCCGTTTCTGGCGGCTGTTCCATGCCGGCGGCGGAGTGCTTTCGGTCAGCGAGGAGGCGCCCTCGCCGCAGGAGCTCAAGGTGCTGCACAAGACGATAAAGAAAGTGAGCGAAGACATAGAGAACTTCTCGTTCAACACGTCGGTCAGCGCCTTCATGATATGCCTGAACGAGCTCGGCGATTGCAGCAAGCGGGCGGTGCTCGAACCGCTCCTCATTTTGCTGTCGCCCTTCGCTCCCCACATCGCCGAAGAGCTGTGGCACGAACTGGGGCACGAGGGAACCATTTTCGACGAACGCTATCCGGTCTTCAATCCCGCCTGCCTCGTGGAGAACAGTTTCGACTATCCGGTTTCGGTGAACGGGAAAATGCGGTTCAAGAAGGAATTCCCGCTCGGCGCTGCGGCGAGCGAAATCGAAGCCGCCGTGCTCGCCGACCCGCAGTTGGAGAAATATACGGCAGGGAAACAGGTGCGGAAAGTCATCGTGGTACCGGGCAGGATTATCAACGTCGTCGTATGACGCCCGCCGGTGCCGTGCGGCATTGCGATACCCGTGCGTGCGACTCTCCCGGAGCGTGACCGAAGGCCGGTCGGAAAACAGACTTTTCCGACCGGCCTTCGGTCTTCCCTGCTGCGTGGGCCGCTGTCGTCCGGCTTGTGTCATGTTTTCCTTATCGCAGCGAAGGCAGGGGAAGCCGTTATTTCCGGAACAGGTAGAATTTCAGGTCTAAGGTGGCGCAGTGTTCGTATTGCCACGGTCTTGCGGTGCCGAATCGGAAGAAGGTGGGGCGATAGGTGGCTCCGAACATCATTTTGGGCGTTATGTTGATGTAGGCGGCCACCAGAATGCCCGCTGCCCAATACCGGTCGTCGATGCGCATATCGCCCAAATAGATTCCGAAGCCGGGATAGGGCGGTTTGTAAACATACCTGTTCCGTGCCGCATTCAGACCGTATCCTATGGTGAAGCGGCGGAAATGCAGGTACTCAGCCAGAGTAATATGTATGGCAGACCATTCTTCGTTGGGCGGCGGGTCGATGTTTGCAGCCGGCCCCCAGATAGTAGCGTATCCAGCCAATGTATTCGCTTCCAGAGCGATGCCCCGTTTGTCGCGGTAGAGGTATTCGATGCCGGCGGCGATTCCGATACATCCGCCGCTGTTTCGGCGTATTGCTGTCGTAATGGGAGAAAACGAATAGAGCTGCAGCCATGGGAATGCCAGCGAAACGTTGACGCGCCCTTTACGGAACGAGTTTTCGTACCGTATCGTCCGGCGGGAAACGGATGTCTTCGGTCTGCGGCGCTTGCGCACGCCCATCGTCCAGTCGTTTTTGCGGAAGGTGCGGTAGCCGTCGCCGGCCCAGTAAAGGTCGGGATGTTCGTAACGGTTGTCGTTTTTGCGGTCTTCGAGCATGCCCACGCCCAGCGTAAGGCCGTTCAGCCAGAACAAGTCGCTGTTGTAGGCTTCCAGCGTATAGGAGTAGACCGTGTCGGCGGCGTGTATCGCTACATGCAGCGGTTCCGGCGTGGCGTCGTAGAAACCGTAGGCCGTCTGCGGCGAGTTGGCCGCATAGACTATGCGGGTCATCCGGGCGAGGTTCTTTTCCGTCGGCTCCGCGCCGAGCGCTCCGGCCAGTTCGCGGGGCGTGAGGCCGTAACGGAGCGTATCGCCGTTCATGACCACCGTTTCCCGGTCGGGAGTCTCCACGGCGATGTATTTTCTGGAAGTGCTGTACGTCGTCACGCAGGAACACAGTGCGAGCGGGACGAGTAACGGAAGAAGGTTGTTGCGGTTCATAGGTTTTGGGCTTTAGGGTTTTGTCTTGACGGATGTTCCGGATATGCGTTCCTTTTGCGAGGGGGGCGTTTCTGAGGGTATGGAGCGCAGGCTGTCGGTACGTCGTCTTGTTTGCCTGTCGCTTCCGGTGCAACATATCGGTTTTTGCAAACATACGTATAATCCGATACGAGTGCAATAAATAATGAATCGGAGTTTTTTCGGGCAGGCGGGGAATGAAGTACCCGAACCGGCCGGTGTTTGGCGCCGGGCCCGTCCGGGGATTGAACGAATTTGCTGTTGTTGTCGACGGCGGCGATGACCTTTCCCGACTGCATGAACTCCGCACGGTTCGTGCAGTCGGAGGACGGTGGCAAACGGTCGTGGTCGGCTGCCCCTCCGATGCGGGGACGGAATGCTTTCAAAACGGAAGCGTCGTTGCGGCAGGCGGGTGTGGCAGGGCAGGAGTACGGTTGATTGCTTGTGTGCCTGGCGGGAACGGTTGCCGGAGGAAGGAGAGCCGGCAGGTGGGGGTGGAGAAGCAGGGTATACGGCTTCGTTCGGTGTCATTCCGACGGGCGGAGAACGACGGAACAGTTCCGGAGTCTCGTGCAGGGCCTGCGCCCGGCGGTGCGGGAAAAGGGCAGAATGAAATAAGGGAATCCGCTGTTTCCGGGGGAAGGAGGCAGAACGGTTTGCGGCAGACGTATCGTAGGGGGATTACAGGTAGAGGTCGAGCAGTCCTTCGGGAAGCGAGAAAGCGATTGTCCGAGCATCGGTGTCGAGGGCCGTTATCAGCTCCTCGGCAGCCGGGACGAGGATTTCCCTGCCTTCGGCCGTGATTTCGAACAGGGGGTTTTGTTCGCTGTCGATAAAGCCCGTGATTTCGCCCCGGAGGGAGCAGCCGTCGAACGTTGCGGAAAAGCCGACCAGGTCTTCCAGATAGATGAGGTTTTCCTCCTCGTCGGCTTCGTCCGTACGCAGGAAAAGTTCGAGACCGATGAGCTCCGCGGCGCGTTCCTGTGTATCGAAATCGGCGAACTGCACCAGCGCATTGGTCGTCCCGCGCCGCTCGAACCGGTCTAAAAACAGAGGAACCGCCAACGCATCGACCGATGCGAAAAGCGGTTCCTTTAAATCGCAGTCCTCCGGGAAAGTGTCGTACAGGTTGATAATCAGTTCGCCGTTGCGGCCGAACGCTTTGGATACCTTGCCGACTGCTTCCAGAGAGTCCATCGTTCTATTCTGCGGCAGGGGCTTCCCCTTCTGCGGGAGCTTCCGCCTCTTCGGACTGTGCGGCAGCAGCTGCGGCTTCCGCCCTTTTAGCCTCGATAGCCTTGGCCTTCTTTTCGTTGGCTTCCTTCTCGGCGGCCAGGCGCGCTTTCCGGGACTGTTCCTTTTCGCCGGTCACCCGCTGCGTTTTTGCCGATATCTTGGCGGCCTTTTCGCTCATCCATTTCTCGAATTTGGCGTCGGCCGTCGCTTCGTCGAAAGCTCCTTTGGCGACGCCGCCGAGCAGGTGCTTCTTGTACATCACTCCCTTGTAGGAAAGGATGGCGCGGCAGGTGTCCGTGGGCTGTGCACCGTTCCGGAGCCACTCCAGCGCTTTGTCGAAGTTCAGTTCGATGGTAGCAGGATTCGTGTTCGGATTGTAGGTACCAATCTTTTCGATGAACTTGCCATCACGTGGCGCCCTGCTGTCCGCGACGACGATATGATAGAAGGCGTAGCCTTTCTTACCGTGGCGCGCAAGTCTGATTTTTACAGGCATTTTCTTACTGTTGTTAGATTAACAATGATATTGTCCTGCCGTTTACACGAAACGGCCTGCAAATGTAAGCACTTTTCGCCAAACCGCCAAACGGCGGGGCGGGTGACTCCGCAGGCTACCGGGCCGTCGCCCCTGCCCGTTTTTTGTGTCCGGCCCTTTTCACGGCCCGCCACGCTTCGCCCGCCCACAATACCGGCGAGGTTCCCGCCGCGATGCAGAGCCATTCCGTCACGGTGAGCGGTACGGTGCGGAATACGTTCCCGCCGAAGGTGACGATGACGATTTGTCCGACGAGAATCAGCAGCGCCGTTCCTGCCATGCCTTTTGCGCGCGGGATGTCCCGGAAGACGGAGTGGTCGGTGCCGAAGACTCCCGCATTGAAGAGGTTCCAGAACTGGAGCATCACGAACACGGTGAAGAAGATGGTCAGCCGGTGGGTGTCCATGCCGCCGGGCAGGCTGCCCAAATAGCCCATCAGCAGCATGAGTGCGGCGATGAAGGCGAAGCCGACGCCGAGGATGGCGTTGCGCATCGCGGGTGTGATGATGAAGTCGTCGCGGCGGCGCGGTTTTTCGGCCATCACGTCCGGGCTCGGCGGAATGGAGGCGAGCGCCATGGCGGCGAAGGTATCCATGATGAGGTTTACCCAGAGCATCTGCGTGACGGTGAGCGGAAGCGCCGTACCGAAGAATGCCCCCAGCAGGACGCTCAGCAGCGCGACGATGTTGATGGTGAGCTGGAAGACGATGAACCGCTGGATGTTCTTGTAGAGCGAGCGGCCCCACATGACGGCCGTGGCGATGCTGCGGAACGAGTCGTCGAGCAGGGTGATGTCGCTGGCTTCCTTGGCGACCGACGTGCCAGTGCCCATCGAGAGGCCTACCTGTGCGTGGTTGAGCGCCGGGGCGTCGTTCGTGCCGTCGCCCGTGACGGCCACCACCGCCCCCCGCTGCTGGAGCAGCTGCACGAGCCGCTGTTTGTCCATGGGGCGCGCACGGCTCATCACCTTCAGGTCGGCGACGCGGTCGAGCGCCTCGGCATCGCTCAGGTCGGCGAACTCCGCCCCGGTGATGCGGTTGCGCTCGGTGTCCTGCGGCGTCCAAAGTCCGATTTGGCGGGCTATTTCGGTCGCCGTACCGGGCGTGTCGCCCGTGACGATTTTAACGCCGATGCCTGCCGAACGGCACTGCGCAACCGCTGCCGGTACGTCGGGACGGACCGGGTCGCTGATGGCGAAGATGCCGAGGAAGGTCATGCCGCCCGCGGCGACGAGTGCCGCGCAGTCGGCCGGAGCATCGGCGGGAACGACCTTGTAGGCCAGACCGAGCGTGCGCATGGCCTGGTTCTGGTAGGCGAGCAGTTGCGTCTCGTATTCCTTTTTCCGGACTTCGTCCAGCGAACATTTGCCCATGACGATTTCGGGCGCCCCCTTGACGTACAGTACGCGCCCCTTCAGTACGGACGATGCGACGAGCGTCGCCATGTATTTGCGTTCGGTCGAGAAGGTGAGCTGGTCGAGTACGCCGGCCGCCCGGCGCAGTTCCATGTAGTCCCGTCCCTGTTCCCGGAGCCACAGCAGCAGGGCCACTTCGGTCGGGTTCCCGACCCCTGCGGGTCGCTCGCCTTCGCCCTTCTCTTCGAGGAATGCCGTCGAGTTGGCCGCGATGCCTTCGGCGACGATATCCGGTGCGTTCCCTTCGAGCTGCGCCTGGTGTACCTGCATCAGGTTCTGGGTGAGCGTGCCGGTCTTGTCGGTGCAGATGACCGTTATCGCGCCCATCGTTTCGCAGGCGTGCATTTTGCGCACGAGGTTGTTCGTGCGGAGCATGCGCCGCATGTTGAGCGCGAGGCTCAGCGTGACGCTCATGGGAAGCCCTTCGGGTACGGCCACGACAATCAGCGTCACGGCCATCATGAAGTATTTCAGTACGATGTTGGCTATGTCGAGCCACTGGTCCCAGCCCGTCACCGCATGCGCGGCGAAGTAGGCGTACAGGTCTTTCGCCGTGAAAACGACGAACGTGAGCGCCGCGATGGTGAAGCCGGCCCGACCGATGAGTTTCGCCAGCCGCGAGAGCTGGATGTTGAGCGGCGTTTGTTCCGGATTCGTCTCGGTCGCCTGCCGCGCCACCTTGCCGATTTCGGTCGCATCGCCCACACGTTCCACTCGCATGACGCCGTGGCCGTCGGTAACCGTCGTTCCGCGCAGCACGCAGTCGGACGGATAGGTGGCCTCGCTGTCGAAGAACGCTTCCTCGACCGTCTTGTGCACCATCAATTCGCCGGTGAGGTTCGATTCGTTCACCTGCAGCGATACGGCTTCCAGCAGCCTGCCGTCGGCGGGTACCTCGTCGCCGGTGTTGAGGATGACGATGTCGCCCACCACGATGTCCCGGCGCGGAATTTCCCGCACGTTCCCGTTGCGGATGACCGAGACGGGCGTCTCTTCCCCCACGGCGTTCAGCAGGTCGAATTTGCGGTTGGCGTCGTATTCGAAATAGAATCCGATGCCGGTGGCCAGGAAGATGGCGAAAAAGATGCCGATGGTTTCGGCGTATTCCCCTTCGATGACGGAGATGACCAGTGAGAGGCATGCCGCCACGAGGAGCACCCGGATGACGGGGTCTTTGAATTTTTCGAGGTACAGCTTCCAGATGGACGGACGTTTGGGGGGAGTGAGCAGGTTGGTGCCGTGTTGCCGGCGGCTTTCGAGGACTTCGCTGTCGCTCAGTCCGGTCGGCCGGCTGCCGTTCGTGTGTCTTGACATAGATTCGATTGTCGGAATGGTTCGTTCCGCAAAAATAATGGATTTATGTTGCAGGGAAAACAAACGGAGTCGCTGCGGTTTTATTATGCGTGCATGACGGATTCGGACGGTCGGCCGCGGCGTATCCGGAAAGCCGGCTGCGGCATGAATTGGAGAAGTCGGGAAAAAACGTTATTTTTGCGCACCGGTCGGCAGGATATGCGTTCGTGCATGTCGGGCCGGGTCGGGGTTCCGTAGCTCAGTTGGATAGAGCAACAGCCTTCTAAGCTGTGGGTCGCGCGTTCGAGCCGCGCCGGAATCACTGGGTGCATCGTTCGTCGTGTATCGGCTTTCGGGCCGTTCGGACGAGCGGGAGGAGCGTGAAGACGGTGCATTTGTCCGTATCCGCACTTCCGGCTTTTTCCTTTCGATATTGTTGCTCTTGTCTGTAAAAAGACCTGCCGGTTTTCGGTGCGGAGGAATCCTGCAAAACATGGTTCGGAACGCGGATTTGCCGCGGGGAGCGCAGCCGGAATCCCGGCGTCGCGGCCTTGTCCGGAACGTATTCCGGCCTTTTTCTTGGCGCGTTACGGAGTGCCGGACGTTTCCCTGTCCGAAGTAAGTAGAAACTTTGCCGGTACGATACGCCTTTCTTCTCGTAAATAATTTTAAATCATGTAAATATATACTCGTGTTCGTAATAATTCATAGGCTATAATTATGGATTCTATAAAATTATAGATAAAAAGAATTGATGCGGTTCGTGAAAAAGACGAAAAACGCTGTAAATCCGGTTGAAACGGGTGAAAAAAGTCGGGCCGAAATGGAGCGTTTCGGAAATTTTACCTATATTTGCACTCCGTTTTGATTGCGGAATTACGAGAAAACAACAGTTAAGTTACTCAAACTAAAGGACAAAAGTTTTAAAGATGCCAACTATTCAACAGTTAGTACGAAAAGGGCGGGTGCAGATGGAGGACAAGAGCAAGGCTCCGGCACTCGACGCATGTCCGCAGAGGCGCGGCGTGTGCGTGCGTGTGTACACCACGACGCCCAAGAAGCCTAACTCTGCGATGCGTAAGGTCGCCAGGGTGAAGCTGACCAACCAGAAGGAGGTGAACGCCTACATCCCCGGAGAAGGGCACAACCTGCAGGAACACTCCATCGTGCTCGTGCGCGGAGGCCGTGTGAAGGACCTCCCCGGTGTGCGTTACCACCTGGTGCGCGGTGCGCTCGACTCGGCAGGTGTGGACGGTCGTCGCCAGCGTCGTTCCAAATACGGTGCGAAGAGGCCGAAGGCAGGTGCCGCTCCCGCGAAGAAGAAATAGCAATCCGTACTTTTCGTAATGCGGACGCGGCTTCCGGTGCCGGTCGCGTAGCGCAGGGAATCGACAAACGAGGCGCCGCCAAACAAACGCAGAATTTTTAGATAAAGAAATGAGAAAAGCTAAGCCTAAAAAGCGAATTCTACTTCCGGATCCCAAGTTCAACGACGTACTTGTGACCAGGTTCGTAAACAACCTGATGGTGGATGGTAAGAAGAGTATTGCTTACACGATATTCTACGATGCGTTGGATATCGTCGGCGAGAAGATGAAGGACGCGGACAAGGCTCCTCTGGAGATTTGGAAGCAGGCGTTGGAAAATATCACCCCGCAGGTGGAGGTCAAATCCCGCCGCATCGGTGGCGCCACGTTCCAGGTTCCTACCGAAGTGAGGCCCGAGCGCAAGATTTCCCTTTCGATGAAGAATCTTGTCCTTTATTCTCGTAAACGCGCCGGGAAATCGATGGCCGAAAAGCTGTCGGCCGAGATAATAGCTGCCTACAACCAGGAAGGCGCTGCCTTTAAACGTAAAGAGGAGATGCACCGTATGGCCGAGGCCAACAAGGCGTTTGCTCACTTTAGATTTTAGGAGGCTGCAATCATATGGCAAAAGACCTTAAATTTACACGCAACATAGGCATCATGGCCCACATCGATGCCGGTAAAACCACGACGTCCGAACGTATCCTTTTCTACACCGGCAAGACGCACAAAATCGGCGAGGTGCACGAAGGGGCCGCCACGATGGACTGGATGGTGCAGGAACAGGAGAGGGGTATTACCATTACCTCCGCCGCCACCACCGCTTTCTGGCGTTATGAGGACAAGACCTATCAAATCAACCTCATCGACACTCCCGGACACGTGGACTTTACCGTGGAGGTGGAGCGTTCGCTCCGTGTGCTCGACGGTGCCGTGGCTACCTTCTGTGCAGTCGGCGGCGTGGAACCCCAGTCCGAAACCGTATGGCGCCAGGCCGACAAATACAATGTGCCCCGTATCGGTTACGTCAACAAGATGGACCGTACCGGTGCCGACTTCCTGGCCGTATGCGCACAGGTGAAGGAGCGCCTCGGAGCCAATGCGGTGCCCATCGCCCTGCCTATCGGAGCCGAAGACAAGTTCGCCGGCGTGATAGACCTTATATATAATAGGGCGCTCATATACGACGATGCCAAGAAGAACGAACTCGTTAACTATACCTACGAGGAGGTTCCGGCCAACATGAAGGCCGAGGTGGAGGAATACCGTGCGAAACTCATCGAAGAGGTCGCTACCGTGGACGAGGCTCTGATGGAGAAGTTCTTCGAGGACCCGGATTCGATAACCCCCGAAGAACTGAAAGCGGCCATCCGCAAGGCGACCATCGAGATGACCATCGTACCGATGCTCTGCGGCTCCTCGTTCAAGAACAAGGGTGTGCAGCTGTTGCTCGACTCCGTCGTGGCGTTCCTGCCCTCGCCGCTCGATATCGAAGCCATCAAGGGTGTGAATCCCGCTACCGGCGAAGAGGTGGTACGCCATCCGTCGGAATCGGAACCTTTCTGCGCCCTCGCGTTCAAGATAGCCACC
>DXFY01000073.1 GCA_019114205.1 Candidatus Tidjanibacter gallistercoris | reverse complement strand
TATAACCGCATTCCGCGAGTAGCCGATGTTACCGGGGCCTGCAAGAACTGGGATAACGAGTCCCGGAGTTTCACCTCCTCCAGCAGCGAATACGTCGAGAAGAACCAACCGCTGCCCGACATCAGGGGGGGGGTAAATACATATCCGTTGCCGAGCAGAGGGAACGCGAGGAGCGCAATTTCCCGGTATTGCAGTGGGCCGATTGTTTCAAGTCCAAAGGCGAGGAGAAAGAGAAAAAAAAGACGAAGATGCTGACCGTCTCGCAACTGCTTCAAGCCCGCCCCGATTATTTCGAGAACCACGAGAAAATCAAGAACGGCAAGCTCGTCAAAAGCGTCGGTACCGCTTCGATGTACAAACAGCTCCGCAATTCGCTCGCGAACTTTGTCCAAACGAAGTTCCGCAAGGAGTTGTCCCGCTACTATTTCACCGATATTACTCAGACCTGTCTTCTGGAGTACGTCGTCTTTCTGGAGAAACGGGGCATCGAGAACGGAAATAAGGCCGGCCTTCGCCAGCTTCTCCGCATGTTCCGCGCCCTTGTGAACCATGCCGCAGACGAGCTTCACATGTACGGGGCCAATCCTGCGATTTTCGAGTCCGCGGCAGAAAAGATGGCACGGGGATAATTCGAGGCGAAGGCAGTCAATGCCAATATCATCCGTCGCATGGAATTTATGGGCCGGAGCCTCTTTACCGAACAGGAGCGACCGTGTATCCACCTCTTCCTTTTCAGCTTTTACAGCCGACGGCATGGCGAACGTCGATGTCATCAACCCGACGTGGGACATGATTAACGAGAAGGAGGGCGCGATTGTCTATGGGCGCACGAAGTTCCCGAAGCTGGCCAAGCCCCTGCTCATCGACCGGTTCGCAGAAATAATCGACAAATACCGAGGTACGGGAATCGATGACTACGTTTTCCCCGTTTACACGAGGAAGCACCAGACAGACAAACAGAAAATAGGGCGTCGCAGCGGTTTCTCTTCGCAGGTCAGCGAAACGCCGGATAAGGTCTGCACGGTTTGGGGCATCGACGAGGAAATGACGCGGTACACGGCACGGGGAACTTTCATCTCCAGCGAGCTGAATGCCGGAACCATCATCTTCCATATGGCCGAGATGGCCGGAAACAGTGCCCGGACCATCGAGAAACACTACTACAAGAACACGAAGCAGGAGAAACTGAGGCTGCGCATGAACGCCCGCTACGGCGGCCGGAGACAACAGGCGACCGTACAATAGAACCGCAGAATGCTTGAGGTCGAAATACGGATCGCAAGCGAACAATGCACGAACCGCTTTCCCCGGCAAGAAAATGCCGGGGAATTTCCGCAACAGCCCTGTTCTCGCAGCAAAGCCAAGTGCCCCCGTAAGAAGCCAGACTGAGAAAATTCGTAATTTTCACCGGCGGTACGCTCGAACTCCTCTTACTCTTTCAATAAGGGCATACCGGCTATTTCCGGTATTTCCCAAGCTGTCGCCGACGGTCTCACGGAAAAGTCTTATTCGTTCAACGTGAACTTCCATGCGCAGCAGCAGCTCTCGTCGGTCATCTCCGGATAGCAGCTGATGCACTGGCAGGCGATGCGGTCGTCTATCGTCCGGGCGAAGCCGCTGTACTCGATGACACCGACCGACTTGCACGGGTGGAACTCCATGCCCTTGCGCTTGCGGGCCGTCTGCACGAAGCAGTCCACCATGCGGTACGTCAGCGTCCTGCCGTCTTCGCCGAACACGAAATCCTGCTTGTTGATGTGGGCGTAGAAGCGCAGTTGCAGGGCTTTCGCCAGCCCTTCGAGGCCGGGGCGCTCCGGCAGGCCGAGAAACGCTTTGATGCGCCGGGCTTCCGTCGCGGTATATACTTTCCATGCTTCGCAGTCGTGGTACATGGCCTCGTCCATGCCGAATTTGCGCTCGACAGATTGGAACCACACGCCGTCCATGGCGAGCCAGTTCTTCGAGTAGGCTTCGATCAGGGAGATGAGCTCCCCCTTGCTCAGCGAACTTAAAAGGTCATTCCGGTTCATGTTGTTCTTATTTTTAATGTTGGGGTTCAATTTTCACGGCAAAAAATCATTGCCTTGTTTTCGCTGCAAAATTAGATGCGGGACGGTGTAACTGCAATAAGTGGTAAATTTATCATCGGGTGAATGTTTTATCACCCGACAAAGTTTCGTTACCTTTGCGGGCATAAGATTGCGAACGAGTCGGACATGAAATACGAACGGAAAATACCCATCGACCTCGGATGCGGCGTGAGCATCTATCAGATCATGGCGGGCGGCAAATGGAAGCCCTACCTGATCAACTGCATGAACCGCGGCCTGCGTCGCCCCAGCCAATTCCTGCGCATCATTCCGGGAGTCAGCAAGCGAGTGCTTGCGCAGCAGCTGAGCGAAATGGAACGGATGGGAATAGTCGTCAGGACGGTCTACCCGGAGACACCGCCCCGCACCGAATACGAACTCTCGGAGACAGGACGCTCGATTATCCCGATCATCCGGATGATGGACGAGTGGGGCCTGAAGCACAACAACCTGTTCGACGAGATGGGGAAATACAAAGAACCGGACCGCTGAAAATCCGCGATGACGCCTCCAAGACCGCGTCCGCTCAAGGAGCCGGTCTTTTTTCTTTTCTTCCGCACCGGAGCTTCCGTAACCGCCCGCCTTCCCCGAACCGCTATTCTTTGACGTAACTTAAACAGCATCAAAGAACGGAACTGTTTCTCAAACGCAAGTACAAGGCGGAAACCTATACCATCGGCAACCCCTATATCGACGGCCGCTTTTTCCGCCACACCATCGAGGATAAAGTACGTGAATTGCCCGCCCGCAGTCCCGATACGCCGTGCGACAACCGGAACATCCCGCAACTGGTGCTGGGCGGCGGCGCGGCCGGCAGCGGGAGGTTCTTTGCATCAAGTGTCTGGCTCGTGAACGGCTGCAACCGCTTTCCCGACCTTCGCGCCGCGGCGGCCCGCAAGACGCTCAAGAGCCTGAAGGAGTCGACATAGAACACGATACGCACGGTCATCAAGCAGTGGGGGGGGCGGTGAAAGACGAGCACTACCACATCAACAACGTGGCGGGCACGCTCCGCTTCCGGAACGACAAGCGTGATTATCATGCTCGACCTGACCGATCGCCCCTCCGCCCCCGACTTCGGGCGGTTCGGCTCGACGGAGGCGACCATTGCCGCGACGAAGCGTCCGAAGTCAGCCAGAAAACCGTCGAGGTGCTCTTCTCACGCCTGCGCTGGAAGACGCACGAGACGTTCAAGGTCTCGAAGATGCTCCTTACGCCCAACCCCACGACGAACTGGATTCGCAGCCGCTTCGTACAGAACGACAACGGCGAGCGGGCAACCTGCCGCGAGGGGGGGGGCTGCGTCCCGTTCTCCGTGTGCGACAATCCCGACATCGCCTCCCGGCCGACCTACGAGTCCACGCTGAACAAGATCAGCGACCATGCGACGAAAGACCGCCTGCCGTACGACAACTGGGACTTCGTGGAGGTCAACGACACAGCTGTTTACAACCGCTTCGACGGGGCCCTGCATTTGGTCACGGGACTGCGGGCAAGGGCGTATGACCCGTCCCGTCCGCCGATTACCTTGGTGGCTTTGCTGCCGTTTGTTTCGGTACACATACAAAAAAAAGCGCGCCCCGAAGCCGCACCCATTCAACCCTAAGCATATAGTTCGCCTCTGAATGTCTATCCCGGAAGATTACTCGACCGAGATTCTTTACATCTTACCACGAAGGCGGGGTGCTGAAACCGATATGAATCTATAAAAATACTGGAATTATGACAAAAGCAGACATTGTTGCGGAAATTACAAAGCAGACAGGAATCGAGAAAGCGGTTGTATCTGAAGTGACTGAGGCTTTCATGGAAAATGTAAAAGACGCGATGGTCGGCGGAGACGAGGTATTCCTGCGCGGCTTCGGCAGCTTCATCATCAAGCGCCGGGCAGAGAAGACGGCACGCAATATCTCGAAAAATACGACCATCATTATTCCGGCGCATAATATCCCTGCTTTCGAGCCGGCCAAGACATTCATGGCGGCCGTGAAAGACAGCGAGTAGCCCCGTTCAATAGGCGAAAGGCCGATATATCCGTACATACGCAGTTTCCGGTTTTTGATAATGGCAAGGCGGCATAGAGTATATGCAAGTATATAGTTATCAATACTGGAAACTGCGTCTTATTCTTTAGTTTACCGTTTCATCCTTATCGGGCACGCGCTTACGACCGCCGTGCAGGCAGATGCAATCTCGTCCTTTTCCTCAGTTTGCAGGAATCGTTTTACAGGCAGACCGGTTCTTCGCCAGCCTTTTCGTCCGCAGCAGATAG
>DXFY01000072.1 GCA_019114205.1 Candidatus Tidjanibacter gallistercoris | reverse complement strand
GAAAAAATAATAACTCTTACTTACAATGCAAAACAGAGGCGCTATCAAAGCAATTGCGATTATTTTGGCTATCGCTTGTGCTTATCAGCTTTCGTTCACGTTCGTGGCACGGAACATCGAGAAGAAGGCTGCCCGCTATGCCGAAGGGTTCCCCGTCGAACTCCAGCAGGAGAGGCAGCAGTCTTATCTCGACTCTATCAAATCCCAGAAAGTATTTCTGGGTTTCACCTACAAGCAGGTGAAGGAACGGGAAATAAACCTCGGTCTCGACCTGAAGGGCGGTATGAACGTCATGCTCGAAATTTCGGTCGAGGATGTGGTGCGGGCTTTGTCGAACGACAGTCAGGACCCCGTTTTCAATGCGGCCCTTTCGCAGGCCCGCAGCGAGCAGAAAACCAGTGCCGAGGATTTCATCACGCTTTTCTCGCGGGCGTACGCCGACCTGTCGGGCGATGCTCCGCTGGCACTGATATTCAACACCCAGGAGCTGCGTGAGAAAATCTCGCCCACCAGCACGAACGAGCAGGTCATCCGCGTACTTCGGGAGGAGGCCGAAAGCGCAATCGACAACTCGTACAATGTTCTTCGCAGCCGTATTGACCGTTTCGGCGTAACGCAGCCCAACATCCAGAAGATAGGCGCTTCGGGCCGTATTCTCGTGGAGCTTCCCGGCGTGAAGGAACCCGAACGTGTGCGCAAGCTGCTTCAGGGTACCGCGTCGCTCGAATTCTGGCTTACCTATAATAATACCGAGATATTCCCGATGCTCGAACAGGCCAATACGGTAATCAGGGAGTTGCAGAAGGCATCCGATGCTTCCCGGACGGCCGAAGAGCAGGAAGCGCTTCAGGAGACCGAGGTGGTCGATGCGACCGAGATAACTGACGGTGAGGTGACCGAGGTGACCGTTCGTGAGGAAAGTGCCGAACAGGACTTGCTCGCCGAGCTGGAAAATCATCCCGATGCGGCCGCCATGACGGCCGGCGAGGATGCGATGGAGGAGTTTCCGCTCTTTGCCAAACTCTCCCCGGCTCTGGCCGAAACGGGACAGGTGATGAACGGTCCGGTAATCGGTTACGCCAAATCGTACGATACGGCCGCCGTCAATTCGATGCTCAACACGCCGCAGGTGCGTATGATGCTCCCCAGGGATGTGAAGCTGATGTGGGGCGTGAAGCCGATAGACCCCGCAGAAACCACTTATGAGCTTTATGCCATCAAGGCCAATACGCGCGACGGAAAGGCTCCGCTGGACGGTGCCGCCGTAGCCGATGCCAGGGGCGACTTCGCCGAACAGGGTTCCGCCGCCGAAGTGTCCATGACCATGACGCCTACCGGCTCGAAAACGTGGGCGCGCATGACCGCCGACAACATCGGCGAGTTCATCGCCATCGTGCTCGACGGTTACGTTTACTCCGCACCGCGGGTGAACAGCGAGATACCCAACGGGCGTTCCGCGATTTCCGGCAACTTCACCATACAGGAGGCAAGAGACCTCGCCAACGTGCTGAAGTCGGGTAAACTGCCCGCACCGGCCCGCATCACGCAGGAAGCGGTGGTAGGCCCCTCGCTCGGACAGGAGTCCATCAATTCGAGCATGATTTCGTTCGTCATCGCGTTCTGCTGCGTGCTCCTTTACATGATGATTTTCTACAACAAGGCGGGTGCGGTGGCAAGCATTGCCTTGGTAGCCAACCTGTTCTTCCTGTTCGGGGTGCTCGCCTCGTTCGGGGCCGTGCTGACGCTGCCCGGTATTGCAGGTATCGTCCTGACGATGGGTATGGCGGTGGACGCCAACGTACTCATCTACGAACGTGTCAAGGAGGAACTCCGCGCCGGCAAGGGATTGAGTCTGGCCGTGAACGAAGGATACAAGAACGCCATGTCGGCCATTATCGACTCCAATGTCACGACCATCATTACGGGTATCGTGCTTTTCGTATTCGGCAATGGCCCGGTACAGGGATTCGCTACCACGTTGATTATCGGTATTCTGACTTCGCTCTTCACTTCGCTCTTCATTACGAGGTTGATTTTCTCCGGGATGCTCAGCCGCGGTAAGAGCATCCGCTTCTCGAACAAGTGGTCGGAGAATTTTCTTCAGAATGTACATGTCAATTTCCTCGGTATCCGCAAATGGGCTTACGGCGTATCGCTGCTCCTTATCGTCATTTCGGCCGTGTCCCTGATGACGCGCGGTCTGAACTACGGCGTGGAATTTTCCGGAGGCCGTACGTTCGTAATCCGTTTCGACCAGATTATTTCCGACAATGCGGTACGTTATGCCCTCGACGAGACGTTCATGTCGGACGACGTAGCAGGTGATGCCGCATACAAGAGCTTCGAAGTGAAGCAGTTCGGTTCGGAAGCCCAGATGCAGAAGCGCATCACCACCCAGTACATGTACGACGATGACAGTCAGGATGCGACCAATACGGTCGAAAGACTGATGTACGAGGCGCTCGCACCGCTGTTCGCCGAACCGATTACGTTCGAGGAATTCCATTCCACGGCGACCAATCCCTACGGTATCATTTCGGCCGACATGGTAGGGCCGAGCGTGGCGAGCGACATCACGCGCAACTCGTTCATCGCCGTATTCATCGGTCTTATCGCAATCGGTATTTATATCATCATTCGCTTCCGCAGGTGGCAGTGGGGGGCAGGCAGCGTCATCGCCCTCGCACACGATGCCTTCCTGACCATCGGCGTATTCTCGCTGTTTTACGGCATCCTGCCCTTCAGCATGGAGGTGAACCAGTCGTTCATTGCGGCGATTCTGACCATTATCGGTTATTCTATCAACGATAAGGTGGTCGTGTTCGACCGTATCAGGGAATACATCGCGCTGTATCCCAAGCGGACGATGTTCGAGAATATCAATAACGCGATAAACAGCACGCTTTCGCGTACGATTAATACGTCGGCGACCACGTTCGTGGTACTGCTCGCCATCTTCCTTTTCGGCGGTGAAGTAATCCGCGGATTCGTATTCGCTCTCATGTTCGGTATCGTTATCGGTACGCTTTCGTCCATCTTCCTGGCGACGCCGGTATCGTACGACCTGATGTCGCGCAAGAGCAGGGAGGTCGTGTCCGGAACGAAAACGACTTCTGCCAAGGCTGCCAAATAATCCGGTACCCCCCGGAATTGTTAATGCGAAGCCGTTCCATAGGAGGAGCGGCTTCGCATTTTTCGTGTTTGCCTCGTGTCATGGATGGGTAAAATACGGAAAAGGCGAATCTTGAAAGGGCGGTCGACGGGAAGGCGTCGGCCTTTCGGTTCAGGGGATGGCATGCAATGGCCGGAACCTTTCGCTTGTGGTGCGTCTTTTGAGGCTTGTTGCGTGGGGACCGACAGTAGGGGTATGGACTGCTGCGACATGCTTCGGAGAATACCGCCCCGGCGGATAAGGATGCAGCGTTCTTCTTATGCAAGGAGGGGAGAAATGCACGGATTGAAGGAAGTGGCAGGGGGTGAGGGCAGAGCAGGACGGAGTAGAGGGAGGCGTGCGGTACCTTTCTGTAAGGAACGTGCATGGGGGCTGCGGCAGCCTTTCGGTGGTGGAACGTATAAGAAGGATTGTTACGTTCTGCGGCGGGAGGGCGGCAGGCGCAGGAACGTGCTTTTCCCGTGGAGCATGTACCGGCGGGGCGGAACAGGCGGAGTTTAAGAAGGGCGATGCGGTATGCGGAGCGGAGGAAGGATATCCTCTTGGCAGTATGAAAACCGGTGTCGTCGAAGCACGGCGCAGGGGGATGCTGCGGGTGGTGCAGCCGCTTCGGAACGGCCGCTTTTTCATGCCTGCATGTATTGGTTGGTCTTGATTTTTTATTTAGTTTTGTATTTCAAATAAACGCTGGCATGGACTTTATCCGGATAACGTTCGTCGATGTGCTCGACATCGTGTTGGTGGCGATGCTGATGTATTACCTGTACAAGGTTCTGCGCGGTACGCATGCGATGAGCATCCTTTCCGGTATTCTGTTGTTGTTTATCGTCTATATCGTCGTCCGTGCGCTGAACATGGAGCTGCTGACATCGCTTATCGGCAGTCTGACGAGCATCGGTCTGATAGCGCTGGTTATCATCTTCCAGCCGGAGATAAGGCGTTTTCTTCAGGTGCTGGGCAACCAGTCGCGCGACAGACAGCGTTCGTTCCTCGGCCGCATTTTCGATTTCAAGGGCGGCAACAAGGCGGTGAATGCCGAATATATCAATCCGATTGTCAGTGCATGCGGGGACATGTCCGCCACCAAGACGGGGGCCCTCATCGTGATTAAGACCGAAAGCAGCCTCCAGGAAATCATCGATTCGGGCGTCATGGTGGATGCGATTATTTCCACCCCGCTGGTCAAGAACCTTTTCTTTAAGAACTCCCCGCTTCACGACGGTGCGGTCATCATCGCGAACAACCGGATTGTGGCTGCCAAGTGCGTCCTGCCTTCCACCCGGTCGGAAGTGCCTATTTCGTTCGGCATGAGACACCGTGCGGCGCTCGGTGCCAGCGAGACGACGGATGCCATTATCGTGGTGGTATCGGAGGAGACGGGCAACATCTCCGTCGCACATAACGGTAAAATCAACGTGGGGCTTTCTTCTACCGAACTCCAGGCCGAACTGATGCGCCTTTCCGTGCCGGAAGAATCGCATGCCCACGCCAAAACTTCGAAGGCTTCCTGATTCCGAAGGCCGGCGTTTCTCGTAATTGTATTTTACTTTTTTGTATTGTGTCCTGCGGCATTTGCCGACAGGTACGGAATTTTTTGGCATTCCGTCAAGCAACGGTATACGAATGAACGGGACGGGAGCGGTCGGACGTTTTTCCGTGTTTTGTGCCGGGAGCGTGTTTTGTCTTTGAAGAGGCACGGGGGCCGGAACTCGTTGTGCGTACTTTCGTATGGGGACGGACGCTGTTCTTTCGTGGCAGGGTTCGGGCAAGGATGGAAACGTGGGTACGTGTCGCATATGGTCGGGTATGTCCGGATGTATAGTTCCGAATGTGGCAGGTCGTCCGACAGGATGTCCGGTACATCTTGCGTGTCGCGTTCGCGGTGAGGCCGGGTTGCGGGTTTCAATGCGATGCGACGGGATGGGGGCGTGCGGACAGCGACGACTGCAAAGAGGATTTGCGGCAGCGGGCGGATACAGCAAGGGTGATAGTGGGCGAACGGACGCGGGCGGTGCGGATGAGTACCGTTCATTGTTTTCCGTTGCCGGAAGGCGGAAGAGGCTGTCGCTGCCCTCTGTAAGTAAATCGGAGCGGTAGAAAACGGAAATATCGCCGGACGGTTGCATTTTGCGGTGCAAGACGAAGACCGGTTCGTTTGCGCTGGCATGCGGGCTGTCGTCTGTCCTTCGGATAATGCGGCAGGTACCGGTGCATCGTGTTCCGCGAATCCTAGTTTTACGGTGGGGGTAGGTTCTCTGCGGAGTTCCTGGCCGTGCAGGGCAGGTATGCGCAGGGTCGATGGGGGCGCGGAGACGGTACCGCATGCGGTTCACGCTGTCGCCGTGCGGACGGAGCAGGCAACCCTGCTGCGCCGTTGTCGTGCCTTCGGCGTTTACTCTTCGGCGGGTAGGTCGTCGGACTCCTCCAGCATGGACTGGGGCAGGGATTTGGATATCTTGATGTTCAGTGCGCTGAGGCGCTGGGCACGGCTCACGAGGTTGCCCGTGCCGGTACGCAGCTGTTTCATGGCCTTGTCGTAGTTGCCCTGCATCGTGTCGATGTTTTTCCCGATGGCTTCGAGCGTGTTCACGAATCCCACGAACTTGTCGTACATCATGGCCCCTTCGCGGGCGATGCGGTTGGCGTTGCGTCCGAGGTCGTCGCGCTTCCAGAGGTCGTCCACGATTTTGAGCATGCCGAAAAGATTCGTCGGGGAGCTGATGATGACCTTTTTCCGGTAGGCCTCGTCCCACAGCTCGCTGTCGTACTGCACGGCTGCGAGGAAAGCCGGTTCGGTGGGGATGAACATGATGACGAAATCGGGCGAACCGAGCACGCTGTCCTGGTAACTCTTGCGTCCGAGTTCGTTCACGTGGCTGCGGACGGAACGGATGTGTTCGGCCATCGCCCGGCGCCGAGCTTCTTCGTCCTCGCACGTACAGTAGTTCACGTAGGCCGTTAGCGATACTTTGGAGTCGATGACGACCCGTTTGTTGTCGGGCAGGCTCAGGATGACGTCCGGCCGAAGGTTGTTGCCTTCGGCGTCCTTGATGTTGGTCTGCGTGGTATAGTGGATGCCCTTTTGCAGGTTGGAGCTTTCGAGGATGGTGTCGAGTATCATCTCGCCCCAGTCGCCCTGCACCTTGCTGTTGCCCCGCAGGGCCGAGGTCAGGTTGCTGGTCTCTTCGGTGATGCGCCGGTTGAGTTCCATCAGGTTGTTGAGCTCCGCCTTGAGGACGCCGCGGTTCTCGTTCTCTTTGGAGTAAATCTCCTCCACGCGCCGTTTGAAGTCGGAGATGTTGTCCTTCAGCGGTTTGAGAATGATGTCGAGCGATTCCCGGTTGGTCTCCTTGAACTGGAGCGTTTTGCGTTCGAAGATGTCGTTGGCCGTCTTCTCGAACCGGAGCATCAGCATATCGTTCTTCTCTTTCAGCCGCTTTCCCTCCTCGTCGAGCCGGGCGGTGAGCGTTTCGATGTCTTTGCGGGCAGCGACCAGTTCGAGTTCCCGACCGCGCAACAGTTCCGACAGTTCCGCATTGCGGGCAGCGGCGTCGCGCAGTCCGGATTCCGCCCCGGCGGTGCGGGCGTCCGCTTCGTGCTGTGCCCTGCGGGCCGAACGGAAGGCGTATGCCAGAACCCCGCATGCGGCGGACAGAATGACCGAAATGATTATCAGAAGGATTTGCATGGAGTCTTAATTCGTCGAAGCACCTTCCAAAGGTACCCGTTTTTTCGGAAATTGCCTTACCTTTGCGGAAATGTTTTCAGCAGCTATGGAACGTATCATCTCCCCTTCGATGCTTTCGGCCGATTTCGGCCATCTCGACCGCGATACGCGGATGATTGACGAAAGTGCCGCGCAATGGATACATATCGACGTCATGGACGGCGTGTTCGTGCCCAACATCTCGTTCGGCTTTCCGGTGATGAAACCCATCCGCAGGGCGAGCGCGAAGTTTCTCGACGTGCATCTGATGATTGTGGAGCCGGAGAAGTACGTCGGGCGGTTCGCCGAAGCGGGGGCCGACCTCGTGACGTTCCATTACGAGGCGACGCAGGACCCACGGGGCGTCGTGCGGATGATTAGGGAGTGCGGCGTGAAGGCGGGCATTTCCGTCAAGCCGGCCACGCCGGTGGAGGTGCTCGAAGAGCTGCTGCCCGAACTCGACCTCGTGCTCGTCATGAGCGTGGAGCCGGGATTCGGCGGCCAGAGCTTCATGGAGGGCAGTTGGGAAAAGGTGCGCCGGCTGCGGCGTATGATAGACGAACGCGGGCTGTCGGTGCTCATCGAGATAGACGGCGGGGTGTCGGCGGCCAATGCGGGCGACCTGTTCGCCGCCGGCTGCGATGCGCTGGTGGCCGGGAGCGCGGTCTTCGGCGCCGCCGACCCGAAAGCGGAAATCGTAAGGATGCTGGAGGCGAAGCCTTCCCGGTAGGAGAACCGTTGCGGCAGCCGTGCGTCCGCGGGTGCGGTGTCGTTTCCGTGCGGTGCCGTTCGTGCCGTCCCCGCATGTGCGGGGAGTTTCCGTTTTTATTCCAGTGTTGCACAGGAAAAAAGGTTTTATCGATGATTTCAGTAGATAACCTGACCGTCAGTTTCGGCGGTTGGGATTTGTTCAAGGACATATCGTTGCTCATCAACCCCAAGGACCGCATCGGTTTAGTGGGAAAGAATGGGGCGGGAAAAAGTACGCTGCTCAAGGTGATTGTCGGCGAGCAGCCGGCAGCGAGCGGTACGGTGACACGCAGCGGCGACGTCACGGTGGGATACCTGCCCCAGCAGATGAAGGTGGCCGACACTACGAGCCTCGTGGAGGAGACGGCCAAAGCCTTCACGGAGGTGTTGGCGCTGGAGGCGGAAATCGCCTCGCTGACCGACGAAATCGCCGTGCGCACCGATTACGAGAGTGCCGCCTACGAGCGGCTGCTCCACCGGCTGAACGACGCCACGGACCGTTATCACATGCTCGGCGGCGACAACCGCGAAGCCGAGATAGAAAAAACGTTGCTCGGACTGGGTTTCCGACGCAGCGATTTCGACCGGCCGACGAGCGAGTTCAGCGGCGGGTGGCGCATGCGCATCGAGCTGGCCAAGCTGCTGTTGCGGCGGCCTTCGGTCTTCCTGCTCGACGAGCCCACCAATCACCTCGACATCGAGAGCATCCAGTGGTTGGAGGGGTATTTGAAGAAGTACGGCGGTGCCGTGGTGCTCATCTCGCACGACCGCGCGTTTCTGGATAACGTGACCAACCGGACGGTGGAAATCATGCTCGGCAAACTGTACGACTACAAGGTGCCGTACAGCCGGTATGTGGAACTGCGCCGGGAAAGGCGCCAGCAGCAGTTGGCCGCCTACGAGAACCAGCAGCGCATGATAGAGAAGACGGAGGAGTTCATCGAGCGCTTCCGTTACAAGCCCACCAAGAGCAACCAGGTACAGTCGCGCATCAAACAGCTCGAAAAGCTCGACCGCATCGAAGTGGACGAGGAGGACCTGAGTGCCCTGAGCATCAAGTTTCCCCCGGCGCCCCGTTCGGGGCAAATCGTGGCCGAGGTAAAGGGGGCGGGCATGAGCTTCGGGGAGAAGCATGTTTTCAGCGGGGCCGACTTCACCATCGAAAAGGGCGACCGCATCGCGCTGGTCGGACGCAACGGCGAGGGGAAGACCACCTTTGCGCGGATGCTCGTCGGGGAGCTGCTGCCCACGGAGGGGAGCATCCGGGTCGGCGTGAACGTCAGTACGGGCTATTACGCACAGAATCAGGACGACCTGATGAACGGCGATTTCACCGTGTACGACACCCTCGACCGGGTGGCGGTGGGCGACATCCGCACGCGGCTGCGGGACATTCTCGGTGCGTTCCTCTTCCGGGGCGAGGATATCGACAAGAAGGTGAAGGTGCTGTCGGGCGGCGAGCGCAGCCGTCTGGCCATGGCCCGCATGATGCTCGAACCGCACAACCTGCTCGTGCTCGACGAGCCGACGAACCACATGGATATGCGCTCGAAGGATATTCTGAAGCATGCGCTGCTACAATACGACGGGACATTGGTGGTGGTGTCGCACGACCGCGAGTTCCTCGACGGACTGGTGGACAAGGTGTACGAGTTCCGCGATGGGGGCGTGAAGGAGTACCTCGGCGGTATTTGGTATTTTCTGGAGAAACGCCGGGTGGAATCGATGCGCGAGATAGAGGCGCGCCGGCCTGCGGCTCCGGTACCGGCTGCCGCGAAGCCGGAGAAAAAGAAAGTGGATTACCAGCAGAAGAAGGAACTCGAACGCACCCTCCGCAAGACGCAAAATGCGCTGGAGACCGTAGAGCGGCGGATAGCCGACCTGGAGGCGGAGGTCGCCGCATGGGACGGGCGGCTGGCCGACCCGGCCGCACACGGCATCGACCTTTCCGACGGAAACGTGTTCGGGGAGTACGATGCGCTGAAGAAGAAGCTGGCTTACGAGGTGCACGAGTGGGAGAAGCTCGGCTATGAAGTCGAACTGCTCGAAGACCGGCTGAAAGAGCTGTGCTGAGGCGCATGCACCGGGCGGAGGCGGTTGGTATCGCTCTCCGGTGCGGTGCGGATGCGGTGGAGCAAAAGAATCGGGGATTATCCGGGAAACGGAAGGGAAATAAGCTATGGAACATATCATTTTCGGCATACGTCCGGTTGCGGAAGCGATAGAGTCGGGCAGGCAGATAGAACGGTTGTACATCAAGAAGGATGCAGGCGGGCTACTCATGACCGAGTTCAAGGACCTTTGCTGGCGGCACAGGGTGCGCTGGCAGGAGGTGCCCGTGGAGAAACTCAACCGGATGACGCGCGGCAATCATCAGGGAGTGGTGGCACAGATAGCTGCCATCGGGTACGTGTCGTTGCAGGATATTCTGGACCGGGTGCCCGACGACGAAACGCCTCTGCTGGTGGTGTTCGACGGCGTGACCGACGTGCGCAACTTCGGCGGCATCGCCCGCAGCGCGGAGTGCGCCGGAGCCCACGGGCTGATTGTCCCCATGAAACATGCGGCGCCGGTGAATGCCGAAGCGGTGAAGGCTTCGGCGGGTGCGCTGAACAAGATTCCCGTACACCGTGCGGGCAGCATCCGCAATACGCTGAAGTATCTTTCCGAAACGGGCATGCAGGTAGTGGCGGCGACCGAGAAGTCGCGGACACTGATTTACGATGCCGACCTGAGCAAACCGACCGTTATCGTCATGGGCAGCGAAGACAAGGGTATTTCGAAGGAGGTGCTCAAGCTGTGCGACGTGCAGTTGGCCGTGCCCGTTATCGGTTCCATCGAATCGCTGAACGTGTCGGCCGCCGCAGCCGTCCTGCTGTTCGAGGCGGTGCGCCAGCGGATACACTGACACCTTTTCCGGTCGGAGGGAGCATTGGCCGGCCGGTGTCCCGTTTTCCCGTTTGTTGTCCGGTGTCTTTCCGCAGACGGTGTGCGCGGGAGCGTTGCCGCCGCGGATGCAGGACGGGACGTTCCGAAAAAGGAGCGGAGTCGGAACGGCTTGTCGGCGGGACTGTAGTCGATGGGGCATACCCCCGCTGGCGGTGTTGCGGACTGCCGGGCCGGTCGGTGCCTTGCGCGATGCCCGCGGGAGTGGAGGGAGCGTCGGAAGCCGGTTCGGCGCCGGGATGGTTTGCAATCGGAAGGAGGTGCCCCGACGGGTACGTGCCGGAACCGATTGCTTCGTTGTCTCGTCGGAGTACGGTGCAATTCCGGATATGGGGGCTTGTCGGAATCATGCGCTTCGCGGAGGCGGTCGGCCGCGTGCCGGAAGCGGAGAAGCTGCGGAATGAGCCGGGTGGGGACATGCGGCGCAGGAAGGAGGGCAGAAAGGAAATACGGTCGTTTGCATGCAGCGGCGAGGGGCTGCGTGTTTTACTGGATACGGTATTGAAAAAGAAAATCATACACCCGGTTTTCGGAGAGGTGACGGTGTTCCGCACCCGCCGTGCACGGCGGATATCGGTATCCGTAAGGCCTCCGGGAACGGTGTGCGTGACATTGCCTGCGG
Source organism: Candidatus Tidjanibacter gallistercoris (assembly GCA_019114205.1). Taxonomy (GTDB): domain Bacteria; phylum Bacteroidota; class Bacteroidia; order Bacteroidales; family Rikenellaceae; genus Tidjanibacter; species Tidjanibacter gallistercoris. Next base: position 24,290 of record DXFY01000072.1, on the reverse strand, counting down.
GATGTCCGCTGCGCGAAGGGCTTGCATTTCTCGCCGCGAAGGAGGCGTGGGTACGCGCGGCGCGCGAGCGGATGGAACGCCTCCGACCCGTCCGGCTGCTGGAGCCTCCGTATGCCACCTGCCGCCATGCGCTGCGCTGGCTGCCGGCAGCGGAGGGAAGCGCCGTGTCGTGCCGGGTAACGGAAGATGCAATCGTCGTGTCGTTTCCGCCGTCGATGGCTCCTTCCGCTGCGGAGGTGCAGGCCGCCGCGCGGGAAGGAGCGTTGCGTGCCCTGCGTGCCGAGGCGAAGGCGGTACTGCCGGCAATGGTGGCGGAACTCGCCGCACGGTACGGTTTCCGATACGGAAAGGTGACCGTGCGTGCCACGCGCAGCCGGTGGGGCAGTTGCTCCTCGCGCGACGATATTTCGCTCAGCATCTTTCTCATGCGCCTGCCGCAGCACCTGATTGAATACATCATTGTCCACGAACTTTGCCATACGCGCTTCAAGGACCATTCGGCCGGCTTCCATGCGCTGGTCGATTCCCTCCTCGGCGGCCGGGAAAAGGAGCTGGCGCGGGAGCTGCGCAGCTACGCGCCCGATGTGGTGTGAGCCGTCCGGATTTGGAGAAGAAACGGGAATTGCTTAATTTTACACGCTTTTAAGGCGTGCAGTCCGGACAGGATGCACGGCGTGCCGATACGACGAACGAAGGAAAGCGATGCCGTTGCATTTGTGCGCGGAGGCTTTCCGCACAATACCCGATATAGTTATGACTATTCTGATGCATGAACCCAAAGAAGAGCTGTTTCTCGGCGTGATTCATCCCGATGCGGCTCTTTTTGAGGATTATTTCAATGTGGACCAGGCTGCGAAAGAACACAGAAACTACCGGAAGGAGCTGGAGGCGGCGGGCGCCCGCGTGGTGACCGTCAGCGAAGTACTGCTCGACGGAACGCTCGACAGTGAGGGCAATGCGGTGGAGGGCCCGGCGCTCGATGCCCTGCGCGAATTTGCCGGACAGTTTCTCGTGTACGATACCGACAGCATTCCCGCACAGAGCGGGGCACAGCACGCATACAAACAGGAGATGCTGCGCCGCGCCAATCCCAAGGACTTGCTGCGCATCATTTTGCTCCAGCCCGAAATCGTCCTTTCGCAGACCGACGGCAACACCGGTTTCGCGGCTGTATATAAACAGCGACCGATGATGAACCTGTTCTACATGCGCGACCAGATGATAGCGACCTTCAAGGGGCTCGTCATCGCACGCATGCACTCCCCGCAGCGGGAAGTGGAGAGCCGTGTGGCGGAGTTTTGTCTCGACAAGCTGGGGATGCCTCCCATCGGACGTATTTCCGGAGAGGGCGCCTATTTGGAAGGGGGCGACTTCCTGCCTTTCGGCGACAGCGCATTCATCGGCTGCGGGCTGCGCACCACGCAGCGGGCCATCGACCAGCTTATGGAGAACGACTGGCTCGGTACGGACCGGCTCATGGTGGTACGCGACCGCTGGCTCGAACAGGAACAGATGCACCTCGATACTTATTTCAACTGTATCGACCGCGACTTGGTGACCCTTTCGGCCAACCGCTACAAGGCCGGGCCCGACTCGTCGCAGTACCTTACGGTGGACGTATACGAACGGAAGGACGGGCATTACCGCCGGACGGTGGAAGGGGCATGTTTCGTGGATTTTCTGGAGAAAACCCTCGGTGTGAAAGTGATACCCATTTCGCGGCCGGACGAACTGAATTATGCCAACAACTACCTGACGATAGGGCCGCGCCGGATAATGGCCGTCGCGGGACAGTCGCGGGAATTGCAGCAGGCATTGGCCGAAAACGGCGTCGATGTGACGTGGATACCGCTTCCCAACCTGACCAGGGGATACGGTGCGGCGCACTGCATGACGCAGGTACTCGGCACCGAGGAGGTGTTCTGACCGGCGGCAGTGTGGGCCGGCGTGCGGTACGTATTGCCGCGTGACGGATATCCGCGGGGGCCCGCAGGCTGAGTACGAGACGAAAGGGACTGTTCCGGCAGTCCCTTTTTCGTGGCGCGTGCGGGTAGATGCACGCGGTAAATGTCGTATCTTTGCCCCCCGAAATCGTTCTGGATATGAATGCGAAAGTCAAAGGATACGTTCTTGGGGCAGTCGCTGCGGCGTCGTACGGCATGAATCCGTTGTTCGCGCTGCCCCTGTACAAGGAGGGTATGGACCCCGACTCGGTACTTTTCTTCAGGTACCTGCTGGCCATTCCCCTGTTGGGCATCATGATTAAGGCGCGGGGCCGCAGTTTCCGGGTGAAGCGCAGGGAGCTGGTGCCGCTCGTCGTGATGGGGCTGCTGGTGGCGCTCTCTTCGCTGACGCTGTTCCTCAGCTACAATTATATGGATGCCGGAATCGCCTCCACGCTGCTGTTCGTCTATCCGGTGCTGGTGGCGCTGATTATGGCGCTCGTCTTCAAGGAGAAGCTGACGCTCCAGACGGGGCTGTGCATCGTTCTCGCCCTGTTGGGCATCGCGCTGCTCTATCGGAGCGGAGACGGCACCACGCTCAGTCTGACCGGAACGCTGCTCGTGCTCGTTTCCGCTCTGGCCTATGCCATCTATATCGTCGGAGTGAACCAGACTTCGCTGCGGAATGTGGCGACGCTGAAAGTTACCTTCTATGTGCTGCTGTTCGGCCTGTCGCTGTTCCTCGTGCGGCTGCATTTCGGGCGGGACGTGTGCGTGCCCGACAAGTGGTACATGTGGGCCAACCTGCTCGCGCTGGCCGTATTCCCCACGGCCGTATCGTTCCTGTGCACCACCAGCGCAATACAGTATATCGGTTCCACGCCTACGGCGATACTCGGTGCGCTGGAGCCCGTGACTGCCGTGTTCTTCGGAGTGACGATTTTCGGAGAGTCGCTGACGCCGCGAATCGTATGCGGAATCGTCATGATTATCCTTGCCGTGACGTTTATCGTGGCCGGCGGCAGCGTCGCTTCCTACCTCGTGCGGTTCCGGAAACTGTTTCCCCGGCTTAACGGAAAGTACGGCCGCCGGAACGAGAAACATGCCGTCGTGTCCGAAGCGGAGGAACGGGACGGCGCGGCGGGCTGCGGAGAATGAAATGCGGCCACGGGAAAGGACAATCCGTCCTCCGTTCGGAAAATGACTGTGCGGGCGGCAGGGAACCATCGTAGCTGTTGCGTGTGCGGGCGGCATCGGGAGGAAGTCATGCGGCGTACCGACAGGGATACACGGTGACTTCCGTTCGGTTTTCGATGCGCCGTCCGTATGGGTGCCTCGCGCGAATGCCGGCATGCAGCCGGAGCACAGCCGGAAAATTGCGAACAACGGTTGCCGTCCGGGCACACGCCGGAGGTACGCTCGGACGACGTCGGGCGCAGATGCCGCCGTTACGTGTCCGATTGCAACGGCGTGAATCGGAATATTTTTCGTATCCATGCGGATTCGGCGAACGAAGTAACGGAGGCTGCGCGCACGAATGATGCGCGGCGGGGGGCCTGCGTGCGGCGTGTCCGGGGAATTCTGACTTTTCCTACTACGGATTGACGGGCGGCCGTAATTGATGTGGTGGCCGGGGTGATGGCCGGCATCCGTAAAGGGAAAACAAAACGGACATAAAACAAAGAACCGGCAGGCGCGGCCGCAAAGGACGCGTCTGCCGGTTATGTCGCATTCTGCGGGGAAGAGGGACGTCTCGTCGTGCGGTTCCTGTCCTGGGGCATTCCGTCCTGGGGCATGAAGCCTGTACCGTACACGACCGGTAGCCGGTCGACCGGAAAGCGGAACGGGGATATCCGGTTGCCGTGCGGCAGGCTACTGCTTTTCGTGGGGCGTCTTCCGATTTTCTTCCTCCTGTTCTTTGGACTTGCGCGTGTAGAGGTAACGTTTGATTTTGTGCGACGGGGTTTTCTCGAAATCGTGTTCCTGTTCCTCGATGGTCGCTATCTTGGACGATTTGTTGACCTTCGAATTGACGTATTTGATGATGTCCGCCTTGATGTCCTCCATGGTCGCGGCCAGGTCGTCCCGGAATTCATGATAGCGTTTTTCCAGTTCGGCCCGGTCGAAGCGGACGAGGGCGACGAGTTTCCCCTTGTCTTGCGTCACGACCGAATCGCTTATCAGGAAGTGGCTGTTGAGGACGCTTTCGATATCTTCCGGATAGATGTTTTCTCCGTTGGGGCCGACAATCATGCTCCCTAACCTGCCCCTTACATACAGGAAACCGTCGGCGTCGAATGCGCACAGGTCGCGCGTGCGGAACCACCCGTCGGGAGAGAGCGCTTCCGCGGTCAGTTCGGGATTCTTGTAGTATCCGAGCATGGTGCAGGGGCTTTTGACTACCAGTTCGCCTTCGCCGAGTTCGTTCGTATCTTCGAGGCGGGCTTCGATGCCGGGCAATACCGGTCCCGTGGAACCGAGCCGTACGTTCGAGGGTACGGCGCCCGCAATCAGCGGTGCCGTTTCGGTCAGTCCGTAGCCGATGGCATACGGGAAACGGCCTTCGAGCAGGAACCGTTCGGCTTCCGTGTCGAGTTTCGCTCCGCCGATGCCGAAGAAGCGCAGCCTTCCGCCGAAGAGCTTGTACAGCCGCCGGCCGGCGATGCGGTGGATTGTTTTCCGGAAAAACGGCCGGGCATAAAGCGCACCGAGGAATCGCGACGAACGGAACCGGGCGGCCACCTGGCTTTTGTAAATCTTTTCGATGACCAGCGGTACGCTGAGCATCACCGTGGGACGCACCTGCCGTAGGGCGGGAAGCAGGTTCGACGCCGTGGGCGGGCGGTCCACATAGACGACCGACGCACCGCACATGAAAGGCAGGAGCATGCCGAGCGAACACTCGTACGTGTGCGACAGGGGCAGTATGGAAAGGAAAATGTCGTCGGGCCGGACGAAGAACAGGTCGCGGTCCATCTGGATTTGTGCGGCGATGCTGCGGTGGGTGAGCATGACGCCTTTCGGCGAGGAAGTCGTTCCCGACGTATAGATGATGACCGCCAGGTCGTCCGGTTTCGGTTCGGTCATGACGCCGAGTTCGGACGACGTGCGGGCGATGATACCGAGGTTCTTGGTGCGCACTACGATGTTCATGCGTTCCACCGTCTCTTTAGAGAGGCGCGAGTAGAGCTTGTCGGAAACGAAGAGCGCCTTCGCTTCGGAGTGGGCGATGATGGTGTCGAGCTCGCTGCCGGAAAAGTCGGGGAGTATCGGGACGGCAATCATGCCCGAAGTGACGATGGCGAAGTAGCAGACGTTCCAGTTGGGCATGTTGCTGCTCAGCAGCGCCACCTTGTCGCCGCTGCCGAGGCCCGCTCCGAGCAGGATGCCGCGGACATACTCCACCCGGTCGTCGAAGTCGTTGTAGGTCATCGACTCGCGTTCGAGCATCGAGAACGACGGGCGGTTCCCGTAGGTTCGGATGCTGTTGGCGTATAGTTCTTTGATGGTTTGGAATTCCATGCGGAAAAATGATATGTAGGTCGTTATCGCGGCACGTCGTATCTGTGGAGCCGAGGCCGTGGGGCCTGCATGCGCGGCATTTGCTGCGCCGGGCTGCCGTCACTGCCCCCGCCGCTCGTCGCCGCCTGCGGCATACCCGTCCGTAACGTATTGGACTTCCTGCCGTTCCTGTTCATACAACGCAAAGTTAGCCATATTATTTTCTACTCGTTTTATGAATCGTTATTTTTGCGCGGATATGTGTGTTGTGCTGCAAGCGTCCCGGATAAAACAGGCCGCCGTCGAAGCGGGTTTCGACCTGTGCGGTATCTGCCGTGTGCGCAATTTCGATGCCGAAAAGAAGTTTTTCGAAGGATGGCTGGAACGCGGCTGCGATGCCGGGCTGGAGTATCTCCGGCGGAATGTCGATAAACGTTTTTCGCCCGCCGCGCTCATGCCCGGTGCGCGGGCGGTCGTCGTGTGCGGCGTCGTGTACAAGAACGATACGAGTCTCGGCTACGGTACGGCGCAGGGGGTGCCCAAAGTGGCTTCCTATGCCCGGTCGGCGGATTATCACACGTCGATAAAGGAGATGCTTTACGATGCGGCGGCACGGCTCGGTCTGCGGGAGGAGGGCGTGCGCTTTCGGGCGTTCGTTGATACTGCGCCCCTGCTGGAGAAACGTCTGGCTGTCGAGGCGGGCCTGGGATTCATCGGGCGCAATACGCTGCTCGTGTCGCCCGTGGCAGGGTCGTTCCTGTTGCTGGGGGAGCTCGTCGTCGATGCCGAGGCGGACGTGTACGACGCACCTTACCAGGGGCCCGGCTGCGGTGCGTGCCGCCGGTGCGTGGAGCGGTGTCCTGCAGGAGCGCTGACGGAAGCCGGGTTGGACGCCCGCAGGTGCATCTCGCGCCTGACCGTCGAGCCGCATCCGGAACAGGTGCCTGCGTTGAAAGACCGGAGCGCGGTCTGCACGGCGGGATGGATATTCGGATGCGATGAATGCCAGAGCGTTTGTCCTTACAATGTCAAAGCCCCCTGTTTCGTCAATCCGCGCTTCGCGCCGTTGTTCCATCCCGGCGAACTGGCCGCCGGGGAGTGGCTCGCCATGACCGGGGAGGAGTTCGGCGCACGGTTCGGCGCCACGCCGATGGCACGTTCCGGGCTGGAGCGCATCAAAGAGCTGCTGAAGCGCTGATATCGTCGTCGGCCCGCCCCGTCGGTTTTCATTCAGGGGGGAGCCGTCAGGGGACTGCCGTTCCCGGACCGTGTCCGGCAGCAATACGGTGCGGCGCTTTTCTTCCCCCGGTTTCGGATTGATTTTGTCCGGGAGCGGCATAGACTTGCGGCGGGCGGCATGCGACCGGTCGCATGCTCCGCAGGCACATCGTTCGGTCGTAGAATCGGAATAGGGTACAACCGCAACGTCGGAAAATCTATGTGTCGGACGGTTGTGGTTGGATGTAGAATCGGCATAAGATACGACCGAGGCTGTGGCCGCAACGTGAAGGCCAACGTTGTGGTTTGATGTAGACTGTAAGAAAACCGGGCAGACCTTGTCGGATTTGCCCGGTTCGTTTCGTATGTCGGAAGACAGGGATGTGTCGGTGCTATGACTTCGCGGCGGAGGATTCCAGAAAGATGCGTTCCAGGTCTTCGGTATCGACCTTTTCCACCGAGCAGTCGCCGATTGTATTGGGGAAGACGAGGTAGATGCTGCGTCCTTCGCGTTTCTTGTCGGCACGGATGGCGATGAGCAGCTGGCGCATCTCGACGGGGTATTCGGTCGGAAGCCCCATGCCGCCGATGACGCCCTTGATGCGGGCGGCCGTGCGCTCGTCGAGTTTGCCGGAACGCACCGCGGCGTCGCAGATGATGGCCATGCCCGCCGCCACAGCCTCGCCGTGGGAAAGGTTCGTGAAGCTCTTTTCGATGGCGTGAGCGAAGGTGTGGCCGAGGTTGAGCTTGCGCCGTTCGCCCCGTTCGCGCTGGTCGTGTTCGACGATGGATGTCTTTACCCGGATGGAACGGAGAATCAGTTCGCGCAGCAGCGCTGCATCCGACCGGATTTCCTCGAACGTGTGGCGTTCGACCATTGCGAAGAGTTCCGGGTCGCCGATGATGCCGGCCTTGATTACTTCGGCGAGTCCCGCGCGGAACTCTCTGTCGGGAAGACTGGCGAGCAGTTCGGGGTCGCAGAGGACGAATTCCGGTTGGTTGAAGACGCCGATGATGTTCTTGTATCCGTCGAGATTCACGCCGTTCTTGCCGCCGATGCTCGCATCGACCTGCGCGAGCAGGGTGGTGGGCAGGAAGGCGAAGCGGACGCCGCGCATGTAGGTGGAGGCGACGAAGCCGGTGATGTCGGTCACGATGCCGCCGCCCATGCCCACGATGAACGTCCCGCGGTCGGCTCCCATGTTGAGGAGCTGGCGGTACACCTCTTCGAGTTTGACGAAGGTCTTGCTGCTTTCGCCCTGACCGATGACGATGTGTTCGTGCGCGTTGACGAATGCGAGGTTGTTGGCGTGCACCTTGGCGTCGGTGATGATGACCGTACGCGTGGCGTCGCCGGGCATCAGCTTCCGGAAATGCTCCGCCGCCGAGCCTATGACGATTCTGGACCGTGCCCCTTCGTCGCAGATGATGTCGATGATGTCTTCCATAAGCAATAGCTTCCCGCAGAAGTTGCAAAGATAATCGGGAATCCGTTAGTATCGTCATAAAGAAATCGAATATTTTCACCGCGGGGAGGCTCCGTCCCTGCCGCCGCGATTTTTTGGTGCGAAATCTTCGATTTATTCGTACCTTTGCGCCCTAATCGGGACGGGCGGGCCGCTGTCCCGGTCGGTATGCGGCAGCCTCCTGCCGGCGCGGCGGCCGCGCTTTCAGAGGGGAGGTGCGGACGAAGAAAAGGAAATTTCGACAACCTATGCGGAAACTGCGCAACATCGCCATCATCGCTCATGTGGACCACGGCAAAACGACGCTCGTGGACAAGATGATAATTCAGGGACATTTGTTCCGTAACGCCGCCTCTGCGGGCGAGCTCATCCTCGACAACAACGACATCGAGCGCGAGCGGGGCATCACGATACTTTCCAAGAACGTATCGGTCATTTACAAGGATTATAAAATCAACATCATCGATACGCCCGGCCACTCCGATTTCGGAGGCGAGGTGGAGCGCGTGCTGAATATGGCCGACGGGGTGCTGCTGCTCGTGGACGCTTTCGAGGGAACCATGCCCCAGACGCGTTTCGTACTTCAGAAGGCACTGGCGCTCGGCAAGAAACCCATCGTGGTCATCAACAAGGTCGACAAGCCCAACTGCCGGCCGGAGTTCGTGAACGAACAGGTGTTCGACCTGATGTTCACCCTCAATGCCAACGAGGAGCAGCTCGATTACCGCACCGTGTACGGCAGTGCGAAACAGGGCTGGATGTCCAACAAGCTGGGCGAGCGGACGGACAGCATCACGCCGCTGCTCGATGCGATTATCGACGATATTCCCGAACCGGCCGTCCGGGAGGGGACGCCCCAGATGCTCATCACTTCGCTCGAATATTCCCCTTACGTGGGACGTATCGCCGTGGGCAAGCTGACGCGGGGAACGCTCCGTTCGGGCATGAACGTGACGCTGGCCAAGCGCGACGGGGTGACCATGGTGAAAACCAGAATAAAGGAACTGATGACATTCGAGGGGCTCGGCAAAACGAAGGTGGACGAGGTGCCGTGCGGCGAAATATGCGCCATAGTCGGTATCGACGGATTCGAGATAGGCGACACGATATGCGATTACGACAATCCCGAACCGCTCGAACCGATTGCCATCGACGAGCCCACGATGAGCATGCTGTTCACCATCAACGATTCGCCGTTTTTCGGCCGCGACGGAAAGTACGTGACCTCGCGCCACATCAAGGAACGGCTCGACCGCGAGCTGGAGAAGAACCTTGCCCTGCGCGTGGAGCCGGGTGCGACGGCGGACAGCTTCGTGGTGTACGGCCGCGGCGTGCTGCACCTTTCCGTGCTCATCGAAACGATGCGCCGGGAAGGGTACGAGCTGCAGGTGGGGCAGCCCAAGGTCATCATCAAGGAAATCGACGGTCGCAGGTGCGAACCCGTCGAGGAGCTTACCATAGACCTGCCCGACGAATATTCGGGCAAGGCCATCGAAATGACTACCAAGCGCAAGGGTGCGCTCGTGAACATGGTTTCCGAGAACGGGCGCACGAGGCTGGAGTTCGACATTCCTTCGCGCGGCATCATCGGTCTGCGGAGCAATCTGCTGACCGCCACGGCAGGCGAAGCGGTGATGGCGCACCGCCTCAAGGGATTCGAGCCGTACAAGGGCGAAATCGAAATGCGCAGCAACGGTTCGCTGATAGCCATGGAGACGGGACAGGCGTATGCCTATGCCATCAACAAGCTGCAGGACAGGGGGCGTTTCTTCGTTTCGCCCGGCGACGAGATATACTGCGGGCAGGTGGTGGGCGAGAGCACCCGCGAAGGGGACATTACCATCAACCTGACCAAGTCGAAGAAACTGACCAACATGCGGGCGAGCGGTTCGGACGAGAAGATGAACATTGCCCCGGCGGTCATCTTTTCGCTCGAAGAGGCGCTGGAATATATCAAGGAGGACGAGTACGTGGAGGTGACGCCCAAGGCGATGCGGCTTCGGAAAATCCTGCTCGACGAGACGGAGCGCAAGCGCGCATCCAAATGATGTCCGGACGACCGAATACGGGAAGGGCCGCGTCTTCAGACGCGGCCCTTCGTTCGTCACGGGGGCGTGTGGGACGTGCTGCTGCTGATTGAAGGTTGTGTGCGACGGTCGGACTTCGTTCATGCTTCGAAGACTGTATGAGTGTCGGGAGTTTTGGCGGGTTTTCGTCGGTAAGGGCAGGTATTGGCTTGTTGTTCCGACGGTCTGTCGCTGCGGATGCGGGTTATCCGTTGGATGAATCGCCTGTGTCGTTTTTTCGGGTGTTCCGTTATGCGGCGGAAATGGGCCGGAGCGTGTGCGGCTTCGGAATGCAGCGCGGGGATTGGCGTTAAGAGGATTGGAGTTCCGGGTCTTCGGGGGCCGGAGGGACGGGGCATGAAAACCGTAAGGCCTTGAACCGTATCGGCTGTACCTGCGGGCGGTTCGGCTGCGGTGTCTGCGGTTTCCGGTTCATGGCTTTGCGGCGGTACGCAGCGTATCCGGACAGGGCGGAGCAGTTCATGGAACCGCGCTTTTGCCTTGAACCAGAGTAGGAGCGGTTGCGGCCGGCGTGCGGCAATTACGAGTTTCGGTTCGGCTGCGGAGCGTACCGTGTGCGGCTTCGATATGCTGCGTATTGCGGAACTGCGGTCGGAAGCGTGTACGCAATGGGAACAAATTTTCGGCTGCCGGTATTGCAATATACTCCCGGTAGAGGAAGGAAGCGGTCGGGCGGGGATTGCCGGTCCGTTCCCGGCCAGGCCTTCCCGGTAGAGGCGGTCAGCGGCTGGGTGAACGTTTTCTGCGTATTTCGGCCTGCGGTTCGGGCGGTTACGGTGCGCGTACCCTTTCCCTTTCGCGGCCCTGAGGCGCGCGCATGCGTAAGGGCGGGTTATGGTGCTATCGTTCGGCGGTGGCAGGCCGGCAGGTGCGTTCCCGGTAGAGCTGGTCGCGCAGCCGGGGGGTGAATCCCGCTTCGCGGATGGCCTGCTGGATTCCTTCGGCGTCGAAGGTGTTGCGTGCTCCGGCCGAGGAGACCACGTGTTCCTCTATCATAATCGAGCCGAAGTCGTTGGCCCCGCAGTGCAGTGCGATTTGCGCCGTGGCTTTCCCGACGGTGAGCCACGAGGCCTGTATGTTGCGTATGTTGTTCAGCACGATGCGGCTTACGGCGATGATGCGCAGGTATTCGAGCGGCGAGAAATGCGAACGCACCCCTTCCCGTTCGAGCTGTGTGCCGTCGCTGCAAAATATCCACGGAATGAAGGCGATGAAGCCGTAATGGCCGGTGGGGCATTCGGCCTGCAGGTCGCGCAGGAGCAGCAGGTGTTCGATGCGCTGGGCGGGAGTTTCCACGTGACCGTACATCATCGTGGCCGAGGTGGGGAAGTTCATCCGATGGGCCTCGCGCATCACTTCGCACCACTGCACTGCGGTGGGCTTGCCGGGGGAGATGCGCCGCCGCACTTCGTCGCACAGGATTTCCGCACCCGCACCGGGCAGCGAGTCGAGCCCCGCATCGCGCAGCCGGGCGAGCGTTTCGTGTACGGAGAGGCGGCTGATACGGGCGATATGATACACCTCCGGAGCGCCGAGCGCATGGAGCCTGATTTCCGGATGGCGGGCCTTGAGGCTGCGGAACAAGTCTTCGTAAAAGTCGATGCCGAGCCGTGGGTGAAGACCGCCCTGGAGCAGCAACTGGTCACCGCCCAGACGCAGCGTCTCTTCTATCTTCCCGTCGTATTCCGCTGCGGTGGTCACGAACGCCGCGGGACCGTCCGGGCGGCAATGGAAGTTGCAGAACTTGCAGCCCGATATGCAGACGTTGGTGATGTTCACGTTGCGGTCTATCTGCCAGGTGACGCAGCCGGGGTCGGCTACCGTGTTGCGGCGCACGGTGTCGGCCAGGTGGAAAAGCTCGCCGGGCGGTACCGTTTCGTAGAGCCACAGCGCCTCGTCGAACGAAAGCGCCTGCCGGTCGAGCGCCTTTCGGAATATCGTGTCGGAATTCATCGTACGGTTCGTTTGCGGGGCAAAGTTAGGAAAAAATGCGGAGGCAGGACGGGTTTCCGGTGCCTGTCGAAAATACGAAAGGGTGCGGCATCCGCACCCTTTCGTATTCTGGAAATATCCGATTACTCCTCCGAGATGGCCTCCGTCGGGCAGACGCTTGCGCAGGTGCCGCAGGAGATGCATTTGTCGGCGTCGATAACATAGGAGTTGTCGCCGGCAGAGATTGCTTCGGTAGGACATTCTCCGGCGCACGAACCGCAGGAGATGCAGACATTTTCATCGATTTTGTAAGCCATTTCTTTAGTGTTTAAGTGTTGTTAAAAACTTCGCAAAGATAGTATTTATCTTGTATAAGATAAACGACTTCCGGATTATTTTATTTTACCGGATAAAAGGATGGCTGCCGGCCGTGGGGGAGGATGGGGTGTCCTTGTCGGTGACGCCTTTGGCTGTTTCCCGGCGAGGCGTGCGCCGTACTTTCTTTCACCGAAGCAGTACTTCTCCGGATAATTCATGTCATTTATATATAATATTTTAAATGCGGAAATGTATCTTTACCTTTGACTAAACATTAACCTTAAATTCAGGACTATGAAACAGATTGGACGGAATGTGATGTGCGGCCTTTGCGCTGCGGCGACCGCTGCGGCGGTGCTGCTCTCTTCGTGTACGGAAGGGCCGGAGCCGGCAGGACCGCAGAGGGAGATGAGCATCCGTGCGACGACGGAGATGACGCGTACCGTGCTCGGTGCCGATTATTCGGTCGTGTGGAACGAGGGGGATTCGTTTCTTCTGATGAATGACAGCGGCGGCAGTTCCGTGTTCGGATTGACGGAGGGAGCCGGGGAGCGTTCGGCAACCTTTGCCGGCGATTGGCTCGATGCCGGTTCCGACGGTATGTATTATGCGGCGTATCCGGCCGCAGGGGCCGTTTACGAGTCGGGGTCGGCGGTTATGGAGATACCTGCCGAACAGCCCTATGCGGCAGGGACGTTCGCTTCGGGCTTCAACCCCATGGTGGCTGCGGGCAGCGACCCGGAGTCCGGTCTCGCTTTCCGGAACGTATTCGGATTGCTGGAACTGCGCATTACGGGCAGCAGTATGCTCTCCAAAATCATGCTGACCAGCAATACCGACCTGAGCGAGCAGGCGCTGAATCTTTCGGGCAGGATGCAGTTTGATTTCGACGGCTCTTTCGTCGGTTATGCGGAGACGGGACAGGCTGCCCGCTCGGTGACCGTAACGGGTATCGATACGCAGCTTTCCGATACGCCTCTGTCGGTGTATGTCGCCGTTCCGCCTGCGGAGTACGATGCGCTCACTGTCCGTCTGTTCGATGGGCAGGGCGGCTATATCGAGCGCACGCTTGCGTCGCCGATAACCGTCGTCCGCAATACGGTGCTGCCTGTCGAGGGACTCGTATTCGACGGGGCGGAGAAGGCCGGTTCCGTCATTATGACCATAGACCAGAAGAACTATTCACCTTATCGAATGTTAGTGAACTTCGTGATGGCAGAAGGATGCGCGTCGTTCATACCGGGCTATGTGGAGAAGGCGGTGTTGGAGCAGTGGTTCGCGGACAATGCCGGTCATACGATGGAAGAGTTCATTCTGGCCAACCAAACGTATCAGGAGCAGTTCGGGGATATTCCCGGCGAATTTTCCGTGGAGCCGGATATGGAGTATGTCGTTTATGCCCAGCCTTACGATGCCGACCATCGGCCGCTGGAGACGGTGACGGAGACCTACCGTACCAAAGCGTTGGTGCGGAGCGGGGAACGGATGACCGGCTCTTATGAATGGCTTGCGGCCGACCTGCTGGAACTTCGTTTCGAGTTTTCTTCTCCGGCCGTCGAACGCTATTGGCTGGCCGTATATGCCGGAGCCGATTACGAGAACGTTTTTAAAGAGGAGTACGAAGATGAATTGCGGGGAGTGCTGAGCGAGGGAAGCGTGTTTCCGGCGGCTGAGGCGGTTCGGACTCTTGCGGTTCCGTCGGGACGGGCCGACCGTTATATCGTGCTGGCGGTACCGGAGTCGGCGGACGGCATCGGCGAACTCTGTACCTTTACGGTGGAGGCACAGCGCAGTGCGGCGGCGTTGGGCAGTCTGGACGTCGATGCGTCCGACCGGTCGTTCGTCGTACGTTTCGTCAATGACGGCAGTGCATATGTCCGCTTCGGAGCGTTCCAGGGCGGTGTGAGCGACGAGAACCTGAAGATAACGCTCGCGGGTGGAGGCGATTTACTGGAGTTCGAGAGCGAATCGGCATCGGTAGAGCGTGAATTCGTCAATTTCAAACCGCTCACCGATTATACGGTCGCAGCCCTTGCGTTCGATGCCGACGGAGTGGCCGGCGGATTCTATCGCGTCGATTTTACCACACTCGACCTAATACCGGGCGAAGACAGCGAAGCATACCGAAAATACATAGGTACCTGGGCCCTGGCGTTCTATACCGATGCGGCGAAGGCGAACGGCCCCTATTGGCAGCCTGTTACGGTACGCGAGGAGGTGGTCGGCAAATCCTATCTGGTTTCCGGCCTGATGAACAGTACGTCCGGCACCGTGGTGACCGATGATGCCGTCCGGGCCTACTTTACGGACGGCCGCATCGAATTCGCCGGAGGCACTCCGGTAGCGGCTGCCGGAGCGAATGTTACCTTCGAGCCTTTTACTTCGGAAATGTACATCGGAAATGGTTACAGTCTGTACGGTACCTGGGGTACCGACGGGGTTTCCTTCGATGAGTCGTGGGACAGCTATGACGTAATCGGATATGCTTTCTGGAACAACGATGCGGGGGCTCAGGTCGATATGCTGTTCTTCTATCCGTCGCTCCTGCCGCAGACGTCGGGGGGGATGGCTTCGACCGAGAGTTTCGTACCGCAGCCTCCGGTTTCGCCGGGATGGAAGTGAGTGCGGAGATTCGGTAACAGGAATGGACGCGGCGGAACAGTTCCGCCGCGTCCGTTGTTTGCGAGGCCGTTCCGGAATCTCTCGGCCATTCGGTACGTTTTCGTTTTCCGAACTCTCTTCTCTGTTTGCCGGGCGGGCAGAGGAGGCGGGGAACGATGTAGGGATAGGGAGAGGATAGAGCGGGAACGAAAGGTACCGCTGGGCGAGAAGCACCCGGCGGCCCTTTCGGAACAGGGATAGCCGCGCCGCAGCGGGAGAAAAGAGAACGGCGCCGAGTAAAGGAAAAGAGCGGTCTGCCGGTAACCCGGCAAACCGCTGGCATGTGCGGGGTGCCCCGTTATTTTATCCGGTCGAATCCGGTGAAGGGTACGAGCGCCGCGGGGATGCGGATGCCGTCCGGTGTCTGGTTGTTTTCGAGCAGTGCGGCCACGATGCGCGGCAGGGCGAGCGAACTGCCGTTGAGCGTGTGGGCGAGGCGTATCTTCCGCTCGGCGTCGCGGTAGCGGAGCTTCAGCCTGTTGGCCTGGAAGGTCTCGAAATTCGATACGGACGATACCTCCAGCCACCGTTTCTGGGCGGCCGACCATACCTCGAAATCGTACGTGAGGGCCGACGTGAAGCTGATGTCGCCGCCACACAGCCTCAGGATGCGGTAGGGAAGTTCCAGTTCCTTCACGATGCTTTCCACGTGGGCCACCATTTCGTCGAGTGCGGCATAGGAATTTTCGGGCCTTTCGATGCGCACGATTTCCACCTTGTCGAACTGGTGCAGGCGGTTGAGGCCGCGCACGTCCTTGCCGTAGGAGCCGGCCTCGCGGCGGAAACAGGGCGTGTAGGCGGTCATGCGCACGGGAAGTTCCGCTTCGTCGAGGATGACGTCGCGGTAGATGTTCGTCACGGGAACCTCGGCGGTTGGGATGAGGTAGAAGTTGTCCTGCGTCACGTGGTACATTTGTCCCTCCTTGTCGGGAAGCTGGCCCGTACCGAAGCCGGACGCTTCGTTCACCATCAGCGGGGGCATCACTTCCGTGTAGCCCGCCTTCGTGTTGCGGTCGAGGAAAAAGGAGATGAGGCCGCGCTGTAGGGCCGCCCCCTGTCCCTTGTAGACGGGGAAGCCGGCTCCCGTGAGCTTGACGCCCAGCTCGAAGTCGATGATGCCGTATCGTTTGGCGAGTTCCCAGTGGGGCAGTGCGTCTTCGGGCAGCGCATCGGGCAGCGGTGTTGCCTTCACCACCTCGTTGTCCTCCGCGCTCCGGCCCGCCGGTACGATTTCGGCCGGCACGTTGGGCAGGGTGACGATGAGCGCGTTCATGCGGTCGGCGGCTTCGTGCAGCTGTTCTTCGAGTTTTTTCGATTGCTCTTTCAGATGCGCGACCTGCTCTTTCGCCGCTTCGGCCTCATCGCGCCGACCGGCGGCGAACATTTTTCCGATTTCCTTCGACAGGGCGTTCTGCTCGGCCAGGCTGGCGTCGAGCTGCTGCTGAAGCGTACGGCGCAAGTCGTCTTCCGCTATGATTTTCTCTACGACCGGGGCGGCATCCACGCCTTTGACCGCGAGGCGTTCGACGGTGCGCTGCCGCTCTTCCCGGATTTGTTTTAAAGTAAGCATACCTTCTTCCTCTATTTTATGCGGCAAAATTAATAAAATCGGGGGATTGTCGGCCCGTTCGTGCGGCTATTTGAAGATAAGCGCATACATTCCGGCATATTTTCCATAACTTTGTACATTCCGGTGAATTTTGGCAGAATGAAAAAAATAGTCGTACTTTATGTTATACTGGCCTTCGTGGTTTCCTGCGGAGGACGCGGGGCGGCCAAGCGGGCGGTCGCCGTACCTGTCGCTGCGGAGCGTCCCGCTGCGGTGCGCGAACCGGCCCGATACACCTATGAGGTAAAAGCCGTTTATCCCCACGATACGGGCGCCTATACGCAGGGGTTGTTCTGGCGCGACGGATACCTGTACGAAGGAACGGGGCGGAACGGGCATTCGGAACTCCGACAGGTGGAGCTTGCGACCGGACGTGTGGAGCGGCGGGTCAAACTCGACAGACAGTATTTCGGCGAGGGCATCGCCTGGCACGACGGAAAGATATACCAGCTTACGTGGGTGGCGGGCCGTGCCTTCGTATACGGTGCGGACGATTTCCGCCTGCTGCGCTCGTTCGTCTATGACGGCGAGGGATGGGGGCTGACCTCCGACGGGCAATACCTTTACATGAGCGACGGCTCGGACAAAATCTATGTGCGCGATGCGGAGCACTTCGGCGTGGTGCGCACGATAAACGTCACGATGTCGGGGCGTCCGTTGGACATGCTCAACGAGCTGGAGTGGATTGACGGCAGCCTGTGGGCCAACGTCTATTTGACGAACCGCATCGTCATCATCGACCCGCAGACGGGCGAAGTTACCGGAACGGCGGATTTCAGCGGTTTGCAGGAACCGTCGGACGTGACGCCCGATACGGATGTCTTCAACGGCATTGCATACGATGCGGCCTCCGGCGCCGTCTATGTGACCGGGAAAAACTGGAACAAACTGTATCGCATAGAACTGGTCGGGGAGCGCGAAGAGTAGCATCCACCCGCTTGCAGGAATGGAAGGGAATATACTGTACGATATACTGAGGGAACGGGTCGTCGTCCTCGACGGCGGCATGGGAACCATGATACAGCGCTGCGGACTCGGCGAGGAGGATTACCGCGGGAGGGAGTTCGTCTCGTGGCCCGTACCGCTGCGGGGGTGCAACGACTTGCTGGCCGTCACTCGTCCGCAGGTCATCGAGGCGATACACCGTGCCTACCTTGATGCGGGAGCGGACATCGTTACGACCGATTCGTTCAATGCGAACCGCATTTCGCTGGCCGATTACGGACTTTCGGAGCATGCGTATGCGATAAGCCGCGCTGCGGCGGAGGTTGCCCGGCGTGCTGCGGACGCCTTCATGCGGGAACATCCGCAGGCCGGCCTGCGCTTCGTGAGCGGTTCGGTGGGGCCGACCGGCAAGGCCTCCTCCATCGCCACGGACATGAACGACACGGCACGGCGGGAGGTAGATTTCGACGGACTCGTCGCGGCCTATACGCCCCAGATAGAGGGGTTGACGGACGGCGGAGCGGATATCGTCCAGTTCGAGACCTTTTTCGATACGCTCAACTGCAAGGCGGCGCTGTTCGCCGCAGAAGAGGTATTCGCGCGCCGGGGAAGGCGCCTGCCCCTCATCGTGTCGGGAACGCTTACGGACAGCGGGCGTACGCTTTCCGGGCAGACCGTGGAGGCTTTCTACATTTCGGTGGCGCATGCCCGGCCGCTGGCTGTAGGGTTCAACTGCTCCTTCGGAGCGAGGCAGCTTTTGCCTTACCTGAAACGGATGGCCGACATTTCGGATTACCCGGTATCGGTCTATCCGAATGCGGGGCTGCCGAATCTGTCGGGCGAGTACGAAGAGTCGCCCGAAGCGATGGCGTCGCAAATCGAGGAATACCTGCGCCAGGGAGTGGTGAATATCGTGGGCGGATGCTGCGGCACCACGCCCGACCACATACGGGCTGTTGCGGCCGTCGCGCGTCGTTATGCGCCGCGTCCGCTGCCCGCGCCGCGCCGCCGGACGATGCTCGCCGGTTTCGAGCCCCTCATTGCGGACGAGACCGTGGGGTTCGTGAACGTGGGCGAACGGACGAATGTGGCCGGTTCGGCCAAATTCGCCCGGCTGATTCGCGAAGGACGTTTCGAGGAGGCGCTCGCCGTGGCCCGCAGCCAGATTGAGGGCGGAGCGCAGGTCATCGACGTCTGTTTCGATGACGGCATGACAGACGGCCCGGCGGCAATGCGCAGGTTCCTGTGTATGGCAGCCGCCGAACCGGAGATAGCCCGCGTTCCCGTGATGATAGATTCCTCGTCGTGGGAAGTGCTGGAGGCGGGACTGAAATGCACGCAGGGCAAAAGCATCGTGAACTCCATATCGCTCAAGGAGGGCGAGGAGGCATTTCTGCACCGTGCGTCGCTCATCCGGCGCTACGGAGCTGCCGCGGTGGTCATGCTGTTCGACGAGCGGGGACAGGCCGACGTGTACGAGCGGAAAATCGAGGTTGCCGGGAGGGCCTATGCGCTGCTGACCGCCCACGGCTTTCCGCCGGAAGACATCGTGTTCGACCCGAACGTGCTTGCCGTGGCGACGGGGATTCCGGAACACGACGTGTATGCCCGCGACTTCATCCGGGCTGCCGAGTGGATACGCCGGAATCTGCCGGGGGCGAACGTCAGCGGTGGGATAAGCAACCTGTCGTTCGCGTTCCGGGGAGTAGACCGGGTGCGCCGGGCGATGCATTCCGTCTTCCTTTATCACGGTCGGCGAGCAGGACTCAACTTCGGCATCGTCAATCCGGCGATGACCGACCTGTACGAGGAGATAGAGCCCGAACTGCTGGAGCTGGCCGAGGATATGGTGCTGGCGCGCAGGGAGGATGCCGCGGAACGGCTCGCCGCCTATGCCGAACGGGTGCGGGGCGAACGGGAGGCCGGTGCGAGGAACGCCGCGGATGATGGCTGGCGGTCGTTGCCGGCGTGCGAACGGATTTACCATGCCGTAGTGAAGGGCATTGCGGACTACATAGGCGACGATGCGCTGGATGCCGTGCGGGAGGGTATGACGCCTCTGGAGGTCATCGACCGCTGTTTCATGCCTGCCGTGGAGCATGTGGGCGACCTGTTCGGGCAGGGGAAAATGTTCCTGCCGCAGGTGGTGAAAACGGCCCGCGTGATGAAGAAGGGCGTGGGGGCCCTTACGCCGCTCATCGAGGAAGGCCGTGCGGAAACTGCCGAAGGAGGCCGGCGGAAGGCCGTGCTCGCTACCGTGAAAGGCGACGTACATGATATCGGGAAGAACATCGTGTCGGTGGTGATGTCCTGCAACGGCTACCTTATCCGAGACCTCGGCGTGATGGTCGCATGCGATGACATCGTGGATGCGGCGGTCGCGTGGGGCGCCGACGTCATCGGGCTGAGTGCGCTGATAACGCCTTCGCTCGGCGAGATGATTCAGGTAGTCCGGGAGCTGGAGCGGCGCGGACTCGACATTCCCGTGGTGGTGGGCGGCGCGACGACATCGAGCGTGCACACTGCGGTCAAGATAGCGCCGGAATATTCCGGCCCGGTCATTCACTGCCGCGATGCGTCGGAAAACGTGGTTGCGCTCGGCAGGCTGTTCGGCCCCGAAAGGGACGTTTTTCTCGCCGACCTGCGCAGCAGGCAGGAGGAGCTGCGCCGCAGTTATGCGGCGGCACACGGCGAGGGACGCCTGCTTCCCCTTGAGCAGGCCCGTGCGAACCGGCACCGGAAACGGCCCGAAGATGCAGTCCGGCCGCTTTGTCCGGGTATCCGGCACCTATTGGATTATCCGATAGGCGATGTAATACCTTATATAGACTGGAGCCATTTCATCGCTTCCTGGGGGTTGAAGGGGCGCTGGCCGGAAATCCTTTTTTCTCCGGACAAGGGAGAGGAGGCGCGGAAAATCGTGGACGACGCGCAGGCGCTGTTGTACCGTATCGGCCGCGAGCGGCTGCTCACGCTCCGTGCGGTGGTCGGAATCCTGCCGGCCTTTTCGCGTGGCGACGATATCGTGGTCGTCCGGGAGGGGCGGCAGACCGTGCTACCGCAACTGCGGAACCAGACCGTATCGGCTGCCGAAAACCGTTCGCTCGCCGATTACCTGCTGCCGGAAGGAGCAGGGAACGATTATGTCTGTCTGTTCGCTGCCAGCGCGGGGTTCGGCCTGCACGAGTTGATTGAAACGATGCGCGATGACGGCGACGAATACGGGGCCGTCATGGTCAAACTGCTGGCCGACCGGTTGGCCGAGGCGCTGGCGGAGGCGGTGCATGCGACCGTCCGCCGCGACCTGTGGGGATTCGAGCAGGGGGCACCGCAGCCGGTCGAAGCGGTGCTTGCAGGAGCTTACCGGGGGGCGCGCATGGCGTTCGGTTATCCGGCCGTCCCGGACCATTCGCTCAAGCGGGAAATCTTCGAACTGCTGGACGCGGAACGGGTCGCGGGGATGAAGCTGACCGAAAGTTATATGATAGAGCCGGGCGAATCGCTGTGCGGGCTGATATTCGCCGACCCGGACTTGAAGTATTTCGATGTCGGAAAGATAGATGCCCGGCAGCTTGACGATTACGCCCGGCGCAGGGGTATCGATGTCGGGGAGGCGAAGCGGCTGCTGCCGAAGAATATCGTCTGAACGGGACGTACCGCCCGTGCCGGAATCCGGGCGGAACTACGGCGCGGAAAGTCGGACGGGCCGGTTTCCTTCCGGTTGCGGCTGTGCTGCCCGCAGGAGGGAAACCTGCCGCGGGATGCGGCGGTTCGGGGAACTTTCCGCAGGGGGGACGGGCGGAAGAATATTGAAAAGGTAACATCGGGCCGTGAAGGCCGTTGAGCTATGGATAACAAGGAAAAACAGACCATCGTAAACGAGGCGCTCGGAGAGTTTCTGCATGTGATGATGTGGCGCAGGAACCTGCACCAGCATCCCGAACTGTCGTTCGAGGAATACAGGACGTCGAAACTCGTCGCCGAGGCATTGCAGCACGAGGGCGTCGAATACCGTTCCGTGGCGGGGACGGGGGTTCTGGCACGTATCGAGGGTACGGCCCGGCGTCCCGGATGCGAACGGGACGCCCTCGTGCTTCGGGCCGACATGGATGCGCTTCCCATTACGGAGGCGACCGGGGCGGAGTTCGCCTCCGTCAACAAAGGGGTGATGCATGCCTGCGGTCACGACATGCATACGGCGATGCTGCTCGGCGCGCTGAAAATCATCAACCGGCACCGCGACCGTTTCTGCGGAACGGTGTTCGGACTCTTCCAGCCCGGCGAGGAACTCAATCCGGGCGGGGCCTCGCTGGTGATGAAGGAGCGCCCGTTCGACGGCTATCGCGTCGTGGCGTTCGTCGGCCAGCATGTGGAACCTATGCTGAAGACCGGCACGTTCGGCTTCCGCAAGGGGAAGTACATGGCGTCGGGCGACGAGCTCCGTTTCCGTGTGAACGGCGTCGGGGGGCATGCCGCGCTGCGGGAAAAGATTAAGGACCCGGTGCGGGCGGCAGCCGAACTCGTCCGGCTGCTGTACGACATTCCGTCCGCCAATCCGTCGCCCTCGCTGCCCTCCATCGTCTCCATCGGCAGGGTGGAGGCCGACGGTGCCACGAACGTGGTGCCCGACCGAACCTATATGGAAGGAACGATGCGGACGTTCGACGAAGGATGGAGGCGGCGCGTGAAGGAGCTCGTGCGCGAGGCTGCGGCCGAGGTGGATGCCCGTTTCGGCGTGACTACCGAGGTGGAAATAGGCGAGGGGTATCCGTGCGTGTACAACGACGAGGAACTCACGCAGCGTGTGGCCGATGCTACGGCGGCCCTCTTCGGCGACGATGCCGTGGTGCCGCTCGGACTGCGCCCCACGGCGGAGGATTTCGGATACTATACGCTCGAATACCCTTCGGTATATTACCGGCTGGGGGTGGGCGGCGACGGCGAATATTTCGCCGGCCGTGCGGCGGGCAGGGTTCATACGTCCACCTTCCGGCCCGACGAGAAGGCGCTCGGCTACGGCGTGGTGCAGTTCATCAACATCGCCTTCACCATACTCGGTTGACCATGCTCACCAAAGCACGTATCCGATTGGTGAAGTCGCTCTCGGACAAGGCGGCACGCAGCGAATGCGGCCTCTTTGCGGCCGAAGGGCGCAAGATGGTCGGCGAAGCCCTTGCCAGCGGCGCCGACATCGATTGTATTTATGTGACCGAAGGTGTCGGAGGGGAGGGACTGGAGGAGGCCCTGCGCCGCGGTATCGTGGAGCGGGTATCGCCCGGCGAGATGGAGCGCATGAGCCACCTGCGGACTGCATCGGATATGCTCGCCGTGATTCGCATGCCCCGGCGCGGCGCCGGAATGCCGCCCCTCGGACAAGGGCTCGCGCTGTGTCTCGATGGAGTGCAGGACCCCGGAAACCTCGGAACGATTCTGCGGATTGCCGACTGGTTCGGTATCGGTACCGTGTTCTGTTCCCCCGACTCGGCGGACTGTTACAATCCGAAAACGGTTCAGGCCACGATGGGGGCCCTGTTCCGCGTGGCCGTAGGATACGGCCCGCTCGAAGAGACGCTCGCAGAGGCGGTGCGCCGGGAGGTGCCCGTTTACGGAACGTTTCTCGAAGGGGACGACATCTACCGGTCGGAACTTTCGGCCGACGGCATCGTCGTCATGGGCAGCGAAGGGCGCGGCATTTCGCCGCAGGTGGCCGCTCTGGTGGACAGAAAACTCTTCATCCCTCCTTGGCCGGCAGAAAGGCACGGTTCCGAGTCGCTGAACGTGGCCGTGGCTACGGCCGTTGTCTGCTCCGAATTCAGAAGGCGGATGCACGGGTAAGGCCATCGCAGTTCGGAGCAAACCGGTCTGTATTCGTTTTACGGCTGATTCAAGGCCGGTGGTCGTTACTAGGCACAGCTTCGCTAAATCCTTGTCCGGTATATACCCGCTGGCTTGTATTCCGTATAGCTTGCTTTAGATTGAGGTCAGCTCCAGTCGCGTATTATCCCTCGTACCCTTCGTAAGAGTATGATTGGGGTAGTTCCTTTGAAAATGACCACTCTGTCGTCTGTTCGGTCGGTTAATGCCGATTGTAGCAGGATGCGCACTCAAGGTCGTTTATCGGACTGCGTTCCATTGCCTGCAAGTATTGCGCCTTGTCTGCCATTTCCCCGGTCCACAATCCGTCGGAGGTTCGTTTTCAGCATCCTGCCGAGCCATAGGGTGGAAGGGCGTGCGCTTTTGGGTGGCTTTGGGTGTCTATTTGTGCGTCTTGTGAATCATTTCGTTCGGTGTCGTATTTCGGTTTCCAATTCCTTCAGTTGCTCCATGTCTTCGCAATCCGCTTCGATGGCTTCCTTACGTTTGCGTCGGGCATTAAATTCCTCGTAAACCTGATATGCAAACTCGTTCTTTTGAATCTTACTGACTGTTCCTGTATCGGGCAACAATCGTTGGTCATTTGATAATAGTATTTTGTCGACGTTCTCCCGCCAAAAATTCATCGTGAGGTCTTGCCGATTTTTGGCTCGAAATTCGGCTGTTTCCAAAAAGATGACGACCAGCCGATTCAAAGAATCCAATTCGTCGTGCGTCAAATAGTTCTTAGCAATAA
>DXFY01000071.1 GCA_019114205.1 Candidatus Tidjanibacter gallistercoris | reverse complement strand
TTCGCCCGCAAAAGTACGACAGTTTTTCAGAATAAAAAATAATGCGGCTGTTTTTTGTGGGTGAATTCGGCCGCACATTCGGTATTGGTATGTTTCAATTCGAAAAATCTGCGCTCGCGGCAGTGCACGGTTTTGGTAATTATCATTGTTTTTATTATTTTCATGTCCTAATATTGCAACAACCGAGTTATTACCAAACCATAAAATTATTAATCTATGAAGAAGATGATTGTTTTGTTCGCTGCGCTGACGATATGCGGAGCGACGATGGCGCAGGTTTCCTCCGGCGACTGGATTGTAAAAGGCGGTATCGGTCTGAATACTGCGGGCACGTTCCCGTATGACGGCGGTATGAGCGGGGTGAAGATGTCCGATTCGTACAATCTTGCGGCTTTTGTTCCCCGGTTCGAGTATTTTACGACCGACCGGTTGTCGGTGGGCATGTCCGCAGGGGTCGTGAATGCTTGGCAGAAAGGCAAGGTGAAATATGAGGCGAGTACATTTGCGCCAGCGTCGGACCGCGTAGTATATAAGGATGGTGTGCTCGGTTGGTTCGTGGGGCCCAATGTCAATTACTATCTTCCGCTGGCCAACCGATTCTATCTGTCGTTCAACGGATTCATCGGGTATGTCGGTTTCTCTTCGTGGTCGGTATACAAAATGGGCGACACAACGGAGAAGGGCAGCATGAAGGCCAATTTCGGGGTACTGTCCGTGGTGCCGACGCTGAATTATTTCATCAACGACTGTTGGATGCTGACGCTTTCCGCGGGGAATGCTTCGCTGGCGCTGGGCGGCGCGGAAGGAGGAAATCCGATGTATTACGCCGGCATCGACTGGGGGCTGCCGATGTTGGGGGTAGGTTTCAAATTCTAAGCTTCCGTCGTGCGGGTGCGGCATGCGCTCGTATCGGACGACTGTTGCGCGGATGCGTACCGGCAGCGCGGAACGCGGTAGACGGCGGCCTTCCGGAGCGGAGGAGGGCCGTCTCTTTTCATACTTCCGACCTAAAAACTGTTAAACATAATATGTTGCATTCGTTGTATCGGATGCGTACCTTTGCAAATATCCGGTGCATTCGGCGGAAAGATTGCCGCACGCGGTCGGATAGGGACAGCCTGTGTCCGTTCTCAGGGCAGGGGTATTGTTAAACGAAAACAACGAATGACCGATGAAAAAGAGATTGTTTTTTGTAGGGGCGGCTTGTTGGATGGTGCTGGCCGTGCTGACCGCATCCTGCGATATGCAGCGCGGTACCGGTGCCCAACCAGAAGGGATTCATTATGTAAAATCCGTTTCGTACGTTTCGTCGTTCTGGGGAGAGCCGTTCGAGACGGAAGTCGTGTTCCATTACGACAGTATTTGGCGTTTGTCGCGTGTCGACGTGCGGGAGAAAGATGTGGCCGAAACCGGCACCACAATATCGTACGCATGGCGGGATGCCGGACTGACGGTGACGTGCGACTACGGCGACAGGTATCCTTATACGTGCGATTTCTCGCTGGACGGTTCGGGGCGTGTAACGAGCCTGAAGACAACATCGGAGGACGGCTCGGAAGTACGGCGGGATTATACGTACGGTGCGGAAGGGCTTGCCCGGATACAGAGCGATGCAGGCCTGCATGTAGGGAATATCGAGTGGCGCGACGGCAACATCGTGTCGGCCGATGCCGTGTTGTCCCTCGGCGGCGAAGAGGGTTCCGATACGGGAGATGCGTTTGCATGCACTTACGGAACGTACGACAATGATTACAGCATCGATATAAACGGATTGTTGGTCTATGGATGGTGGGATTGCCTTTGGCCTGCCGAGATTGTGCTGCCCCGTTTCGTCGGAATGGGCTGCGATAAACTGCTTTCGTCGTTTCGCGTGGAAAGTTTCGGTACCGGGACGAGCACCATGTCGGTGACGTATGAAACGGATAGTGCGGGCCGTATTGTACGTATCACCACAAAGGACGACGACGGCGACAGTGCCAGCTATTCTTTTACCTATTACGAGTAATGATACGGGGGAGTGCCGGCAAGACATCCGGCGGCCTTGCGACAAGGGCGGACGCTTGAGCGACCGCCCTTTTTATGCGCTTTATGCGTTGCTTCGAACGACCCGGATCGGGGCGCATCGTGTGCCCGACAGCGGAAACCGGCTGCGGCTCCGGTCGTGTGGCTGGCCGTTCGGGTGCTTGTCGCGAGCGCGAGCAGGCTGTGTCACGGCAGCAGGAGGTATGCGGGAAAGTCCGGTTTTTGCGGGTACCCTCGTTCGTTGAGTGGAGTATGCGTCGGGCGGGGAATGAAGGGTTTGCATCGTGTGTCCGAACAGTAGGAACCGGCTGCGGCTCCGGTCGTGTGGTCGGCTGTTCTTTGTTTATCGCGCACGAGAACAGGCGAGGGAACGGCCGTAGGAGGCATATGGTAGCGGTCGGTTTTCACGGGTGCCGCGCTCGTCGGGCGGAGCATGCGCCAGTCGGGAAGCGGAACGGGATGTGCCGCATCGGATGCTTGACGAAAGGAAGGCAGGAAATAGTTGTTCTGGGTACGGTGCAGTCGGGTGGCCGGGAAACATGGTATTGTTACGGAATTCGGTCGGGGATAGCATGCGGTAGGTTTTCTGCGGGAAAGAAGCAATATTTTGGGACACCTGCCGGCGCTGCGGGCAATAGATGTTGTGCGATTGCAGGTCGCCGTCGGGCGGTGTATCCGGCGGCGGGGTATGGGGGGCGCGATTCTTCGTGCGACAGTCGACCGAGAGTGCGAATACGAAAGGGCGCCCGCATTGCGGACGCCCTTCTTGCAGCATTCCGGCAGAAATGGATTATTCCTGCATGAGGATTTCGAGGATTTTTATTGCTGCCGTGGCGATTGGCGTGCCGGGGCCGAAGATGGCGGCAGCGCCGTCGGCATAGAGTTCCTCGTAATCCTGAGCAGGGATTACGCCGCCCACGATGACCACGATGTCTTCGCGGCCCAGCTTCTTGAGTTCGGCGATTATCTGCGGTACGAGGGTGAGGTGTCCGGCGGCGAGCGACGATACGCCCACCACGTGCACGTCATTTTCCACGGCCTGTTTGGCCGCTTCGGCCGGTGTCTGGAACAGCGGGCCCATGTCCACGTCGAACCCGATGTCGGCATAGCCCGTAGCTACCACCTTGGCGCCGCGGTCGTGGCCGTCCTGGCCGAGCTTGGCAATCATGATGCGCGGCTGGCGCCCTTCCCTGCGTGCGAATTCCTCGGCCATCGCCTTGGCTTTCGCGAAATTCTCGTCTGTTTTCACTTCGCTTGAATAAACTCCCGATATGGAACGTATTACGGCTTTGTAGCGGCCGACCACCACTTCGCAGGCGTCGGATATTTCGCCGAGAGAGGCCCGTACCTTGGCGGCTTCCACGGCGAGTTCGAGCAGGTTGCCCTGACCGCTGCGGACACATTCGGTGATGGCAGCCAGCGCGCGCTGCACGTCGGCCTCGTTGCGGTTGGCACGCAGCTCCTGCAGCCGCTTGATTTGCGCCTCGCGCACGGCCGTGTTGTCCACCGCCAGGATGTCGATGGGGTCTTCTTTCGGCAGGCGGTACTTGTTCACGCCCACGATGATTTCGCTGCCGGAGTCGATGTGGGCCTGCTTGCGTGCGGCAGCCTCCTCGATGCGCATCTTCGGAATGCCCGTTTCGATGGCTTTCGCCATACCGCCGAGGCTTTCGATTTCCTGAATGTGCTCCCATGCCTTGTGGGCGATTTCGTGCGTCAGCGCCTCCACGTAGTAGGAGCCAGCCCACGGGTCCACCTCCTTCGTGATGTACGTTTCCTCCTGTATGTAAATCTGCGTGTTGCGGGCGATACGTGCGGAGAAGTCCGTCGGCAGCGCGATGGCCTCGTCCAGTGCGTTGGTGTGCAGCGACTGCGTGTGTCCGAGTGCTGCGCCCATCGCTTCGATGGCGGTGCGGGCCACGTTGTTGAACGGGTCCTGCTCGGTGAGCGACCAGCCCGAAGTCTGGCTGTGCGTGCGCAGTGCCATGGATTTCGGGTTCTTCGGATTGAACCGGCTCACGATTTTAGCCCACAGGAGCCTTGCGGCACGCATCTTGGCGATTTCCATGAAGTGGTTCATGCCCACGCCCCAGAAGAACGAAAGGCGCGGCGCGAACTGGTCTACGGTCATGCCCGCATTGATGCCGGCGCGGATGTACTCCAGACCGTCGGCCAGCGTATAGGCCAGCTCGATGTCGGCCGTTGCCCCCGCCTCCTGCATGTGGTAGCCGGAGATGGAGATGGAGTTGAACTTGGGCATGTTTTTGGCCGTGTATTCGAAGATGTCGGCGATAATCCGCATGGAAAATTCGGGCGGGTAGATGTAGGTGTTGCGCACCATGAACTCCTTGAGGATGTCGTTCTGTATCGTGCCGGCCATCTGGTCGAGGCGGACGCCCTGTTCGAGTCCGGAGACGATGTAGAAGGCCAGTACGGGAAGCACGGCGCCGTTCATCGTCATCGACACGGACATCTGGTCGAGCGGAATGCCGTCGAAGAGCACTTTCATGTCCTCCACGGAGCATATCGAAACGCCCGCCTTGCCCACGTCGCCCACCACGCGCGGATGGTCGGCGTCGTAGCCGCGGTGGGTGGCGAGGTCGAACGCCACCGAAAGACCCTTCTGCCCCGATGCGAGGTTGCGGCGGTAGAAGGCGTTGCTCTCTTCGGCGGTCGAGAAGCCGGCGTACTGGCGGATGGTCCACGGACGCATCACGTACATGGTGCTGTACGGGCCGCGCAGGAACGGGGCGATGCCGGCCGCATAGTTGAGGTGTTCGAGCCCTTCGAGGTCTTTTTCCGTATAGGAGCCCTTGACGGGTATCTGCTCGGCGGTCATCCACACGTTTTCGCCGTGGCCGCCCTTTCCGGCGTGGCAGCACTTGGCGGGCCCGCCTTCGTATGTTAAGTCTGAAAATTTTGCTCTCATCGTTCTGTCGTGTGTTACCCCTGTTAGATTCCGAGTTCCTTAACGTACTCCCTGAGGGTTTCGAGTACGTTGCTCCTTACGCTGATGAAGCGGGTGATGCCCTGCGCTTCGAGTTCGGGCTGCGATGCCGGCGCACCGGCCACGACGAAGAGAACCCGTTCGCCGAGCAGCTCCTTCGCTTTCGGGGCGAGCGTTGCGTAATCGTCGTCCGCGGCGCAGATGACCACGATTTCGGCGCCGGAGTCGAGCGCGGCTTTCGCACCTTCCTCCACCGAATGGAAGAAGGTGTTGTCCACCACCCGGATGCCTGCGCAGGCGAAGAAGTTGCATGCGAACTGCGAACGTGCGCGCGCCATGGCGAGCGTGCCGCAGGTGAGCATGAAGGCCCGCGGACTGCGGCCGCTGCGGTCCACCTTCAGGCGGAGCTGCTCGAACGACATGCCGCCGCGGTAGGGGCGCAGCACTTTGGCATCCCATGCCTGCGGCGTGATGCAAGCCTCGGTGATGGCGCTGTCGGCCACCTCGTTGAAATTCGGATACTGGTTCGTGCCGAGGAGTACGATGCGGCGCGTGGCCACGGCATTGTCCTTCGCCTCGGCCGAAGCCTTCACGGCGTCGGGAATGAAACCGTCGCGGAAGGCGGCCGTGTAACCGCCCCGTTCCTCCACCTCCCTGAAGAGCTTCCATGCCTGTTCGGCGATGCTCTGCGTGAGGTTTTCGATGTAGTAGGAACCGCCGGCGGGGTCTACCACATTGTCGAAATGGGACTCGTTCTTGAGCAGCAGCTGCACGTTGCGGGCGATGCGCGAGGAGAACTCCGTGGGGCTCTCGTAGGCCGTATCGAACGGGAGTACCTCCAGCGAGTGCACGCCCGCGAGGGAAGCGCTCATCGCCTCGGTGGTACCGCGCAGCATATTTACGTAGGGGTCGTAGGCGGTGATGTTCCAGCCCGATGTCACGGCGTGGGTGAACATCTTGCGGGCGCAGCCGCCCGTGTAGGCGTTCACGATGTTGGCCCAGAGCATGCGTCCGGCACGGAACTTGGCCATCTCCATGAAGTAGTTGGAGCTGACTGCCATCGAGAAACGGATGGTCCGGGCCGCTTCTTCGGCGCTCAGCCCCGCTTCCGTCAGTTTCACGATGTATTCGTGCCCTGCGGCGAGCGTGAAGGCCAGCTCCTGGGTGATGGTCGAACCGCTGTTCTGGAACGTTTCGCCCGATACGGTCACGAACTTCGCCTTGGGCCATGCCTTGGCCCCCCGGACGAACCCGGCGATGGTCTTGTAACACTGCTGTCCGTCGTCGCCGTCGCAGAAAGCGCCCGTGAGCGAAAGCTGCCGGATGAGCGGGTCGTAGCCGAAGAAGACGCGGAATTTCTCCGGGTCCGCCTTTTTGGCGGCAGCCACCGACAGCACCTTGTCGGGCAGCTCGGCGTCGGGCTTCCCGCCGAAAGCCAGCTCGGTGGCGTTCAGGTCGATGCCTGCGAGCAGGTCGGCGACCTGCTGCGCGGAGAGCTTTTCCGACAGGTCGAAACCGATGGATTCTGCACCCGTTTCCACCGCATGCAGGGCGAGGCGGTTGGCCTCGGCCGCATCTTTTACCGCGATGGTTTCGTGGATGCGCCAGCGGTTGTTGCACCGGTTTCCCCTGACGTAGGGGAATTCTCCGCTTTTTTTACCTAAATACTTGATTCCTTCGAGGTCTTCGGCCCGGTAGTACGGGCGGACATTGAACCCCTCGGTCGTGCGCCATACCAGTTTTTTCTGGTAATCGGCTCCCTTGAGGTCGGCCGTTAT